>DATBAX010000351.1:0-7625 GCA_036271275.1 Terriglobales bacterium
CCCATCGGCGAGGGTGTCGATGCCAACGGCTTCGATCCTGGCACCCAACTTGCGTTCGCCTCGAACGGCGATGGAACGCTGACCGTCGTACACGAAGATTCTCCCGACAAATACACGGTCATGGAAAACGTCGCGACGAAAAAGAGCGCCCGAACCATGGCGCTTGATTTAAAAACTCACAATATCTTTTTGGCCGCCGCCGATTTCGATCCGCCTGCGCCGGGAGAAGAACGTCCAAAAATGAAACCCGGCACATTCGTCATTTTGGTTTTCGCCAAGTAATAACGTACCGTGGTTCGCCTCGAAATCATTCAGCGCCAGCTCCGGAGGAGCGCCCCAACTTAGCCCAAGACAAAGTCCTGGTAGGCACGAATCATGACCACGTACCCAAAGGCGCAATTCATACCGGTGGGTCGTCCCTACGGGACTTGTTCACTCCGCACATTTACCCAGCGCTGCCGCGCTGGGCTAAGCTTGGTCGTCCCTCCGGGACTTGGCGCCGTGCGAGTCTTGCAGTCGCACGAGTCCGCCAACTTCAGCAACTCCCAAGTCGCGGAGCGACGGCATTCATTAGCCCAGCAGGCAACCGCTGGGAACCGGGAAAGCTTCCTGCAAGGACGGCACTGACACTCACTCCCCGGTCAGCATCCGCAGCGCCCAGTTCAACGGCGCGGGCTTGCCCGTTGCCCGTCTCGTATCCTGAAAAAGTCTCGCCGCATAACTAGCGGCGGCCCAAAGAAGCAGCATGACCGACCATCCAAATGTAATCCACTTTTCCCCAGCCGCAATTTCCGCGGAAGTAAGCTTTGAGGATGTGAACGCCACAAACGCCCCTCCGGTAAGCCAAATCACAAGTAGTGAAGAGACCACCAATAAGCTAAATCCATCGACCAATCCGCGAATGGCGGCGCGGCCACGCGTCCACTGCGCACGAAAAATATTCACGCACGCAATCCCTCCCTGGCAAAGCAACAGAACTACAATCGGCCAATAGAAGAACCGCTGGATCACCGGCGACGCCGTGATCCCGATCACAGACATCCCTGGAATCCGCAGCACATTCACCCACCACAGCAGCAACATCGCGTCCCACGAAAGCTCGGTAATGGACGACGCGAGCGAAATACGATTGGGATCGCGCACAATCGGCGTTCGGCGCAGCGTCCCATCTTTCAGAAACCCAGTTTTTCTGTGATGACGTTCGATCAGTCCGAATACGACGGTCAGAGCCACAAAGTTAATCAGCACGGAGCGCAAAAACGGATCCAGCAAATGACTAATGACCGGATTCGAGTGTCCGCTCAAACCGGCAAGAATTTGCAGCGTGATTCCCACCACCAGCCACGGAAGAAAGAAGCACATCCATCCCAGCCTTAACGCGAACCAGTAGATGGGAAACAATGCCGGGCCGATCAAATATCGTTCCGGCAAATACCGTCCAGCCACCAGCATCGGCGGCCCTGACTTTTTCAGGATGGCTTCGATCTCGACATTTTCCAGCGGCCGCCCGCGTTCCGATTCCTGATCTTCGATCTGCGATCGCAGATCGTCCGATAATTCCGCAAGAATGTCCTGCTTCTGTTCCCTGGGCAGCCAGAATTTTACTGACCGTAAATAACGATCGAGAAGTTCCATGTCCTACACCTCTTGAAGAATTCGATCCAACGATGCGTTGATCTTTTTCCACTCGTCCAACAATTGCTCGAGGATGACCACTCCATCCGCCGACAGCCGATAAAAGCGCTTCCTCCGCTTCCCTTCCTCGCGCCACTCGCTCACCAGCATTCCTTGGGTCTCCAGCCGCCGCAGCAACGGATAGAGCGTGCCTTCGTCGATCTCCAGGCCATCGTCAGCCAGCGCCTTGCGCAAGGTGTATCCATAGCGCTCAACCCGAAGCTGGGCCAGCACGGCCACAATCAGGCAGCCGCGGCGCAACTCCAGCTTCAGGTTCTCGAAAATCTCGCCGTTCGTTGAGCTACTGTTCACCATATAGTATGTGACACACACTGTACGATACACAGTATCGTCTGTCAATGATTTTCTTTCGTCAGGATGGTTTGTGTCTAACATCATGAAACCAAACAAATTGGTCGGGTATGAAGTCTGATGAAAAACTCTGGCTTTAGGATCGAAAGGTAGTGGTCCAGTTTTAAGGAAGGCAGTGGTGCAGTTTAAGTAAAGACCTGTGTCAGGGCATCGCCTTCAGGCATGCCAACAAACTCGGAGATTTGATCACGCGCGTAACGCAACTTTTGGTACTCCCCCGCCGCTCAGAGGCTAATGCCCGTCCCTGTTGATCTTGTTTCGGCACGGCTGAAGCCGATGCCCTGACACGCGTCTCATTACAAACTGCACCTCTACCGATGGAAGAGCCGCTGCGGCGCGGTTGATCAAGAACGAGGAGAAGTCTCACGGGCAGGGTCGACCCAGCTCAGCCCAGCGCGAGAAAGCGCTGGGGGACAACTTAAGACTAAGTTTCTACAGGAACGGCCCAGTTCTCTAATTGACCGTTACTGTGAAACTAGCGGTCGCAGCAACTCCGGTTACCGTCGCGGTCACTTTCACTGTTCCAGTTTTGACTGGTGTGGTGTACTTCACGGATGCCGTCCCAGCCGTGATAGTCGTCACCGGATTTGCCGAGAACGTTCCGCCCGCGCCCCAATCGCTAAAGGTCACGGACGCACCCGGAATAGCATTCCCAAGGTTGTCGGTAACTTTCGCCACCAGCGGCCTCGGCAGCAACGTCGATGGCGCAGCCTTCTGACCGCTGCCCGAAGAAACAATCACGCTGGACGCGGGATTCGGCGTCACCGTGACAAAAATGTTCAGAGTGGTCAATCCAGGGACGGCCGCCGTCACCGTCGTCGGTCCGGACTTGGTCGATGAGGTGTAGCTCACACTCGCCCACCCATTGCTGTCGGTGGTCACCGGATTCGCCGAGAAAAGTCCGCCCTTCCCTTTGTCGGCAAACGTCACGCTCACGCCAGCGACGCCGTTGCCGTATTGGTCCTCAACCTTGGCAACCAGTGGATTTGGGACGAGCGTGGACAAGGGAACAACTTGTCCGCTGCCCGCCGCCCGGATCATCTTGACCGGGGTAGATCCCGTAGCGGTCTCGGTGAACGTAGCCGGGGCATATCCGATCGACGATGCCGTCACCGTATACACTGCCGCCTTGGTCGACAACGTATAACTTGTCGAAACCGTCCCGGTCGAATCCGTCACCGCTGACGCCGGCGAAAAACTTCCTCCGCCTGTTTTCACATCGCTAAAGGTGATCGTCACACCCGCCAAGCCTTTGCCCGATAGCGTGTCGATCGCTTGCACGGTAATGGGGTTCGGCAGCGCCGTGGTCACCGTGCCGGTCTGGTTATTTCCGTTGCCGCCACTCAAGACTGGCAACAAGCCATACACCACCAGGGTCTTCAATCCTCCGATGAATAACTTGCCATCGGCAATCACCGGCACGGCAAAGTGCGCCGTCGTCGGCAGGATGTCGCGCCTCTGCGTGGCCAGATTCGTTGTCCAGATCACCTGCATGGTCGCTGGATCCATCGCCCATAGAAGGCCCCCGCTGCCACCCCAAAGAATCGGGTTTTTGGTTCCATTCGCAGTCATGATCGGATGCCCGCCAGATGCAAACATAGCCGACTCTACCGGCGGCGTAACCAGCTTTCCATTGGTTATGGGATACACCGACACCACATGTCCGCCCGTAAAATACACCTTCCCATTAAATATCAACGGCGTGCCCGCGCCCTTGCCGTCGGCAAGCAACAACTCCTGCACGATTTGCGTGTCCCCTGCAGTGCAACTCGCGCACAGATGTCCCATGTTGTCGCGGTCCAGCAAATAGATCGTTCCTTCTTTGCCTATGCCAATGACTTCATGCGGATGCGGACCCGGCTGGTCGGGAAGTACCAGCACGCCGTTGTGCAGGTCTAAATCCATCGAGTACAAATACGACCAGTTGTAGGGCGTGAACCAATCGGCGACGGTGAGCGTGCTTCCGACGTGGCTTACTTTGAAAACGCTGGTGCCCAGATTTTCTCCCGAGGTTCCTGGCTCGGCCACTGGGCCCTCGCCGCTTTCGCCATAGATATTTCCGGTGCTATCGGCCGACAACCCGGCGCCCTTCTGCCAGATCGACGCAAAATACTCGCCGGGCTCAATGTCCAATGCGCCATTCGGCGCCATCGTGGTCGCGTTGTAGGACATGATCCAGCCTGAATCGCCGCCGTTACATCCGGCCGAACCGAAGCCCACATAAATATTTCCATTCGCCAGCAACAATCCCGGACGATTCATCTGGTGTGTATCTACGAAAGTATTCGTTACTCCGTTGAGCGTATAAGTTGCCGTGACGGTGGTCGGACCATTCAACTTCTCCACCCCGGTCGTGACATCCAGAGCGTGCAAGCGATGGACTACTTTTTTATTTTCGTAAGTTTCCGCCAGCAAATACATGGTATTGGTCGCGGAATCGATCACCGGAGTAGATACGACCCCAACATCGGTCCAGGCTGTAGTGACCTGGCAACCTTTGAATTTGTCAGCGACTGGGACCGCGCCCGCCGGACTGTAAGTCAGAAGGCTGGTCTGCCACAGCGGAGCGGCGGTGGGATTTTCCACGTCGAAGGCGTAGACGCTATCCTCCATGGTGGCCACGAAAACCACATTGTGGACGCCGCTTCCGGGAATGTTGAGCCCCGGCATGTATAGAGGATGGCCTACGACCAATCCATCGAGCGCCTGCGAATACAATTTGCCGAATCCTCTGACATTCACATTCGCCGGGGTCAGCACGGTTTCAGTGTTGTCCACCGCGTTGCGGGCGTTGTTGTAGTGCCAGGTAAGCACGCTGGTTTGCGCAGAAGCCATTCGCGGCTGCAATGTCGAAAATACAAACAGCAAAGCCGTCAGGCTGATCTTTAAATACGCGCTTCGATTCGGAAGTGTAGTAGGCATTTTAGATTTCATTCTCCTGCTGCTCAGCGTGAAAGGTGCGGGATCGTGACTGTTGGTGCGGGATGCCACATGAGGAGGCAGCACAGTCTTGCTCCACCCCCCCAGTGTCAAGATGCAAATCCTTGCTTCTTAGTTTTCAAAAAAGAACCTCAGAAACGTGTCGTCCTGAGGCAGCGCTCTTTGCGTCGCGAAGGACTGTGCATTTTGTCGACGCCGAAACTGCATAGATCCTTCGTTTGGAATTCCGCTGCCTCAGGACGACAACGGCTTTGGGTGGCGCTTCCCCCTGCTACTGTGCCGTCACCGTTACTGCAAACATCGCCGGTTTCAAAGCTCCTACCGTCGCGCTTACATGAACAATTCCCGCCACACTCGGAGTCGTGTACATAGTGCTGGCATGGCCGGAGGCGTCTGTAGTGGTCGAGATTGCCGAGAACTTGCCGCCCTTGCCGGCATCGGTCCAGGTCACGGTAATTCCGGCAAGCGGATTGGCATGAGCGTCCACCACAGTGACTACCAGGGGAAGCGGCAACAGAGTCTTGACCGGTGCGCTCTGCTTGCTTCCGGTAAAAATTCTGACTACGTTTGGTGGCCCCTGAACAGCGGACTCGGCAAACGTTGCCGAGGTCAATCCAGTGGCCGAGCAGGTGATCGTCAAAGTCTTGATTTTCACGGGCAACGTGTACGTCGTCGTGACCAGGCCGGAGGCTGGGCTCACGGTAACCGGAGTACTGAAAATTCCACCCGCTCCACCGTCTTTGCAAGTGACCGTCACTCCAGCGATGGGTGCATCAGTGTACGCGTCCGCTACCTGAACGCTGATCGGGATAGGCAGGACCGCCCTTACCACTCCCGTCTGGTTGCCGCCGCCAGCCGCCGAAAGAGTTGGCAGGAGACCATATACCGAAAGCTCGGTAGTGCCGCCAACGTAGACCCTGCCATCGGCGATTGTGGGAACCACGAACCTGGAAGTCGGCGATAATTTGTCGCGCAATCTCAAGGCCTGGGTTGTGTCATATAGCTTGTTGGAAATATTCGTGGCATCGAGGGCGGACAGAATCATGAAATCGTGATCGAGTGCCCACAGAATTCCGTTGCTGTTGCCATTTGCAGAAATCGAAAGCGACGGTCCACGATCCAGGAACGTAGCCGCCGATTCAGCGAATGGCGGGTTGGTGAGCAAACCAGCATTCAGGGAGAACTGCTTTACGGTATCTTTTTGCCCGGCAAGATACACGTTCCCAGACCAGTAGGCAGCAGTGGTTTTGATCGAAGGCGTAATGGCCGTGAACGTTTGCACAATATCGTTGATCCCGGTGTTGAATTGCCCCGGATCATCGCGATCCACCACGTAAAGAGTGCCTTCCTTTCCACCGCCAATCAGTTCATGGTTGTGGAGGCCACCCTGGTCAGGGAGAACAAGAATTCCGCCGGAGCCAAGATCTAAATCGCCGCTGTCAAGCATCGCCTGGTCAAAAGGAGTGAAATAATCTTTCACCTTAAATCCGTTTTGCACTGCACTGAGCTTGAGGATGCTGTCTCCGAAGTCGGTGCCGCCGCTGCTGAAGTCGAATGTTCCGTTCCCGGTGGAGATGTAGATGAAGCCCTGGGCGTCTGCCGCGGGACCGCCGCCGGCCGACCAGATCGCCCCGCCGTCGCCTTGCGGAGTAGTAATGAAAACTCCAGTTGGCTGCAAAGTAGCGGCGCTATAAGCCAGCAGCCAGCCATGATAATTAAACGCATCGCATCCATTGGAACCGTAGCCGATGTAGACGTTGCCCTTGAGCAGCAACAGGGCCGGACGTTGCATCTGGATGGATGGAGTGAAGGTCACCAACCCCTGGCTGGTCTGTACTGAAGCGGCAATCTCTTTCGGGCCGCCAAATTTTTCCGCTCCGCTGGTGATGTCCAAAGCGTGCAGCGTCGACGCATAAAGTCCCGCAGTCACTGTCTTCGATACCAGGTAAAGCGTCTTGGTGGCAGGATCGATGACCGGCGTCCCCATGATTCCGACTTCGAAATAGCCTGGGGTGCCGCATCCAAAGTTCGCTATATTTTCCGGCACCGAGGCGCCAAAGTTTTCCGTCCATAGCGGCACCGCGTCGTTGCCAAGATTACTGTCGGCATCGAACGCATATACGCTGTTATGCTGCGTGGCAACGTAAACAACGTTATGGATTGTGCCGTTCGCCAGTTGGACGTTGGGAACGTACAGTGGCTGGCCGATGATGGAGCCATCCACTTTCTGCATAAACAGCTTGCCGAATTGCTCCGCATTCACGTTGTCGTGAGTAAGAATTCTTTCACTAAGATTCTGCCCGGTGCGTCCGATGTCATTGCGGTTCATCAGTACACTTACCTGGCCATGGGCATGCGAGCCGGACAATAAGAGGACCAAAATCGCCAAAGCGGAAATCATTTGAGCGATGGCGGAATTCCAAAACCGCTTTATGGATGATTCCGATTGATCATGGCTGTCGCCAAGACGTACGAGTCGACAAATTGCGGGCATGCCGTTAGCTCCTGGGAGAAGCACTTTGTGGTGAAACACGTTTGTCCCCAACTCACTACCACGAAAAGGGGGGCTCGCGACTGGGTTGCAGGTTCTGTGGGGGGTCTAAAACCCGCGAAAAACTTAAGCCGAGTATGCCATCCCG
>DATBAX010000352.1:0-3091 GCA_036271275.1 Terriglobales bacterium
TCCCAGAATCAGCACCGGCGCATCGACTTGCGCCAACAACTCCGCCTGCGCGCGAAGATGACGCATTGCCGGGCTGGCGGCAACCACAAACATGTCTTCGCCGACTTGTTCGATATTCTCGCTGCCGATTTCCATCTCGGAATCGCCGGTATCGATCACCAAATGCCGCCGAATCGCCATTTGCAGATGTTGCTCCTCAAAAGGACGCGCAAAATAATCGTCGGCGCCCAACCGGATGGCTTCGGCCTTCTGCGCACCACTTTCAAGATGCGACAGAACCACCACCGGCAGATCGGGACGAATCCTGTGCAACCAGCGCAGCGTGTGCAGCCCGTCCGCATCGCTTTGAACCAAGTCGAGTAGCACCAACTCAGGTGCGTCTTCAGCCTGTACCCGCTCCAATGCTTCCCACCGGCTGGAGGCGCTCTCCAACCGCCATGAATTGGCGGTTGCAACCACGTCGAGCAGACTCAACACGGACGAATCCCTGCTCACGACAAGTATCCGGGGTGTTTCGTTGATGTGGTCGGGCAGGAGCAATTGATTAGTAGGAAATACAGTGGATGGGAAATTTCGTTTCTATAACGGCTCGACGTCGTAGCCTTCAATGCGGACTGATAGGGACCTTTGAATTGCGTCCACGGAGACAACCAGGGTACGATTCCCGTCCCGGCCAACCAGGATGCCTTCCACTCCAACCAGGGCACCGCTCTTGATCCGAACTCGCTGGCCGATTTTCAGGAACGGGTGTTCGGACCAGGTTAGCTGTTGCGAAGTGATGGCCCGGACCGCCTCAATCTGGTCGTTCGGGATGGGAGCGCCTTCACCTTTGCCGCCGACGATCCTCAGAACCCCATCCACGCAGCAGACGCGCAAACGTTCTTCTCTGCTCGCGGCCACCTTGACGAAAACATAACAACCGAATAACGGTAACTCGATCGTCTTTTTGCGATCACTCCAGCGGCGGACCTCGCTCACCAGCGGAAGAAAAATCGGCAACCCTTGTTCCTGGAACCGTTCCGCAACCCTTTTTTCGTGGCGCGCCCGCGTCTGCACTGCATACCAATGAACCAGCTCAGGTGTGATCACCGGGGCGGTCTTAACTAGTTGACTTAATTGGGTACCGACAGCGCTCACAGCTTCGCCCTCTGAGTCACATAAACCAGTGACTGCTGAAAAGAATGACAGTTAAACCTGATGGTGCCTTACCGGGGAGGGGAAAACAATCTGGATTGGGGGCGTCCAGTGACTTCGGTTTGCAGAATACGAAATGCTGCAAATTGCTGCAAGAGGTACAAAGTATTAGAGTCGTATTTCTCATATTACTGTGGTACATTACGATTTATAGCAAGACACTTTCTACTACAGTCTTTCGTCTCTATTATTTGCACAGGATGAACTCATCTCTGGAATTTTAAGTTCAACGTCTGATTAGTCATCAACTTTATGAAAATAAACAACGTATACAGATTGAAAAATTATTACTTCGACCGATTGCATCCTTCATAGCCATTGATTTGCGGAGCGATTCGTCTCTGGAAAGACAGATAGGCTAATCCATTTGGGTGCGTGCAAGTTCATTCAACTTAGCGTTGCCGAACTAGGACGGGTTCCCTAAACTTGAGATGCGGGACTTAAGCAGCTTGGGAAACATTCCTCCACGACAAGCAGCGGATTCTGCTTTTTTGGAGGGGAAAACAGGGTTTGTTGTAGCCGACGAGCTGGATCATCGCCCGAAAGCGCAACTTGAGAGGCTAAAGATGAATAAAGACGAAGCAGGCAACGGCCTGATACGGGTCGTTGTTGCGGATAGCACCCACATTCACACACAGTTGCTTCGAGATGCCCTGGAGCAAGACCATGGCCTCAGTGCCGTGGCTGCGAATTCGGCGAATCTGGTGGAAGTCGCAACTCTGCACAAAGCGGACGTGTGCGTTGTCAGCTCTCATCTGGATGAAGATCCGGTGCGGGGCTTTGAAGTTTTGCGGAAGCTCCGTGGAACGCTTCCGAAGATTAAGGCCGTTGTGCTTTTGGACTCCTCGAAACGGGAGATTATTCTGCAAGCTTTCCAAGCCGGAGCGAAAGGAGTGTTCAGCCGGAATGAATCTCTGGAAACACTGAGCCAGTGCGTTCGTCAGGTGCACGCCGGCCAAATCTGGGCAAACAGCGAGCAGATGTCATTTGCCGTCGAGACACTCGCAGCCGCGCCTCTTGTTCGTGCAGTGGATGCCAATGGCTTAAACCTTCTTTCCAAGCGTGAATTAGAAGTGGTTGGCCACCTGGCCGAGGGGCTCACCAACCGCGACATCGCAGAACGGATGGGATTGAGCCAGCACACTGTGAAGAACTATTTGTTTCGAGTATTCGACAAGTTAGGGGTTTCCAGCCGGATGGAGCTTCTCTGCCTGACTTTGACCTACCCCTCGGCCTCGGTATCGGGAAAACCTGATTTGGCTTCCTGCAAAAAGGCAGCGGAGCAAGGCGTACCCAGCGCTCAAATTGCCTTGGCCCAAATGTACTCAGAAGGAAAACAGGTACAGGAAAACCCGATTGCCGCCTACATGTGGTATTTGGTGTCGGAGCAAACGATGGTAGAGATGAAGGAAAAGATCAGTAACGCCAAAAGAAGGCTCGCGGAATCGCTCACAACGGAAGAAATTCTGGAGGCGCAAAAAGGGGCCGCACAACGGCTAAAAAAGCGTGCCGAGCGGGGTCCCTTCGAAGTGAGTTCCGGCCCGGCACACATTCTCGTTTAACTTGATATCGCCCTTTTTCGACCTTAGCAATGGACGATTTTGTCACTCTTGATGCCTTTGGTGGCATTGCGGGTATCGACGACGAGTTGCGATTCTTTCACGATCCTGGCGTAGTCGTAATCGGAGTGGTCAGTCACGATCAGCGCGCAATCGTACTGGCCGAGATTCTCCAGCGGCGCGCACTTCATCTGCAGATCGTATTTGCGGCCTTTGCCCACGGTCGGAAAATACGGGTCGTTGTAGCTGACTTGAGCTCCGTCTTTTTGTAGCAACTCGATAATTGTCAGCGCCGGCGATTCCCGCAAGTCGTCGATGTCTCGCTTGTAAGCCACGCC
>DATBAX010000353.1:0-3529 GCA_036271275.1 Terriglobales bacterium
TTTTCCGTCATGCACTCGATGGATTCCGTGAACTGCAATCCGATTGCGTCGTGTTATTCCGGCAATAATCACATCAATCCTTATCAACCGAAGATGGATGACCAGGCTGCGCTCTCCCGGTTGTATCCCGTGACCGCGCAAAATCAGGCGAGTTTTCCCGGCAAACAAATCTTCTCCGCAACCACTGCTAGAATTCACGGCAGCGTTTATTTTGTGAATGCCGCAGGTCTCGCCGCCCAGGGAATGCAGGGCGTGAACGTGGTCGCTCGCTGGATTGATCCCGCGACGGGATTGCCATCGGGCGCGTATGCCGCAAGTTCAGTCTCCGGTTTTTTATTTTGCGGAAATGCTGGAAATACTGTCACCGGATTCAACGACGCCACTGGCCTCCCATTTAATCGCTTTGGCTCGAATGATCCAACTCTGGAAGGATTCTTCGATCTTGGCGGACTGCAAATCCCCAACGCCGCCACGACCGCACAGTACCAACTCACGGTAGAGCCGATCGATCCTCTCTTGTCAGAAACCGTTGGCCCGTACGAACCCTGGCAGGTCCAGCCATCGGGAGCGATTCAACCAATCACCGTAACGGTCACGCTGGGAAGAGATCTGCACCAAGACATCCTGATGCAGAAAAGCGGAATTGCAACACAAGAATGGTTCGATCCCACCAGCTACGCCTCTCCTGCCGCACTTCCTGTGGTCGGAGATTGGACGGCCGCGCTCGGCCCCTACGGCGACAGCGACTATTTCTGGTTCAATGCGCAAGCCAACCGAACGCTTTCCGTGGTCGTAACCGCACTCGACGATTTCGGAAATATTTCGCAAAATAAAGCGCAACCCGTAATTGGCATGTGGTCACTCGCTGACCCGGGGCTGTTTCCTGCACCGGCAAATAGTCCATCGGCGTTCAACACGATTTATGCCGGAGAGACGCGTCTGGATGCCGAACTATTGCAGAACACCAGCTTCCGCGTCGCCATCGCCGACTCCCGCGGCGACGGGCGTCCCGACTATCACTATCACGCCCGCGTTCTTTATGGCGACACGGTCACTCCAATGCGCGCGAGCGTTGCGGGAGGAACGCCGCTGGCAGTCAAAGGCCTGGGATTTCAGGCGAATCTCACAATGGCAGTCGCGACGGCGACCGCGCCGTTGCTGGCATTGTCCTCGACTCAATTACTGGCCACTGCGCCAGCTTTGGCGGACGGCGTCCAGAATGTTGCGTTGAAAGATGCCGCGACGGGAGCCGCATCGACCATGACGGGAGTCCTCACGTACGGCGCCGGACCGACGGACAAAATTGTGATGCTCTCGGGCGCAAACCCTGGCACGCCCATCGGCGGACAAGCGCCCTATCCTCTTCGCGTCGCCGTTCTTGCCTCGGACGGAATCACTCCCGTGGCTGGCGCCAGCGTGTTCTTCACTTCGACTCCGCCACTCTCATTCTCAGCTTGCGGTGGATCCACAAGCTGCACCGTGCTGACGGATCAAACCGGGCAGACGTCAACACAGATGACGGTTCTCACTGCATCCGTCATGACGATTTCCGCCGAACTGGCTCCGGCATCTTACACGCCGCCGCAACAAATTCAGACCACGCTGTTGGGCACGTCTTCATCTCTGGACATCTCTCTTTCGTCCCCCAATTCCTGGATTGCTCAGGGCGCAACTGTGAACGCACCTCTCACGGCCCGAGTACTTTCGAACGGAACACCCGACGGCGGCCGCACCGTGAATTACAAAATCACCAAAGGATCGGGGACATTCACCTCAGCTACCGCAACCACCAACGCCGCCGGATACGTCAGCTCGACGCTGCAAGTCGCGAACTTCGCCAGCGACGTGCAAGTCAGCCTATGTGTCGCGCCCGCAAACGCTCCATGCCAAAGTTTTTATGGAACTGCGGTGCCGCTGTCCGCGCTACGATTACGATCCGTGACCGGTGCCATGCAGGAAGCATTAGTAGGACAAACTTTTCAACCCTTCACCATTCGCGTGACCGATTCATCGGCTTCACCCGATCCAGTTCTCGGCGCCAGCGTCGTCTTCCAATCCCTAGTCGGACGCATGCCCAACAACGAACCCATTCTCTGGATTGGCCAGAGCACTTCGACCCAGCAACCCATGCCGGTAATTTTGTCGTCTACGCAGGCGACGGTGCTGTCGGATATAAACGGTCTGGCGACCATCCAACCATCTACGGGCGGAATCCAAGGCGCGGCGGTGATATTGGGAACGGCTAGCGTGGGGAGCGCTTCACAGCAATTCCAACTGCAATCGCTACCAACAAATTAAAGTCCTGTCGTGCTGAGCGAAGTTGAAAAAGTCCTTACCGCGCCATGGCACGGGATTTTCACTTCCCCACCCACTGGTCCACCCAATCATTCACCGTCTTATACCAAAGCTGCGAATTTTGCGGCTTCAGCACCCAGTGCCCTTCATCGGGAAAGTAAAGCATCTTCGACGGCACATTCTCCATCTGCAAGGTCGTGAACAAATCGAATCCCTGTGAGACATCCAGCCGGTAATCGAGCTGGCCATGAATCACCAGCGTCGGCGTCTTGAAATTTTTCGCATATTCATGTGGCGACCACTTCCGATACATTTCGCGATTGTCGTACGGCGTCCCCTTAAATTCCCAATCGTTGAACCAGAGTTCCTCGGTATCGCCCCAAGCCGACTCGGCGTTGAACATGCCATCATGCGACACGATGCATTTAAATCGGTCGGTGTGTCCAAGGATCCAGTTGGCCATGTATCCGCCATAACTGGCGCCCAGCGCACACTCCCGGTCTTTGTCGATAAATGGATACGTCTTCTCGGCATAGTCCAGACCTTTCATCAGATCTTCAAACGGTGCGCCACCCCAGTCTCCGTTGATCGCGTCGATAAACTTTTGTCCGTAGCCAGTCGAGCCATGGAAGTTGATCATGATGACCACGTATCCATTGGCGGCGAATAATTCAGGATTCCATCGGAAGCTCCAATCGTCTCCCCACGCGCCTTCGGGGCCACCGTGGATTAGGAACTTCACGGGATATTTTTTGCTGGCATCGAAGTTCGGCGGCTTGAGTAGAAAGCCTTCCACATCGTCGCCGTGTGCTCCGCGAAAGTCGAACGATGTAGCTTTCGCCATGCTGATGTGCGACAACTGCGAATTGTTCATGTGAGTGAGCGGGTTCGCTTGGTTCAGATTGCAACTCTCTTTCCCAGGATCGACATCGCCAGTCTTTGATGGGCAACCGTCACCCGCCGCGTTGCTCGTATAGATTTCGGCGGGCGCCATTTCGGAGACGGCGCTGAAGACCAGTACCTTGCCGTCAAATGTGACCGAGATGTCATCGTCGCTGCCTGCCACAAGAGTGCGAATCGAATAGGTTCCGTTGGTATCGACCGCATAAATGAGCGAGTGACCCTTATGTTCGGAAGTAAAATAAATTGTTCTCGCATCAGGCGACCATGCGAAACCTCCGGCCCACTGCTCGAAGCCGCGGGTCAGTTCAGTCTTCTCGCTGGTCTTGCGGTC
>DATBAX010000354.1:0-2717 GCA_036271275.1 Terriglobales bacterium
GCGTTCCAGACGGAGAGCGCGGAATAACGGTTTGTTCTGCTCGATCCAATTCGTGGACATGAAACCCTTGCCCGCAACCTGTTCGAGATCGTAGCCGATTTTTTCGGCCTGATAAATGTCGTCAATCTTGAATTCGAGAACGGATACCAGGTCGCCGAGTCCGAAAAGTTGTTGCGAATCGGCGAGTCGAGTGAAGGCCCAGGCGCTGTCATAGTCGTAGAAGCCGGAATCGAAAATGCCAATTACGCGAAAACGATTGTATTTGGGGACCATGCCAAACGGCGTGAGCTCTCCTTGCGGGCTGACGACGAGGACCACTGAACCGACATCGGCGCCGAGTTCGGCGGCCATGTCTTTTCCCAGGATGATTGGCGGCATCGCGGCGACGCGATCTTTCGCACCTTCGAGAGAGCTGGGCGATTGGGTTTCGGTCGAAGCCGGAGCAGCAGGCGTTTTGTTTTCTTCGAGTGCGTCCGCCGAGCCGGTCTTTACACTGTTGAGAAGATCACTGACTTTGCGTTCATATGCTGGAATCACGCCTTTCAAGACGGCCCCGCGCGCTCGTGGTCCGCGCGAGATCAGGACTTGCTCATAGATGTCCGGAGCGGCGGCGATTACGTGCGGCTGTTTCGAAAGACGCTCCATCAGCGGACGCCAGTCTTTGATGCCGTCGTCTTGAGTTCGTAAGAGGTTTACATGCGAAGTCGAGCGTAGAAGGCTGTCCTGCAAATCCTGACGGAATCCGTTATTGATGGCGAGAGCGACGATCAGCGATGCGACTCCGGCGGCGACTCCGAGGATGGAGATTCCGGTGATGACGCCGATGAAGGCCTGGCGGCGCTTGGCGCGGAGGTATCGGGACGCGATGAAGAGTTCGAAGCGCATTGAGCTGTCAGCTGTCAGCTCTCAGCTTTCAGCTAGATCGGATTATAGCGGCTTGGGCATTCGTTTCGCGTGAGGCCGTGAGATTCCTCATGGGCTGACGCCCAATCGGAATGACAAGATCTATAAAATATTCTTTTATTTCTTGTCATTCTGAAACAGCTTTAGCTGTGGAGGAATCTCACTGCATGCGCGGCAGCAGGGCCGGTACTTTCTTTCGATATTCGCGGTACTCCGCACCGAAGCGTTTCTCCAGTTCCGCATCTTCCAGGCGAATCATGATCGCGCCTGTAATCAAAGCGAATATTGTCAATCCGTAACAGACTGCCAGTCCGGTGCCTACGCTCCAGGCCAGCATTTCACAGAAGTGTCCAAGATAAATCGGATGCCGCACCCGGCTGCGAATCCCCGATATCACGAGCCGCTGCTCGCGATGTCCTTCGAGGATTTCCGGAAGTCCGCCGAGTTGCCGGACGCTGAATCCCGCTCCGGAGCTTTTGTAGATCCAAAGGCCGGCTGCAAAAATAATTGCCGCTGGAACCCAACTCCATGAAGTTCGATAAAGTTGAACATGCCGCCATCGAGACGTCGCCAATCCGCAGATGACCCACATTCCAATCCACATCGGTAGCAAGAAACGATAGGGCGATCGCGAACGGGAGCGCCAGTAATTTGCGCGAGGATGGATGACCAGCCAAAATGAAGGAATGGTTGCGTAGACGCCGCAGGCGATCCATCCCATTGTTTGCAAAATATTAAACACAAACGGATTCTAACCCGCGACGAACAATGCAGCGCGATTTTGTGGCACAGTAAGAGGCAGCCAAGATGGACGACGCCCCAAAATCCAAGCTAGCCCTGATCGCATTCACCTATCCCGATTTCACGCGCTACCAGTTTGCGCGGTTCGTGATTGTGGCCGCGCTGGAGATGCAGGCCGTTGCCGTGGGATGGCAGATTTACGAGATCACCAAAAGGCCTCTCGATCTGGGCCTGGCGGGGCTCGCGCAGTTTTTGCCTGGCATTTTACTGTTTCTGCTGTCCGGCCACGCCGCGGATCGTTTGGATCGCCGAAAATTGTTGCTGGCCTGCTACGCCGGATTTGCGGTGTGTTCCGGGCTGCTGCTCTTCATCGCAAGGCGAGGCACGGCGTCGGTTTTGCCGATTTATCTCGTACTGCTCACGCTGGGCGCGGTGCGTGCATTCAATGGGCCGGTGAGCCGCGCGTTTCTGCCGCAGTTGGTTCCGGAAGAACATTTTCCCAACGCCGTTACCTGGAATGCCACGACTTGGCAGGCGGCAACTATTCTCGGTCCATCGCTAGGAGGATTTTTATACGCCATCGCTCACGGTCCCACTGTTGTTTACGCCGGAGCAATGGCGGCATCCGGATTTGCTTTTATGGTGACCACGCGCATGCGGCCGAAAATCAAAGCGCGTCCTCGCGAAGAAGTGAACTTGAAGACCGTGTTCGCGGGATTCAGCTACATCTGGCGAAAGAAAATTGTGCTGGGGTCGATATCACTCGACATGTTTGCGGTACTGCTTGGCGGATCAGTGGCCTTGCTCCCAGTGTACGCCCGCGAAATTCTCCACACCGGGCCTTGGGCGCTCGGCGTGCTTCGAAGCGCCCCTGGCGTGGGCGCTGCAGTGATGGCGATCTACCTGGCGCACTATCCGCTGCGACGGCGAGTGGGATTGACCATGCTGTGGTGCGTGGCCGGGTTCGGAGTGTTCACGATTCTGTTCGGGATTTCTCACCTTCTCATACTGTCCCTCGCGGCACTGTTCATGACCGGCGCGTTCGATATGGTGAGCGTGATCATCCGTGGCAC
>DATBAX010000355.1:0-72280 GCA_036271275.1 Terriglobales bacterium
CGGCCGGCAACTGACGAACTTCGGTTCCCTCAAAATCTACTCCTATCAATGGTCGCCCGATGGCAAGAGCCTGGCCCTGGTGCGCGGAGATTCTCCTTCGGACCTGGTACTGATTCAGAATTCTCCAGCGAAGTAGTCAGAACCCACTTCGGCCAGCTTCGGGCGGGTTTTGCTATCCCGTAAGCCTCATGCAAAAGGATAATTAATGAAGGAGGGATAGAGCAGGTTGGGTATTTAGTGCCATTCCTTCAACTCGTAGAAAAGAATGGCGGGGACGACGGGACTCGAACCCGCGGCCTCTGCCGTGACAGGGCAGCGTTCTAACCAACTGAACTACGTCCCCACTTGCTTTTCATCGGGTTAGCGGGAAACCCGCATGTTTGTTGCACTTCCCCGATATCAACTGTGTCGCCTGTATCAACCGTTTCAACCCCATATACATGAAATTCTGGTCGAAACGGACACCATGGACACCATGCGAATCAGTGACCAGCGCAGCTTGTCCCTGCGCTGTGTGTAAATTGTAACAGACCGAATTCCGATCGGTACAGTGCGCGGGCAATGATTGGAGGTGTTCGTCGTGAATTCTACTCCATAGGCTACATTGTACTGCCCAAATTGGCAGCTTCCGGACTTGGCCCATAGGAGTCAGGGCCTATGCTTTTGGCTCGGTCGAGGGCTTCCGCCACGCTCAAGCAAACATTCTGCGCTCCGAGATGGCCGTGAAGACCCGCTTCTTGCATCCGCTTCGCTGGTTGTTCTCTGGCTCCGCAAAGAATGAGTTTTCGCCCGGATTCGTGGACCTGGTCGGCTAATTTATCCAATGCCTGCAGGCCAGTGGAATCGATCGCCGTCATGTTCCTGAGCCTGAGAATAATAATGGGTGGAAGTTCGTGCAGACGAGAAACAATCAAGTCGAGTTTGTCGGTTGCGCCGAAAAGGAAGGGGCCATGAATTCTGAAGATGACGACGAAGGAAGGGATTTCTTGGTGCTGCAAGATGTGAACATGACCTTCTCGAATGTACTCCGCCGTCACTTCTGTCACAGTAGTGGTTTGCGTAACTTTACGTATGAACACCAAAGCGGCCAGAATCATTCCCACCTCCACGGCAACGGTCAGATCGGCAAAGATTGTGAGAAGAAATGTCACCAGCCATGTCCCAATTTCGAATCGAGATAGCTTCAAAAGTTCAGGAATCTCACGCCACTCACCCATGTTGTAGGACACAACCAAGAGAATCGCCGCAAGAACCGATAGCGGAATAAATCTAGCAAGGGGTGCGGCAAAAACAACAATTGCCAAGAGAGTCAGCGAGTGAATCATCCCGGCCACCGGAGTTTTCGCACCCGAGCGGATATTCGTCGCCGTTCGGGCGATGGCTCCCGTAGCCGGTAGGCCGCCGAATAGAGGAGACAGAATGTTGGCAATCCCTTGGCCCACGAGTTCGACGTTTGGGTTGTGCTTATCTCCGCTCATGCGGTCGGAAACTACAGCGGACATCAGTGATTCAATTGCACCCAGCATGGCAACTGTGATGGCCGGTGAAATTAGCGGTCTTAGCAGGTCCAAACGGAAATGCGGGATCTTGATGATTGGGAATCCCGACGGAATACCACCGAATCGGGTGCCGATGGTAGCCACAGGAAGTTTGAAGATGATAACCATCGCCGTTCCCACGAACAGAGCGACGATATAACCGGGAATTCTCTTCACGAACACCATGAAGAGAACAATCACTGCGAGCCCACTAACCGCTAGAGATGTTTCCACCGGCGAAAACGATGAAAAGTTGCGAGCCAGGGTCACAATGCGCGATGCAAAGTCACCTGGAACCCTATCGATCTTGAGACCAAAGAAATCCTTGATTTGCGTGCTGGCAATGATGACGGAAATGCCGTTTGTGAAACCGACGACTACAGGGCGCGGTATGAACTTGACCGTCGTGCCCAAACCGGTCGCTCCCAATATCAATAGGAGAACCCCAGCCATCATGGTGCACATGAACAGCCCATCGATGCCGTATCTCGCAACAATTCCAAACACGACGACTACGAACGCGCCAGTGGGGCCAGCGATCTGCGTTGAGGATCCACCTAAAGCAGAGATCGCGAACCCGGCGACTATAGCGCAATATATTCCCGCTTGCGGTGGAACGCCGGACGCGATCGCGAAGGCCATCGCCAAGGGGAGGGCCACCAGACCGACGGTAACTCCTGCGAGAAGATCTGACGCGAACAGACGTGGCGTGTAAGATTTCAGGCAGACGAAAGATTTCGGAAGCCAATTACCCATCTTGTATTTCCCTAAAGCGAGCACCAAGCCTTTAACTATCCATTTGGAGTGTACTGGCAGCCGTCCTGTCTACGGGCTTTATTTGATAATAGTGGTCTGTTCTGCCTGATAGACTCCCCTCTGCCAGGCATGCCCGAAGAGTTGCTCAGACGAAACTTGTCGCTGAAAAATGACTTGGAAGTTCTGCTGTTGGGCGCTGGATCGGTGAGAGACGGTCGCTGTGTAAGGTTTGCGGATTGCGAAATCGGAACTCGGTTACAAGAGTCTGGGCGTCGCGACGGATAAAGCCACCAAGGGCCAGCATTGCCGCCTTGAGGTTTACCTTCACGATCACGGCTGGGTTCCGGTGGATCCGGCAGACGTGCGGAAGGCCAAAAGGCGCCTGGGAATCGTCCGTTAAGCGACGAGATAGTGTCGAAGGCGCGCACCCGCCTTTTCGGCTCCTGGGAATGAATTGGATGGCATACAACTAAGCTCACGACGTAGCGCCGCCAGGTTCCGCCAAACAGCCGCAGGTGTATTTCATGTATCCGCTGGCGGAAACACGGGTGGATTCATTCGATCCGGACAACTTCAAGTATGAAATCACGGTGAAGGAGCTCAGCTAGCTATCGCACGACAGTCGCGTTGGATTTTCATCGCGCCTGGGAGCGGGCTGGTCATGAAAGTCGTGGTCAGAGCCATGAGAACCATCATGGTGAACAAAGGCGGTAACAGAATTCCTAAATCGAGCCCGGCGTTCAGGATCACCAGTTCGAACAGGCCGCGAGTGTTCATCAGCACTCCCAAGCCGATCAGAACAACCGCGCTCCGTTGCTGAAGGATACGCTTGAGATCGACTTCAAGGCCGACTACAAACATGAAAAGCAAGAGCCCAAGTTGACTCAAAACCGTAATTGCAGGCATGGACGACGAGGGAAAGACAAAAGCGAAAACATCTGGAAGGACACGTCCAAAAAGAGACGGGCCAAGAACAATGCCCGCTGTCATTTCACCTACAATCCGTGGTTGTCCAATTCGCTGAAAAGCCCAGCCGAACACTCGTGCTGCGAAAAGAATGGTCCCGATGGACGGGATCAGTTGTCCAATATTCACTGAGGGCCTTTTGGTACTTCGGCGACCACAGAAGATTTCAGCATGCGACAAAACCGATAAAACATTGCAGCGCTGATTCGGAAAAATCCGAGCATCGCTCCTAATAAAAATGTTGAAAGGCTTCCATCCGGGTGCATGCGTGCATACGCTACGTTCATGCTCCACGCAGGACTCGTATAGACGGCCCCCGCGACTGGCAGCCCGATGCGATTTCTCACGGTAGGCTCATAGATAATTTTCTCAATTCCCTCGTTGAAAAATCTTGCCGTCTGAAGAATTCGGTTGCTGTAAGCGTTCCTCGCGCGTAATGGCAACTCCCTTCGCCTCCGGAATTTCAGGATCAGCGCGGCGCCCTCCGCAGCGTGGCGAAGGGCGGCTGTCACTCCATTGGAAGTCATGGGATCTACGAGTGATGCGGCCTCGCCGACAATCACCCAGTTCGGTCCTGCGGATTCCAAATGCACCCGGCAACGGAATGATGTCACGTTCATTTCGCCTATGGCTTCCTGCTGGAGAAGCGGCTCGAAACGGGAGAATTTCATGAGCTGCTGGCAAAATATATCTTCGACAGAGCCTCCCTGTTCACGCTTGGCTTTGAGCGCCGCGCCGGGAAGCACGTATCCTATGCTGACTATCTCCGGGCTGACCGGAATTTCCCAAATTCATTCGAGATATTCCGTGGGCAGAGGATCCATGTAAAGAGTTGTTCCTTCAACCTGCTGCGGTACTCTGAGATAGGTCCAGATCCCGACCTTCGTGGGACCTTACTGCAACGAGGACAAGTTGAACTTTCTCGCAATCAGCGAAGCCCCAACTCCAGAAGCATCAATGAACCATGCGGAAGAAATGCGCTTCCCTGCTTCAGTTTGTACCGAACAAATCTTTCCGCCGGCTGTCTCCAGATCAACCGCTCGCTCGCGCACAAATGTGACGCCCTGATCTACTGCTATCTTCAGGATTTCATCGTCCAGCTGTCTTCGCTCTACATGCAGTGTTGCGAGATTGACATAGAACGGAAAGCCCCCGAGCCAGGTTGAGGGGACGTAATGCGTATCGCAACCGTCGCGCATTTTTACCGTGACGTGCCGCTTCCAGGTTGCGATTCGGGACTCTATCAGACTGTTGGCGGATAATCCGATGACTTCCAAAAGAGCGGGAGCGGACCAATCCAGCGACTCCCCGACGGGCGGCCGAACGGGTTGTTGCAGCTCGATGCATACGACCTTCAGACCGGCCCTGGCCAAATGCAGCGAGGCTACTTTTCCGGCCAAGCCGCCACCAATGACGGTCACATCGCAGCAAATCGATGGCGCCGGATCAGACATGGAGTTTTATTTGAATTCAGGCAGCGCTGAGGTCTGGTTTGCCGAGAGCCTTCAGGATTTGGTCGATTTGCCAGAGATGTCGGCGCTCGTGCGCCGTCAGCATGCGAAGCGCGCCATACACGTTGTAGCTGAAGCGGGCATACACCGGAGACTCAACCTTCACTTGGTCGATGGCCAGGCCAGCCGCGGACCGTATGGTTTTTGCGAGCTGAGTCCGTGACGCTTCAAACGCGCTCCAAGCAGAATCGAAGTCGCGTTGACACGGGACCAGAGCCGTGAGCACTTTGAATCGCAGCCGGTAAGGGGGTTCCAAATTCCGGATGAATAAGCGGAGGAGAGCACCTGTCCTCAGCGCCCGGTTTGTGGTGAGATGAGGAGCCTGCTCGATGGCAGACGCGATAGCCGGAACAAACGCATTCGTAGTCTGCGCCAGATGATCGAGGCACTGCGCCACCGACCATGCCGCCGATTCGACGCTTCTCGTCAGATCGGATTGGCAGCGGCCGGCAACCAAAGCCCTAGCTTTTAGGGTCGCGTTCTCGGCTTGATTCAGGACGGCATCGAGCTGTGCAGACGAAATCCGAATCGTCGTGTTGCTAGCCGTCCTGACACCGAGAAACATTGGCAACCGCAGGATGCTGCCCGCTGCTTCTCCAAACATGCCCATAGGTCGGCCAGTTATCCTCGGTGACGTTAACTGGAAGGACTGGATTAGACCATAGTTAAAAACTACTAGTTAAACGAGTTGGTCCGATGTAGTAACTATTCGTCATAGCCCCTCACTTGTTCAGGCTTAAGACTAGAATCCCAATCGCGGCAATCCAACTCCCAGTGACTCGGACAGCGGTCTTCGCCCAAGGCATGTTGAGGGAGCGCACCAAGCCAATGCCGTACGAAATCAACAATAAGCTGACCACCGCGAGGCCAGGAACAAACCGATAAGCGGAGGTATTCGACGTAAGTTCGCCACCATTTGACCAACCCACTGTCAACGCTAAGGTTGCACTGAGAATCACGGAGATTTCCAACGGCAGTGACCGATTGAGCGCCACAAGAACTCCCAGCACAGCCATTGCGGCCGTGTTAATCACTGCAACAAAAGGCGAAACAGGAAAAACAAGCGCAAGCAAAGCCCCCAGGACACTGGCGCTCGGAAACGATAGTAGTACCCCGATTGCTGTTCTGCGGTTTTGTTGCCCAGCAAGCAAGCTCAACGCAATGATCGGCAAGACACACTCGACCGAGATCATTGGATGCAACATGCCCGCGTAGAAATCTCCAACGCCTTTCATCGGATGCGCTAACGCAGACGATGGAAAAATCAGGAATACGGATCCGATTGCACAAACGATCGAGAGTGTCCGCTTCATTTTCATGAATGTGCGAGATTGACCAGCAGAAAAATTCCTACGATTGAGATTAATCCGCCGGACAGGCGAAGAGCTCTGGCACCCGCAGGCCGGAAGTTAATCAAGCCAAACAAGATTCCTCCGACGTGCAACAATCCGGTGGCGAGTACAAAACCCAAAGCGTAGGTCAACGGCGAGGCTGCCTTCGGAAGTTCCGTTCCGTGAGCGTGGCCGTGAAATATGGCAAACGCTCCTACGATCAACGCCGCCACCCAAAGCGGAGGCCGTGCGGCGAACGCGATCATAATGCCCAGAACCAGTGCGGAAGCCGCCACACCAATTTCGACTCCAGGGATGGGAACCCCACGCACTCCGAGAACTCCCCCAAACGACATCACCAGAGGAAACGCAACGGGAAGCACCCAGATTGCCGGGCGTCCCAACTGCGATCCCCAGATTCCAACGGCAACCATGGCGAGAATGTGGTCCAGGCCTGAAAGGGGATGCAGAAAGCCAGTAATAAATCCATGAGCCTGGTCCGGAATCGTATGAGCGAAGGCGGGCGAGTCGAAGACGGCAATTGCCGCAAGAATGGCAAGCCATCGCCGAGTCGCGATGTAGTTGGAGTCTAGAAAAAGATTGCGCATCGTTGTAGGAACCAGAAAGAGGCCAAAGAGCCAATCGCATAGGCTGGAACTGGACGCGTCCAAACCGGCCAGCGAATCTCCAAAGTTCGCAGCGAATGAACAAAACCCAGGAATACTGCAACGAAGGCGAGTTGTCCCGCCTCCACGCCGAGGTTGAAAAACAAGAGAGCTTGCGGAATGTCTGCCGTCGGAATCCCGAGGCTGGATAAAGTTCCAGCAAAGCCAAAGCCATGCAGCAAGCCGAATGCAAACGCTACGATCCACGGCTGGCGATAGGTCAGACCATCTTTGCCTCGTTGATGTTGGGCCAGTTCAGCAGCAAGGAAGACAATGCTCAATGCGATGACGGCTTCCACGGGGGTGGGCGCTACATGCACCACGCCGAAAACGGATAGGCCGAGCGTAATCGTATGCGCAACAGTGAAGGCTGTAATCGTTTTGAATAACAGACCTGACGTGCGAACGATCAACAGCAATCCCAATACGAAGAGAAGATGGTCAATTCCGTAAAGGATATGACCCACTCCCAGAGTCAAGTAGCCCCAGGCATCGATTCTGTTCTTTCCATCTTTGCGAACGACAAAGGAAGTTTCCAGCGGCTTGAGCATGTGCTGGACGCTGCTGCCGTCCACAAATGTGATCCGCACCAGCACATCAAGAATAGTGACAGTGAGGCCGGAAATTGAAATGGCCGCGCCATTGAGACCGGCGGGGCCGCATTGAATGCTTCCCCGCTCGAGGAGTGCGCCGGCTGTTCGTTCGGTAGTCAGCGATTTCGAGACAATGCAATTCGTTGGGAACACTGGATAAATGGCCGGGGGTGGGCCTTCTGCGGCTGGGACTTTCCAAACCAGATCGAATGATCCGCTGGTCGTTTCCTGCAAGGCCAGATACCCAGGCAAGCTGGTATGGGCTTGCGCCGGGATGGCGCCGAAGCATGCAATTAGCAGGCACAAGGTGCACCACAACATAATTCGTGATACTGTCGCGTCCTCCCCTATATCCATGCGAATATTCATGTCGAAAATCAATCGATCTCTGGTGATAACGTGTCCTGAGTTCCAGGATTCATCGGTGTGGATTGCGTTGACGCAGGCGCCGAGAGAGCAGCTTTGTCGATTTCAATCTGATAACGCTTTCGCACCCGATCGTAGAAGGCTTGGCTGACAACCTGTAAACGACGGTTTTGAAAATCCGTCAGTACCTGGTTTCGCACTTCAGGCAATTCTGGAATTCTGGACTCCAACTTCTGAGAAATACGCACCAGATGAAAGCCATATCCTGATTGAATCGGTCCGACCCATTCGCCTGTATCGACCAAGAACAATTTTCGCGCGAACTCGTCACCGAAAAGTTCTTTGATTTGTTGTTGAGTTTGCAGCGGATATTCGCTTTGTAGCATGAAAGAATCGCCGAGTCTGGAGACTGACGCCAGGGGAATTGAACCTGCGTTCAGGCTGGCAAGCACACTCCGTGCATCCTTCTCGGAGTTCGCGCCGCGCTTCGAAGTGCTGAAGTAGATGTGTGAAAAAGCAACCTGCTTGGGGCTTCGAAACTTTTCGCGGTTCTGCAGGAAATAATCCTGGAGCTCATTCTCGGATGGCGCGGTGGAGGCTAGTTCCTGCGACAGGAACTCCATTTTTTCGACCAGGCGACGCCGGATGATGGTGTCGTCTTTATCTAGACCGGAAGCCAGAGCCTCCCGGTAAAGAACATCTTCGCGAAGGTAATCGTCAACCAGGCTTTTCATCTGACTGGAATCTGGTGCATGCCCCCATTGACGTGTCCATACTTCACGAAGCCGCTGAATCTCGGGCGCTGTTACTTGGATCAGGTTTCCATTGAATCCGGTTTTGTTGGAGCGATCAAAGAGTGTTCCGAGAGCGACAATCACAGCTCCAGCTATTAAGAAATGAAGTAGCGGCTCGCGAAACAATCCGCGAATGGTTTCGAATCTGCCCTGTTTCGCGAGCACATACCCGCTCCCTTTCGGGCCGTTGCGCACTACTTCCCGGAACTCCGTTGGAAGGTCGATTTGTCCGACTGAATGCAATTCGACTGTCTCCTAAAATCAAACTTGGCGTAGGGGCGGTAATTTGTACGATCCGTTAAACAGCGCGGGTTTGGGCTGATAGGTCCGCAAAATAAGTTGGTAAGGGCCGGTTGGAGAAGGCAGCCAGTTCGCAGTTCCCTTCGCCGGCGCTTTATTTTGGAATTGAATCTCGAGCGAGCCATCCGGTCCGTAAACAAGCCCGGCTGTTCGATCGCCAATCGCATATCGCTTGATCGGATTTTCTACCAGGGCAAAGTCTGATCCGTAAAGCGTGATGGACCAGAACGCGTCGACCGGGGGAAGGCCGCCGGCTGGGAATGTGAGAACGTATTTGTTCGCCCCGTTTAAGGGTCCACTCTCAGGCTTCGCACTGAAGTACAAGGCTTCCTGGGCAATGTGCGCGGCAGGTCCGTACTGGTTCACAGCGGCGCGAAGAAGCGGGTCTTTGATGAAGTTGGTGACTTTCGTATTCCCACTCCAACCGTTGACCGTCGTGGAATAGTTCGCCTTTTTGATGCGGGCGTCGGCTGCCGGAACAGCGTCACGCAAGATGCTAATCGTCTTCTCATCTTTGATCTGCGAAGGCCGACTGCCTGGCTTGATTCCAACCTTCGCGAACCGATTCAAACGGTCGAGATCGTATGTGGGCGGTGGCGCTGTTTCGAGGCCCGCAGTGAGTTTGTCATAGAAATCAATTCCCAGCGTGCCAAAGTGTGGCAGCGGGAAAAGACTAAGATTGGCGTCCGCAACTGAGGCCGGAGGCTGGATGTTTGGATAAGCACTCAACGGCGCCAATGCATATTGCACGTGGATTGCGTTGGCTGCCGGAAGATCTGCCTCGCTCGTTACCAGGGTTCGAGTGAAGGCAATTGCCAAATTGGTGGGGGCGTCGATCCGGCCCACACCCGTTGGAAGCGTTCCCTTCCACTTTGGTCCAACGATCGCATACGTCCCTTCCTTGGTGCCGGTGGCACGGCGGCCCACGTATGCAAATGTGTTCGCGTAGGCGTCGAGAAATTGAATTGAGTAGTAGCGATCATCCGCGTCAGGGACATGAAGAAGTTGCGGCCCGCCGCTCAGATCCAACCATGCATACCCATACAATGTGTCGATATTGGGGCCTGCAGTCCTATCCGCGGGTGTCGCCAGATGTTGCTTCGCAAAGAATAGATTTACGGCGATGTTCTTTTGATGGGCCGACTCGAAGTACCACTCCATCAACACGAGAGGAAAGCCCCAGATGTAAGCATCCTGCGCAATAGTTGCGGGATCGTCTGCATCCGCCGCAAAAGCCGACGAAATAAATGACGTTGCACCAACAGCAGCCGCACCGACTCCGGTCAGCCAGAGGAATTTTCGTCGGTTCATTTCCGAAAGTTTGGACATATTTCTCTGCTTACGTTTTTCCATTCGCTAAACTTTGTGGAGTGCTGGGACTTTGTAGGTACCGTCAATCAGCTCAAGTCTGGGTTGGTACATTCTCAAGACCAGATGAAACGGCCCGCTGGAAATGGGAAGCCAATTGGACGTTCCTTTTTCTGGGGTTTCTTTTTGTAGTTGTAGTTCGAGGGAGCCATCGTCATGTTTCAATCCCGCCGTTACGGTTCCAATGGCATAGCGATCGATTGGATTTGGGATTAGCAGGAACTGCGGTCCTTCATACGCTGACAACGACCAGAAGGCATTCACGGGAGGAAGAGCACCCGCAGCAAATTTGAGCGTGTATTTATTCGCCCCGGTCAGAGGTTCGTCCGGCTTGCCAATGAAATACAGCGCTTCCTGTGCAACGTGTGTTCCTGGCCCGTAAAGGTTTGCAGATGCCTTTAGAAGCGGATCTTTAATGAAGTTGGTGACCTTGTAATTTACTGACCAGCCATTCGTGTTGTCCGTAACATCTGCTTTAATGATCTGAGTATTCGCCGCAGGTACTGCTTTAATGAGGGCAGCACGCAGTGCTGGGTCAACCACCTGCGATGGATGGGCTCCAGCTTTGATCCCAACTTTCTCAAATCGACGGAGTGAGGCCGCATCTTGCGGAAGAATGGGCAACGTTGCCAGGGCTGCGCTCATTTGGTCGAAGAATTGAAGTCCCAGAGTACTGAAGTCCGGGATCGGGATTGTTTGGAGGAAGTACAGCTCTTCCGAATGAATGCGCGGATAGGCGCTGAGCGGCGACAGAGCGTACTGTTTCTGAATCGCCTGCGCCGCCGGAAGGTCGTCGTCCCCTTTCACGAGCGTGCGAGTCAAGACCAGGATGCGGCTGGTCAGAGATTCGATTTTCGTCAGGCCCGCTGGAACTTTCCCTTCCCACGTCGGCCCCACAATCAGATATTTGCCTTCTTTCGTGCCGGTAGCCCGCCGTCCCACATAAGAAAAATCATTCGAGTACTCATCGATCAACTGGACGGAGTAGTACCGATCGTTCGTTTCTGGAACATGCAGGACGAGTGGTTCGTTCGCAACGTCCAGGAAGGCAAATCCATAAAGCAGATTCATGCATGGCCCGACCGCTTTGTCGGCGGGCAAGGACAGATTCGGATTTCCGGTGAACCGGTTGAGAGGGATATTGTTCTGGCGGGCCCACTCAAAATACCAGCGTATGCAAACCGCAGGCAGTCCCCAGATATAAGCTTCTTGTGCGATTGCGAGAGGGTCGTCGAAATCTGTAGCAAAGGCATGGGGTATCAATGAAAAAGCCCCGATGGAGGCAGTGCCGATTCCGGCCAGCCAAAGAAATTTTCGCCGCGTCACTTCGGATAGATTGGACATGCCTTCTCCTTATGATCTTTATGTATGAATTCCAGAATTATCGTTTTGCGACGACCGATCCGCTTCCGGCCGGTGTAAACCAAATTGGAGAGCTCCAGGCGCGCTCTTGAACCGTTGCCGGAACGAATTCTGAAAGTTTTACTTTCAGATGGTTCGCATCGTACGTGCTCCATCGACAGGTCGGATTCTCAAATACACGCACGTAGTAGAAAGCTCGCTCTGTTGGTTTGAAATCAGGATCAGTCCACAATGCACTGAGCTCCGTTGCCCCTTTGCTTTTTGAATAGGTGCAGTCGGTCAAGTTGACTTTGGCGTTATTGTCCGCGCACTGGTGAGTTTTCTTGTCTGGCTTCAATCCATCGGAGCAGACAACGTCGTAAACCGCTTCGTGTGTCTCCCCGGCATCAGTCCATCCCTTAATAATCTGAATTTTCTGAAGACCGGCGCTGTTGGGGTCTTTGGTAGCCCAGGCAACAAACTTCGGAGCTTTTAAGGGGCCGGAAGCTGAAGGAAGATCTCCGCCCATGGGCACTCCATTTCGGTATGCCTGTTGCACAAGGTCGCGGCTACGGGAGAGATCATGGCGATAGTTCCATCCCCCAAAGAAGCGGACCCGGATGCGGGTTCCACTGGTGGCAAAAGTCTCGCGGCGCTTTAGAGCGTCAAAGATAGACTCCCGCGTGTTTTCTTCTGCCCAGACGCCCGCCAGGCCGCCGGGATTATTCATTACGGTTCGCACCGGCATTTCCTTGCCCATATTACTGTTCAGGCGTTTTTCCGGCTCGTTATCCACCAAACCACTCATGCCATTCCAGTTATCTTCTTCAGTTGCCCCGGGAGTGCTTGAGTGGGAGTCGGTGCCGCCTACAAATCCATACTTGAAAGGATTAGTTCCAAATTTTTCCTCGAGACCTAATCCTCTCTTTAGCGCGTCGCGCACGTAGTTGCTGGCGACCGCGCAAAAGGCGGTTTCGCCCTCTTTGCATGGCCTAAAATCCTGTTCGAAGTTGCATTCTTCATCGTTGGTGCCAAGGCCGGTTGCGCATTCTGAAGTTCCCTTACTTTGGTAAATTTCGATTAGCTTTTCCAACTTTGCTCGCCGCGCCAAGCCTTCTGCCGTAAAGGGTGTGCCATCGCTATTGTTGGACGCCAGTACGACTCCCCATCCCCAGTTGGTGTTATGAGGGATCGACAATACCTGGCAATCGCCGGTGCAAGCTTTTTCCAGCCAGGTCCAGAGGCGTTCCGGCGAGTTGTTTAAGTCCGCCGAACTATAGACGGATTGTGGAACGCTGCCTCCGCGGAAAATTACGTTGCGATGTAACATGCCCAGCCGTTTAAAGCCAGCCGTCCATTCATAACCGGCAAACGTCGTGAACTTTCCAGGCTCGTAGAATTCATCGGCGTTTTTCTGGATTTGCTGCCAGACATTTTGCGCGCGCTGAAAGCAGCGATTATTTTCGTCGGCCAGAGCGCTGCCGCAAATTTCAGGATTGCGTTCCGCAGGATCTTTGAATAGATGAGAAACCAACCCCCACATGGAACCGAGCGCCGTTTTCAAGTCTTGATCGGATTGGCGCAAATCGCGGCAAATATCACTCTTGTAAACCGGGTCATTGGGATCCAGGCAGAAAGACAGTTCTCCCAACCACATGTCGTGGTCCGTAACGGCGACAAAATCGAGTGGAGCTTTTAACTGATTAATCTTTCCGCCGGGCAATGTAATGGGTTCTCCACGGCCAAATCGATAAGCCGCCCTTGGATCGTTGCGTGTGCCTATCGCATATGCATCCAACGAGTAGCTGGTGTGAACGTGGATATCCCCGAAGTACGCATTGCGTAGGGGATTTGGAGCGGGGCGCGATGCGGCTAACGAATCCTTGGAAGCTGGGTCAGCCCCCCAGGACAGGCAAGTTGGGAATATTGCCATGAACAGAAACAGACGAATAAAAGGTTTCAGATCGATCGCTGTTTCGAATTTACCTTTACCGTGGTTTGCCATGAGGAATCCTTGTTGTCTTCTTTCACTTTTCACTGCGTCTTCAAATTCGGCAATGACTGGCGCAACGAACGAAACGCCAGGACAAACGCCTGCGGGCGCCAGCCGTGTTCAGAACGTCAAATGCAAAGCCACCTGAATGATGCGGCTCTGGTTCCCGGACTGCAGTCCGGTCACCCGGCCAAATAATGGATTTCCAAACAATGTATTTGGATTGGCCCAATTGCCGTGGTTCAGAACATTCAGCGCTTCCGCCCGAAACTGCAGGTTAGTGCTTTCATGCAGGCGAAAGTTCTTTAGCAGCGACGCATCCACTTGCGCTGTGCCTGGCCCCGTGCCAAATGTACGTGGCGCGTCGCCGAAGGTGTAAGCAGGGTTTTGCTGAAAGACTGCTGTGTTGAACCATTTCGCAGCCGATCTCTGACCGGTGCTAACAACCGGATCGCCCACCAGGTTCGGACGCACACCGTCAGAAAATGAACCGGTATTGTTGACTGCGTCCAGAGGGCTCAGAGGAGTTCCGGTATGCAGTTCCGCGATGGTCCCGAACGACCAGCCTCCGATAACCTGTTCCAGGATGGGCGATCCCGGAGCAAATCTTTTACCGCGCCCGAAGGGCAACTCGTATACGCCGCTCACAATCAAGCGGTGACGAATGTCGTTACCCGAAAGTCCCCAGCGGGAATTGGGATTGTAATAATCCGTGAAAGTGTTGTCGCCGGGATATCCGGCCAGCTCGATGTAACTTTCGGCGTTGTCCTCAAATTTTGAATAGGTGTAGTTAGCTTGCAGTTGAAGTCCATGCGAGTAACGCTTCTGAATGCCTACGTTCACACCGTTGTATTTTGAAGCTCCAATGTTGGGATCGAGAATCTGCACATTCTGATACTGAGGAAACGGTCGCAACGATTGTGCAATTGCCGGATTCGCCGCTAACTGCGCGAGATCCGTATCCGGCACCTGATTGATGCTGTAGCCACCGCTGCCATAACTGTACACCGGCATGCTGTGCGCAAACGTTCCCAGGTAACCGATGTCAAGGATCAGATTGTTGCTGAGTTCGCGTTGAATATCGAAACTCGATTGATAGATATAACCGTTGACATGATTTTGGTCCCAATAAGTAACCACAGTGTGTGCTGGTTGCCCCGGGGCGGCAGCGCCGAAGCCTGGCGTCAGGTCAGCGGTGGTTGGTGTGGTCCAGAACTCCGGAATCGAACTAAGTTGGAATGCGGGAGTCAGAATTCCGGTGTTGGCGTTATACACGCCGGTAGCCGTACCGCTGGTTCCGTAGCCGAGATTTCCCTCCTGTGGCGTTCCCGAAGCATATTCACCCGTATAGAGAACGCCGAACCCGCCGCGGACCACCCAGCTGTCCCGAGGAGACCACGCAAAACCGATACGGGGACCAAAGTTATTCAGGTCCCACTGGTTTGCATAAACGCTAGTTCCGTTAATTCCGGAGAAAGTAACAATGCCCGGCGTTCCCGAGACTGGATTAATGGCCGTTGCGTCGAACGAATTCTGTTCGTTAGGATTCGTCTTGCGGGGCGAATCGATGTCCCAGCGAAGACCCAGATTTAGCGTGAGATGAGACGTGACCTTCCAGTCGTCCTGAATAAAAGCGGCATAAGAATCGGCGATTGAGTGGATCGTGTCGAAGTCATTGATCGAGCCGGTATAGACATTTCCCAGCAGAAGATTTACTAGAGAACCCGCTGCAGTGTTCGTGCTGGTGCCGTTGTTGTTGAACGAGAACACGCCACCCGCATACAAAGGGTAGGTCGAGTTCATGTACGAAGTTCGCACCTCTCCGCCAAACTTGATCTGATGTGCGCCACGGACCCAGGAAAAATTATCCACGTAGGAATTGTTTACCGCAGGGGTCTGTGCCAGCCCCTGGTAGGGCGCTCCGAAGGTCTGCAGCCCAGCGACGTTGACCGTCGGGAAGTAGTTGTTGTCGAAAGTATTCAGGCCAATTTGTCCGTCGAGATCAGTGTGAGCGCCAGCCGAGTTAAACAGATATTGCCGGCGGGTATAAGTGAGCCGCAACTCGTTGATCTTGTTTGCCGCGAAATTATGAAACCAGGTGCCGGAGACGTTGTAGTTGTATTCCTTGAGCAATGACCCATAAGGATCGGTCCCTGCTGTAGGAAAAACCGAGGCAGTCAACGTGTGATCGGTTTGGCCGAGGAGACGTCCGAATATACGGTCTTTGTCTCCGAAAACATGGTCGATTCGCGCAACATACACATCCACCCCGGTGGTCGCTGGATCATTCACGACGTATTGGGCGGTGGGCGTTATGCCGGTGATATGCGGATAAAACGAGGCTAGGTTGAGGCCGACGGCGTCAATGCGACCGGTGGGAATTTGATTGCCGGCGAAGGCCACTCCTGTAGAAGGATCTTTGACTAAGACCTGCACCCCAGTCTGCGGATCGATAATTCCGTTAAAGTCTCCCGTCAGCTCCTGGGCGGTTGGAACGGTCAACGAAAGCGGGTTTGCGATGGTTTGGCGCCGGCCTTCATAGTTGAAGAAAAACTGTGTCCGGTTTTTCTTGATCGGCCCTCCGAGGCTGGCCCCGAACAAGTTGTAACGAAGAGTCGGATTTTTTTTCACGAAATCCGGCACGGCTTGCAGCGCATCGTTTCGCAGATATTCATAAGCCGAACCATGAAATGAATTGGTTCCCGAGCGGGTGGACATCTGGATCACTCCGCCGCCGGAGCGTCCCAGTTCCGCCGCGTAGTTGCTGATAGCTACGCTGAACTCCTGAACCGATTCGACTGGGGGATCGAATCCCGGCGTGGGCACACCTAACAGTAGGTTCTGTGCGTTACCACCATCGATGAAGTAGTTGGCGTTGTCACTGCGGCCACCGCCAATGGCGAATGAGGCGTTCGCACCAGAGTTGGTCTGCACCACGAAGCCGTTTAACTTTTGCAACTGCTGGGAGCGACGGTCAATGAGCGGCAAGTCTGTAATACTGGCGTTGTCGACGACATTAGCAATCGCTGAAGTTTCAGTTTGCAGCAGAGGAACGCTGGCATCGACGTTGACGGTTTGCTGCTCGGACCCGACCTTGAGGACTACGTCGACATTACTCACGGTGGCCGTGAGCACAACGATGCCGGAACGCGTCTCAGACTCAAAACCATCTTTCTCAACCTTCAACTGGTAGTGACCCGGAAGCAGGAGCGGGAAAGAGTAGTAACCTTCGCTGCCGGAAACGTTCTCCCGCTGATCGCCGCTTTCCACGCGCGTAAGCGTGACTCTAGCCCCGGCAATCACGGCCTGGCTGGTATCGACGATCTGCCCTGAGACCTGTGTACTTTGCGCATGCAGCGCGACAGCCGTCGTCATCGCAACCCAGATGAATAGTAAGAAACGCCCCAACATTTTCATGAATGCTTCCCCTTTAACTTTTTCGAAATCCGATTCAAAACACAAAAAGCCCACGGTTATTGCTCGTGGGCTCCGGAATTCTTAGAACTTGGCTACCGCAACTTGCTCAACGCCGTTCCCAGACTCGGCCCACAGACACTAGCGCCGACAACGCGCGCTAGCTCTGGAACCACAACGAAGTCGAATGCAGCCGGGGATGGGCATAATTGGTTTCGCCTGCGCACATGCAACGCGGCTGAACTTGAATATGGACAATATCCAAGTATGTCCATTAAGTCAATAGACTTTTCGATAATTATTTAAAACTTCACGATTCAAACTTTGAATTCAGGGAAAGTTGCAGACTTTTGCAGCAGCAATATTCGTGAGAGGCAATTAATTGAAATTTTCTTGCATCAGAAACGTGTGGTCGTCGCTTCAATTCGTGCTGGGGGCGTTTCCATGCGGAAGTATTAGGGTACCTATGATGTGATTGACCTGTTGTGCCCGGGGATCACCAGGATCCTGCTGAAGAAAAGCGCGAAATTCTTCCCCGGCCTCCTGGCTGCGTCCCAGACGCAACAACACATTTCCGCGAACCAGATGAGTGTCAGGAAAGTTAACAGGTTCTGAATCCAGTTCACGTAGTGCGAGAACAAATTCGCCCTGGCCGTAAAGGCTCTTGGCAAGTTCCAGCCGTCCTTGCCAGGATCCAGGGCTAAGACGGAGCGCCTGCCGCACGGCTTCCTCGGCTTTCTGAAACTCTTTCAGGGAGTTGTATGACATTGCCAGCGCTATGAAAGATTCTGCATCACCTGGATCGAGAGCCATGGCACGGCGAGAATCCTCAGCCGCTCCGCGCAGATCTTTTGCTGCCAGCCTAATAAAGGCACGCATCGAAAATGCCTGCGCGCAGCCAGGGTCTGTGCGCAAAGCGACGCCGATATGTCTCAACGCTTCATCGACATTCATTTTGCTGAATTCTTTATGGGCGGCATCCAAATGTTTTCGCGCCTTGGCTGAAATGCCGAGTGTCTTCGCGGAAACGGTGTAGTTCTCTGAAGTAGCCGGGGCAGCGGCGGGAATGGAAGGCTGATTTGATATTCCAGTATCGGGAATCTGTGCTACTGCATCGGAGAACGGCAGGAAAAGAATAACGAACAGGGAAAGCTTAAGCGCTATGTTTCCCAGTAAAAGTCTATTAAGATGATTTAGATTTTGGTGATACCGCAAAAAGTCGTCAATATGTAGTGCATGGCTGATACGGCTATGGCAGCCTTGCGTCTTCACCAATCAGCCTCAGAAATATTTGCCCAGTCGTCGTAGAGAACGGCCCCCGTGATCAACGGCGAGTGTAGCACGAGATATCTGCAGGTGGAAGGCTATGATTGAGAAGTAATTCCCCGATATTTGCTCAGACTTGTTCTTTTAATGCCGCCGCATATCAAGAGTGCAAGCTATCCATCTCGAGAAAGCAATTGAGCACAATATCCATGGGTGCTGATTCTCTTCTTTTCGATTCCCGTGATCGCACAGGAGAAGACGCCGCTCGCCGCGAATGATCAGGAGCATTTTCCTCGGATGTCAGGAACTGTCGTTGATACGTCTGGCGCGGTGATCGCCGGGGCCACTTTGCAGCTTCGAAGCGTGAACGGCGCTACACAAGAAACTGTTCGGTCGAACAGGAATGGCTTCTTCATTATTTCTGGACGCTCGCCGGGCACTTATCGACTGCTCGTATATCATCCCGGTTTCGAGACCAAAGGCATTCCATCAACATCGAAGCTACCGAGTGCCGTCCGGCGACGTGTTTTCCAATCCATGCACGCAGTACGTCCAGAAATTGTGGTATTTGCGCTGTTCACCGTCGGTAATGACGGGCGAACCGGTCGCTTCGAATTGCTCGATCGTATCCTTGATCGCCGCCTCATAAAGAGAATCGAGCGCGGGATCCTCGAACGATCCGGCTGCGGCGATCGCCTCGATCAATTTCAGCGGTCGCGGGATGCTTCCAATCGGCTCAGTCGGTATTCTCATGGTTTTGGTTGGCAGTTTCGGTTTTCGTGTTCATTTAATACGATCCTGATTCACAAGGCCCAAACCGTCGAAGCGGTTATACCGAACGCCGAGAAAGAGATCAATCATCCATATGGATTGTCCGATATCGAACAGTTTCCGGGAGAATGCTAGGCTTCCCACATTCGACGCAATACCCTGGCACCTCCCCCTTCACTTGTCACGTTTGCGGGAAGCCTTCTTTTTCGCGGCTCGGGATTTTCGGGCCTTAACGGCTTCGGCCTTGGCATCGGTGATGGGAATAGTTTTATAGTTCGTCTTTTTCGTCGCCATCATCCGGGAAATTTTAAATATCTCTGGATTGCCGGCAATACAGTAAATCAATTAAGAAGAAGGCTTAACGCTCTAAATAACCATCGAACGCTTCTATCGTCCGGTCACGAGCCATAAAAACGCCGCGGCCCATCAGGAAATTTCGCTGCCGAAAACTTCGGCCAACCCGTACGTCCCTTGACGAATCCGAGACCAGTCAAACAAGCTTGAAGTCGCAACTCGATATTCAGGAGCTTCTCTCATGACCGAACAAACCCCTGCGCCAGACCATGCCACCGTTACCCTTGCTGGAACCGTCGACAAGATTGTCCACACGCCGGGAATGCCCGACAAAGCCCAAATCACCGTCGAAAAGGCCGATCACCTATATCAGGAAATTCGGATCGAGAATGTCCTGCACACGGACCAGGGCGACACGGTCTCGCTGAAGCCGGGGGCGGATGTGGATGTCACGATCGCCGCCCCTGAAGAGAGCGTCGTTGTGCAGGGCGAGGATGAAGGTTAAGGACCGGGTTTCGTGTCGGCACCGGCGTCGATATCAGCGAGCCGGCGCCGCAATTCTGCGATCCGTTCGCGGGTTTCCCGCTGCTTAGTGGTCTCTTTGGTATTCGGGGCTCCCGCAGACGCAGCATCTGACGCGTCATTCAGCTGTTCGCGTGAGAGTTTACGGATCTCGTCCTCTGTTTTCGAACGTTCTTGCTCCCGCTTCCGATCGCTCATCGTCTACGCAATCCTCTTCGCGGACGCTTTTCCGGTTCGTGGAATTTCGGCGGCCCTCGGGATCGATAGTGAACTCGCTGCATTCAGGTGCGCGCCATCGTCAACGCCCACGCCGAGCCGATCCGCCAGTTCGCCGCCCAGCCAGGCTCCCACGAGCGAGAAGGTGACGCCAACAAAAGAAAACGCGAAGGCGACCGTCCCCGGGGCTTCAGGGCCACCACGGCGCAAGAACCAGCTGATCGCGAACAATATAAGGACGGCGCTGTTGGCCAGCGCATGTCGCAGTCCGACGGCATTGGCGCGCGTGCCCGACGGAATCGCCAGCCAGTCGATCAGGCCAAAGACGGCCGCAACCAACCCACTCAGCACGCCTACCGCGATCATCCAAAAGGCGGCATGAAACCAAAAAGGGTGAGCTTTCCACAGACCCACAACATCGAATAGTGCTGCGGTAGCGAGGAGCCCAAGCGGGAAGGCCACCAGCATCTTATGAATTGAATGTCCGAGGAACTTCGCTTTGCTTTCCATTTTGCACATCCCCTTTGCCCCGCTTCGATGGCAGAAGCTTCGCCCCAGGTTGCCGGGGTGAGGCCCTCAGGAATTCAACTTTTTAGGCGAAATATTCGATGGTTGGGCCAATTTCGGCCAGCCGAGCACGGAGCAGGGCGATCCGTTTCACACGCTCGTCATAGGCGGCGGATTCCGTCTTGTCCCACCCCAGGAACGTGGCATCTTTGACAGCTTTGAGCTGTTGTCTTGACAGTTCGCTGAGTTCGGCCTGAATTTTTTCCTGGTCCGACATGCGAAGCAAGACTACAGACTCAAAGGTTGTAGAACTGAGCACAATCGACCACTTTGTAGATTTCGAAACGTAAACACAATTCCCTCGCCATCAGTGCGTGGAACGCGAACAATAATAAACCCCGTCATTCTTCACAGCATCTGAGAACCCGCAGTAGATTTTGGAGCAAAGGAGAAATACAGTGGCGGAAAAAGGCTTGAAAGAACTCTATATCGATGAACTCAAAGACCTCTACAACGCGGAAAACCAATTGCTCAAGGCACTGCCGAAAATGGCGAAAGCGGCGACCTCGGAAGAATTGAGCGCCGGTTTCGAGGAACATCTGGAACAGACAAAGGGTCATGTCCAACGCCTGGAGGATATCTTCAAGCAATTGGGTGAAAGCTCCAAGGGCAAGAAGTGCAAGGGGATGGAAGGCCTGATCGAAGAAGGCGCAGAAGCGATCGAGGAATATGATGGCGAACTGCTCGATGCGGCCCTCATCGGTGCAGCACAGCGCGTCGAACATTATGAAATGGCGGGTTACGGAACAGTGATTGCATTCGCCGAAGAACTCGGCGAGTCCGAGCACATCGAACTCCTCAATCAGACGCTTGAAGAGGAAAAACAAACGGACGAAAAACTCACTGATTTGTCTGGCGATATCAATGCCCAGGCGAATCAGAACGAGGAAGATGCTGAAGGCGAGGAGGCCGAGGCGTCTGAGCCCGGCAAGCGCGACGCAACGAAAAGCAACAATAAGAAGTCGCGCAGCGCTGCCTGAAGCACTCTAATCAAAGTTGAGAACCACGGCGTCAATCCGAAAGGGTCGACGCCGTTTTAGTTTCCCGTAGCCAAGTTTGGGAGAAAAAATCGCCGGGCGGAGAGCCCGGCGAAATGGTCGTGCCAATGAAACTCGGCTACGCGACTTCGCGATCAGAGCGTTTGCCGTCCGACTTGGCTTCACCGGTCGACGAGACATCCTGAGCGCCCGTGGCTTCCAGTATCTTCTTAGCTTTCGAAGTCCACTCCGCGCCGTCCGAATGAACCGAGAGAAGGATGCCGCCATCCTTGACGCGGCCTTCGTAGCGCTTCGCTTCGTACTCCGGAATTCCCATCCCGATCAGCGCGCCCGTAATCCCGCCGATGGCGCCGCCGACACCGACGCCGGCAAGGGCCGCCATGATCGGGCCGGCCGCAATGAAAGGCCCGAGCCCAGGAATGGCAAGTGCGCCGATGCCCACCAGCCAGCCGAGACCGCCGCCCAGCACCGCCCCGGTTCCCGCACCGGTTGTGGCGCCTTCAGGTGCCTTGGTTCCTTTTTCGTGGGCGAATGCCTTCGTGCCCTGGTTGTCAGAGAAGAGCACGGAGACATCGGTGTACCGAAATCCTGCCGCCTCAAGAGCATCAACGCCGGACTCGACGCCGAGCTGAGTCTCGTAGATGCCAAATACCGCTGTATTTTTTCCCGCCATGACGATCTCCTTTATATAGTTTAATGGTGTTCAATTCTTCGCTTTGACGTCGAGATTGCTCGTAACATTGCTGTCACCCGCGATTTCGGCAGCCTTTGCCTCCACAGCTTTTTTTTCATCCTCAGAACGCACCGGCCCTTTCAGCGTGACCATTCCGTTTCGAGTGATGATTTTGACGTTGTGAGCATAGGTTGAAAGTGTCTTGTCCTGAATTAAAGATTGCCGGATCTTCTGGGTTGTGGCGCGGTCAGCGGAAACATTTTTCTGCTGATCGGCCGTCGGCTCCGAAGCATTTTTGTCTCGCTGATTGATCTTCGTATTATCAGGCGCCGGGGTATTGTCCTGCGCCGCTAGAGATGGTGAACAAGTCATAAGCGCGCTCAGCACTACAATTCCGAATGCTCCTACGTAAGACCGATTTTGCATTTTACGATCCTCCTAATGATTACAGATCAGACTCTGTAATATTCGCTCGGATATCTTATTGTGGCCGCGCCGACCTCTCAATCGGGTCGAGGCCCTAGCGCCGCTTCGTGAATCCAGTAGGCACTCGCAATCCGTCGGAAATTGAGATAGGCAACTTGGTCTTGACTCCGCCAACGTGAATTCGGTGCCAACTCGAAAAAACGAAACCCGCAACATCCCCATCTCGTGCGCGTTCTCCTGATTATCTGTGCTGGAACCGCCCCTCAATCCGATGCAACCGGCAAGCTCGACTTGCATCCAAGCGCTTTATTGGAGGAAACAGAGAAATGAAACAGAACACGGCAGGCCCAGAGTTGCGGAATCAGACCGAATCGCAAAGCGACGGCTTTGGCGAGGCAGCTGGCGCAACCGCGGGGCATGAGAATACTGGCGATCGCAACGGCGATTTCACGGATCAGGACAAGGCAATCCGCGAGCGCCCTATCAACTTTATGAAGGAAGCAACCATCAGGATGGCAACGCGGATGAACACTGACTTCAGGCTGAACGTGAGCTAAGAAGCGGAAGAAGGTAAATGAGGGCGGCCACAGCGCGCAGGCCGTGTGCTTGTTTTGAACACCGAAGACAGTAGCAAATACATAAACGAAAAGGTAAAGGAGCGTCATCATGTACCACCATATTAAGAAGTTGATGTACACCGTCAATGTCGGCAAACCAGATCCCCGATTTGGCAATATGCTGCTGGAACAATTCGGCGGCGCGAATGGCGAACTCGCCGCTGCGATGCAGTACTCAATCCAGGGCCTCAACTGCGACGATCCGGAACGGAAAGACCTGCTGATGGACATCGGGACTGAAGAACTCAGTCATCTCGAAGTCGTCGGCACACTTGCGCGCATGCACCTGAAGCCGCTGAAATTCGGCCGCGATGCCGCCGAAATCGATCCGCTCATTGCCATTGCCGGCGGCGGAGGGGTCAATCTCTTCAATTCCATGGGCGATGCCTGGACTGCTGACTATTTAAAGATCACCGGCGAACTCGATGTCGACTTGCGCAGTAATATTGCCGCGGAGGCTCGCGCCAAAATCGTCTACGAACGGCTCATCAACTTCACCGACGATCCCGGAACGATAGAGACGCTGCAATTCCTGATGACGCGCGAAATCACTCACATGAAGGCATTCACGGCCGCGCTCGAAAGCATGGGTAAGGATCGGTTTTCGATCGGCAAGATCGCTCCCACGCCTGTACTAGTCGATCAGTATTTCAACGACTCAACCGGCGTCGGCGACGAAGGCGAAACGGATGCGCGCGGCCCGTGGAACGAAGGCGGCGATTGGGAAATTGTCGATTCTCCTGCCCTGGAACAAGGCGTCGAAAACCTCAACGAAGATGGGGAGCTTAACAAGGAGGCCGCGGGCGAAGCGAAGAAGTCCGGCATTCGCAGGAAGGCTGCGAGAGGAAAGGCGAAGTTGCGCAAATCTGCTTAGCTCAAAGTGTGCGGCGGTCGATCTCCGGTCGCCGCCACTCTTCTCATCATAATCTTTAGAACCCGTTCTCCTTCAGGCCTTTATTTCCGAAATGTGACAGGCTTCCCGGTGTTCCAAATAAACCAACCAGTGATCTTTCGCACGCATCAAGTTATGCGCAAAAGGAGGAGCCATGGCACGGAGAGATGTACGCAGCGATTCTTCACGATTGAAGGCGTTTGACACTAAGAATAAGAACCTGTTGCGAGTAGTTATTGAGACGCCCAAGGGCAGCCGCAATAAATATGCTTTCAATGCGAAGGATCACGTTTACGAGTTGAAGACCGTACTGCCGGCAGGAATGGCGTTTCCCTATGATTTCGGATTTGTTCCATCCACTCAAGGCGACGATGGCGATCCGATTGACGTGCTGGTGCTCATGGATGAGCCCGCGTTCCCCGGCTGCGTCCTGCTGTGTCGCATCATCGGCGTGATCGAGGGTGAGCAGACAGAGAAGGGCAAGAAAGCGTTACGGAATGATCGCATCATCGCCATTCAGCAGGATGCGCACAGCTGGAACGATGTAAAAACGGCCAAGGATTTGGAAGACCATTTCTGCAAGGAACTGGAGCAATTTTTCACGGATTATCACAAGCTTTCGAAAACCGACTACAAAGTTCTGGCACTTAAAGGTCCAGGACGCGCGCTCAGGCTGATAAAGGCAGCGAAGCGCTGAGGGTGTGTATTTTATGGCGCAGATCCTTATCCGTTTTCTCATTGGCGGTACTGTGGTTACTTTGTTTGCGATCTTGGGAGATTTGTTCAAGCCGAAGAGTTTTGCCGGGCTTTTCGGCGCCGCGCCATCGGTTGCGCTCGCGACCCTCAGTCTTACGATAGCAACTGAGGGGCCCAGCTATGCCAGCGTCGAAGCGCGCTCCATGATCGCTGGCGCGATTGCCTTCCTGGCCTATGCGTCGTGTTGCAGCTGGTCGCTCATGCGGCTGCCGTACAAGGCGTTACGGGTAACGATCTGGGCGATGCCGTTGTGGTTCGTCGTAGCGTTCGGACTTTGGTATGCGTGGCTGAGATCAACATAAACATGCGAATTAAAATTGACACATCTGCCCTGCGCGAAACAAGCTCGTATCACTACGCCATTCGCTTCCTTTTCGGAGGATGTATTACGGCGGCCGCCGGGATGATTGCCAAACAGTGGGGTCCCGTAGTCGGAGGTCTATTCCTGGCTTTTCCGGCTATTTTCCCGGCGAGTGCTACGCTGGTTGAGAAACATGAGAAGCAGAAGAAAGAAAAGATCGGAGCGCATGGAACAGTGCGCGGAAGAAAAGCCGCCGGCGTGGATGCCGCGGGATCTACGTTCGGCAGTCTCGGACTGATCCTGTTCGGGCTTATCGTGTGGTGGCTCATACCATATCACCGGCCAGTCTGGGTATTGCCGGTCGCCACCTCAGTCTGGCTCATCGTTGCCGTGCTGGCCTGGTACATTCACGAGATGCTCTGAAAATTCCTTTGTCCCTCGTGGCTAATGCCGCGAGTTTCAGAGATTTAATAGTTTTGGCGCAGTCGTAGTTCGTGCTGTCCGTTTACTCCACAAAGACGAACTCGCCGCCCGGCAATGCCGCTTCGATTGCTGAAATGAGCGCGTCGCCGGCGCGGCTCTTCGATACATAAGCCTGTGCCCCGGCTTTCTTCGCCTGTTTTACAAACTCTTCATCGGCATCGGACGACAATATGACGATCACCGTCGCGGGGAGCTTCGATTTAATAACTTTAGCCGCTTCGAGCCCGTTCAAGACAGGCATGACCACGTTCAGAACCACAACATCGGGTCTCAGACGGCTGGTTTCTTCAATGGCTGCAGCGCCATTGAACGCCTCTCCGCAAACTTCGAAGCGCGGGTCTTCTTCCAACACGGCCCGCACGGTCTTCCTGATGAGGGCATGGTCATCGGCAATGAGTATCCGAAGCTTCCGTTCAGTTGCCGTCAGCGCAGAGGTGGCGGACATAAGTTCAACGGTAAAGAACCGAATTTGCATCGCATATACCGTAAAGCACCTACTCCGCGACACCTTATGCTGGAGTTGGCCAATAGGGCGGTTTCGCCAGCATAGGAACGGAGCCGAGGGCCGTCTAAGTTCCGCACTGCGAGTTCATTTCGTATAAGTAATGATAAGGAGGTAAAAATAGATCGGCATTGCTCCATCGGAGCCCGGAATTATCCGTTCTAGCCTTTCGTGTGGGAGCGTCGAAGCTTCTGCGCGTGACGGTCCTTTTTCCGCTTATACCGGCTCCGCCGCTTCTGAAATTCAATCCCGCGAGACGACGGGGCTTCTTCTGACACCTGCGATTTAGTTTTGCGCGTTTTGCCCACAGGGTCGGCTGCGACCGAATGACCGAGCACTTTGGCGGTTCCCCCGGCAATCGTGCCGAGCGTGGCGCCCACCGTGCGGGCGACAGCGTTAATCACGGTGTCAGTTGTAGTTGTGCGGTTCTCCGACTCTTCGCGTTGCGGCGTTACATCGGCACTTTTCATGTGAGTTCGCTCCGGTTATCAGGCTTTCTTCAGATGCCCTCAACGCCGTTCGCGTTTCGAACGCGCGACGGCGCGTTTATTCACGCCGTTAGTCCCTTAAGGGCCGTGATCCCCTCCGCGAAGCGTTGGGCCATCCCTGCGGATTGAACGGCATCAAAAGAGGCTCTCATACTAATTATGCCCGTCAAACCTCGCCGCGAACGCGAATCGCGCAATAAAATACCGGACATCGCGCCCGCCGGCGGGACCGCGTCGCTCGATGCTGCCGCGCCGTCGCGGCTTAGCGGCCTCCGACGATTTCTTAAGGTACTCGGGCCTGGCCTGATTACGGGTGCATCCGACGACGACCCTTCCGGGATAGGCACCTATGCCATTGCTGGCGCATCGTTTGGTTTCACCACGCTCTGGATGGCCCTGATCACTCTCCCGATGATGTCGTCGGTCCAGTACATGTGCGCCAAGATCGGAATGGTCTCCGGACGCGGCCTGGCCGGCGTCCTCAAGTCGCATTACCCCAAGAAGCTGGTCTATGTCAGCGTCTTCAGCCTGGTCATCGCGAACTCGATCAATGCGGGTGCGGATATCGGCGCGATCGCAGCCGGTATCAACCTTTTGATCCCGATCCCTGTCTGTGCTTTGATCGTTCCCATCGCGCTGGCGGTGATCGCCCTTCAGATCTGGGGTTCTTATCAGCTCATCGCCAATGTATTCAAGTGGCTCACCTTTGCATTGCTAGGCTATGTTCTCTGTGCGTTTTTCTCGAAGCCGGGTTTTACCGAGGTGATGCGCGGCACATTTATTCCAACCTTTCCCTGGAACCGCGCGTTTCTGGCGCTCACTGTCGGAATTCTGGGAACGACCATTTCTCCTTACATGTTTTTCTGGCAGTCCAGTCAGGAAGTGGAGGAAGAGATTGCTGCCGGCCGCAAATCCCTTCTGCAGCGAAAAGGCGCGACTGACGCCGAGCTCAAATACGCCGCCCTGGACGTGAACCTCGGCATGCTGCTCTCGAACGTCGTGATGTACTTCATCATTCTGACGACAGCCGCTACGTTGTTTAAAGCGGGCAAGACAGACATTCAGAGCGCGGCGGATGCTGCGCAGGCTCTGCGGCCGCTTGCCGGACGCGCGGCCGAGGCTTTGCTGGCAATCGGACTCATCGGCAGTGGCTTCCTGGCAGTCCCTATTCTCACGGGGTCGAGCGCATATGCCGTAGCCGAGGCGTTCGGCTGGAAGCACGGTTTTGACAAGCATCCAAGCCGGGCAAAGGAATTTTACTGGCTGATCGCCGTTTCGACTCTGCTCGGCATGCTGGTTAACTTTGCCGGCATTAATCCGCTCAAGGCGCTGTTCATGACCGCCGTCATAAACGGATTCTTGGCGCCACCGCTTCTGATCCTGATTTTGAAAATCTCAAATGATCGGAATATTATGGGCGACCGCGTCAATGGAGCTTTTCTCAATACTCTGGGCTGGTCCACCTTCGCGGCGATGTCGGCGGCCGCCATCGCATTGATCGCCACACGGGGGCACTAGAGTGGACTATTTGACGACAATCGCGCTCAGGACGAAATGCTCGCACATAGTCCATGGTTCCGGCTATGGAGTATGGTCTTCGTTGCAGACCTGCGCCTCCAGTAATGCGACGGTCGACAGGGCTAGACGCTCTGCGAAAGGAAATGAGAAATGGCGAAAAAGAAAGCCGCTATTCCCCCGCCGGAAACTCACCAAAACTGAACAAGACCTGTTTTCACACATTCAGAATGGGTACCAGCTTGAAACCGATTCGCTCGGCGGCAACCCAGTTCTGCGACACTTGAAAAATAACGAAGAAATACGCCCTCTGTCCGCCAATCGCAATACAATCAAGGCGCTGGAACAGCGCGGACTCATTAGCCCCAACAAAGGCGGCGGCGCTTTCACTATTGTGTGGCGTGGGAAAGAAAAGGCAGAATAGATCACGTCTGCGTTCTGGCAAGATCCCATTGCTTACGCTGGAAGTACTGGTTTTTTGTTTTGACTACTTCGACGTTGCTGGAGACCAGATTGTTGACTTTTTCTTTGTCTGCATGAAGTGAGTGCGCTCGCTCTCATCTTCCGAAAACAAGTGGAGCCTGGTCGTTTCACGCAATTTGAATTTATGAGGGTTTCCCGGCCGACAGGGGCAGAGCAATCTCTGCAATTCAGGCGCACCAGCCACATTTTCAATATATGCTCCATTGCTATACGTCAGTCCCCAATCCTTCATGAGATACTGCATGTGGCAATTCGGGCATTCGATATAGAGACGGGTTTTTTCCATTGTCTGCTGTGATCCCGACACCGGAGACGGTCATTCCGGAAGATAACTCTCCCTTGAAAACTGCTCATCATTAGCCTACGACGCGATCCGGCCCCGCAGGAATGGCACGATTGGCTAGGCCTCAAATCTTGAGTAACGCAGAGCGAGTTACTGTTGGCACCCGACGCTTGATTTTCGCTGAGGTCGATTTTGCGTGACACCGTCGGTGACGCCACGAACACTGAGGGCCCGTATCATTACCGAATAAATGCAGCGCCTCTCTGTGGATCATGAAAAATAGCATGTACACCAGCGATCAGATTGCTAATGTGTTGCCACGAATATCGGCTAAAATGCGAGTGCAGAGCCAGAAGTTGAAAGAAGTGGGCTTGCATGATTGAAGAGGCTGTAACAATCTCACCCGGTTCCCGCTTTCGAGCCGCGATGGTCCTGGCCATCTTGGCAGACGCGCTTCAAATTATCGTTTTCCCTTTATTCATCGAAGGCGCGGTTTCGCCCGCCGACGACGTACTCGATTTCGGCATTGGCGCGGTGCTGATTTATCTCCTCGGCTGGCACTGGGAATTTCTGCCATCGTTTCTCGGCGAACTCATACCCGGCGTGGATCTGGTTCCCCTCTGGACCCTCGCGGTCGCAAACGTCTATCGGAAATCGAAGAAGACGATCGTCATCGCGGAAGAAAGTCGCGAGAAGCAACCGCAACTCAGAGACCCGAAAAGTTCTTAAGGAAATCAGAGCCGTCTGACGACCGGAGTCGGCCGGGGCTGGGGATCATTCTGACAGTTATTTACCCAAGACCCAGCATCTGGCGCAGTCGATTCTTTAATACGGTTTCCGCCGGGCTTTTGCAGCCCCGGTTCAGCCAGCTTTCAAATTCCTGTATCTGCACGACGTGGGTAATCTCCGGATTTCGGATTTTTACCGTGACGGATGTCAGGCCTTTTCCGATTTCAGCGGCCCAGTCGTGGGCTTGGATTGCCGTGATAGCCTGTGCGACGGCTTCATAGAGCGTTTCTGCCGTCACATCGAACGAGTGCTCTGTCTTCGTCAGGTCGTGGATGATGACGGTGCAGCTCTTGAGTGCCACGAGAGAAATTTAGGTAATTATCCCTTGACAGTAGGTACGGAATTGTCTAGTTTCGTGGATGTCAGAATGGCTGGCGAGCCGAGGGTATACTTCTGTCCGCAGCCTGACATTCATATGCGAGTTCCCGATACCGTCCGCAAGTGTGTCCTAACAATCGGATGCGAGGATGAAGGCGAAATCCACTATGGAGCGACGGCGTTCCTCGTGGGTGTTCCGGGAAAAATAAGGGAGTGGAATGCCACCTATGTGGTCACTGCGAAACACGCTATCACGCAGATAGGTGACCGACGTACCGTCCTGCGTGTCAACACGAAGGATGGGCGATCTGTGAGCATGGATACCACAGGAATGCGGTGGTTTTATCATCCTGATCCTCTTGTAGATTTGGCGATAACTCCCTATTTGCCAAGGTTTCATTCCGTGATGGACATTAGAACGATTTCCTTGGATATGTTCCTCACTCAGGCCAACATTTCCGATCATCACATCGGGGCAGGTGATGAAGTTTTTATGACTGGCCTTTTCACGAAATTCAAAGGCGAATCAAAAAACCTTCCCATTGTGCGAATGGGAACTGTTGCGCTTATTTCCAACGAAAGAGTCCCCTTCGGGGACGATCCAGATGCCTTAATCGACGCATATCTAATTGAGGGGCGTTCGATAGGTGGACTCAGTGGATCGCCCGCATTTGTAAATGAGACGGTACAGGTCGCCTACGATAATCCGAAAGTGAAATCCCAGCTTTTCTACTTTGCGCCTGGGCAAACATTTTTCATGGGACTTGTTATCGGCCACTGGGCCGTTCCGCCCAGCCGTTCTTTACTTGAGCAGGAAAAGGTTAATATGGGTATATCTGTGGTCGTTCCTGCATGGAAGATCAAAGAACTTTTGTTTTTGCCGGAGCATGTAGAGATGAGAAACGAAGCGGAGAAACTAGCTTTCACGAAGAGTGGAGTCCCCGTGCGGGATACTGCCTTTCCTAAAAATGAATCAAAGGAAGTCTTTACCAGTGAAGACTTCGAGGAAACGCTAAAAAAGGTTAGTCGGAAGATTGAGCAGCCGAACAAACGGTAAACTTTTAACCCAGTGCGTTCAGCACCTTAGTTCCGGCGGGAGGTGAAAACTCGCCGATCTCTTCGGCCATCCCGTAAGCAACCGCATCTTTGCCAGTGAGGTAAACGTCATGAAAACGAAACTGAGTCCACAATTCTTCGGGCAGCCTGAGATGGTTGCGCAAAATTTCTTCCATTCGGATGTCATCAATAGTGAGGTTGTCGGCAGCAGCTTTCAATTTATCAGCGCCCGACGCATTGGGGTTATAGGTACTCTTGTGGATCATGAAGACAGCATTGGCTGTGGTCTTGCGGGAATGAGCACCGAGGTAAGCAAGAGTGGCAGCAGAAGCAACTTGGCCAGCATTGTAGAGAATGATTTCAATAGATAGTTTCTTTAGAGCGTTATATAGAAAGACTCCATCTCCAACGAAACCGCCCCAAGAGTGGAATAGGACATGAACCCGCCTAGTTCCGTTGCTGGCCACTACAGTGAGACCGTTAATAAGTTTAGCTACGTTTGCGGCGTTAATATCGCCGCAATAGGTTGCCCAGATTTCTTCTACAGGTTTCTTGGTCTCTTCAGACATGCGGAATTTACCTCTCTTACCCTAACGGTAGTCCCTGTCGGACTCTCTTAGTTTGCTTTCGGCCAAAGCGGCCAAAACCTAGTCAGAACGGTACCACTTCCGGTCTAGTTTGCCGCACAACTACATCACGCTTCTCAACCTGTTTCAAGATGCTGAGAAACATCGGCTGAGTATCGAAGCGGCGATTGTAGCGAAATGAATATTCATCAAGGTAAGACTGCAAATAGCTTTTGCCGACTGAATGATAAACGCCCCGAATTCCATTTTTTACTAGACCCCAAAATCCTTCGATAGAATTCGTATGAACATCACCCGCAACATAAACCTTCTCGCTGTGATTGATTCGATGATGCGTATATCGACGATCACGGATGTGAGAAACGCCGTCATATGCTTTCAGTTCATCGGTAAAGACCGTGCTCTTGGGCAGAACGTGCTCACGAACGATAGGAAGCAACGTGGCCCCTGTCCGCGCATTCACTTCGGTAAAGGCTCGTACTTGTCCGCCACGTTCCGCCATGCCTACAACCATCGTGAGATGCTTTTTGTTCCCGCTCCCAACGCGACGGGTACCGCCGATCCAAGTCTCATCGACTTCAACGCCACGGCTGCCCTTCCCGCCAATCGGCTTGCCCAGTCCATCGCCAAGCATGGAACGAATCTGCTTGAACATGCGCCACGCGGTTTTGTAGGTCACGCCAGTTTCCCGCTGAATCTGTTTTGCGGAGATGCCGCATCGGGTAGAGGCCATGAGATAGATCGCGTAGAACCAAGTGGTAAGCGGAGTCGAAGATTTGTGGAAAATCGTATTCGCGGTCGGGTGAACATGGTGGCCGCAATGGTCGCAAGAGTAAGACGGACGGCTAGCGACGCGGTGATGCTTGGTTGTCGCCTCGCACTTATTGCAGTAAATGCCGTCTGGGTACAGGTAGTTTCGCAGCCACTCAAGGCAGATCGCGTCATCGGGATATTTGGCCTGAAAATCCTTGAGGGTGAAGGGTTTCATCGCTGGTTTGCGGCTGCTCATGTCGTTTGACCTGAGAAAAGCATACCGGAAACCGTACCTACTGTCAAGGGATAATTACCGAAATTTATCATATTCGCCTTTCGTTCGCCAATCCCATGTTCGCTAGAATATGCTGCTCTGCGCTTGCAATGGCGGCGGTTCGGGGCTGTACACAGCGATGCACTCAGCATCATCGTTCTGCACTGAATTAACCCGCGGACTGACACGCCAGCTTCGCATCAATTCCGGACGGTAGGGCTTTAGCCGATCGAGAAGGGGTTCCGTTTTTCTGAAACCGGGGTCGAGCCAGAGATCGTAATTTTCGGGCTCCAAGATGACAGGCATCCGGTAGTGTGCTCCGGCGACGAGGGCGTTCGCTGATGTCGTGATGATCGAGCAAGTCTCAAGCACCTCTTCCTTCGGGCTTTTCCAGCGGTCCCAAAGGCCGGCGAACGCAAAGAGCGAATCGTCGGCGAGCGTAAAGCAAAAAGGCGACTTGTTTTTCCACTCCTTTGCCCATTCGTAAAAACCGTCCGCGGGCACGAGGCACCGTCGCGACTGTAGCGGCTCGCGGAAGGCTGGCTTGTGAGCGACCGTTTCCGCGCGAGCGTTAATCATCTTGTATCCGGCCTTGGGATCTTTCGACCAGGACGGAATCAGCCCCCCACCTGCATCAGGAAGATTTCTGCCAAGCGCAAGGCATTGTGTCGGAATTGAAGTACCAGAAGGAAGGCGGGCCGTCGCTCAAGCAATGTTTTGCGTTACTGCGCGAGGTATCGAGCGCGCCCGTCCTCGACCTTGCACGCCTTCTCGACGCCGTCATCTATAACTATCTTGTCGGCAACAATGACGCGCATGGCAAGAATTTTTCTCTGCTCTATACGAGACATGGAAATGGCAACCTGGAAATCACATTGGCACCGCTGTACGACATCGTGAGCACGGTGTACTATCCCGACCTGAGCCGTGACATGGCGATGAGACTTGGCCGCGAATATTCATCGGGAAAAATCCTGCCGCGCGATTTCGAGCAGCTGGCGGAAGAGGCCGGACTGGGCAAGGCCCAGGTCAAGCGGCGCATTCCCGAGCTTGCAGACACTGTCAGCGGCGATCTCGGAAAAATAGAGATCGCGCACCCGAAAGCGGAAAAGGTGGCCGCGCTGATAAGGGAACGCTGCGCGAAGACGCTGGACAGTTTCAAGAATTGATCTGCCGGAGGACGGAACGAAACGGAGAGACAATCAATGGCCGCCATTCCGAAAATAAACGATGCAAATCTGCAGGCGATATGCGACATCCTGGGCGCGACTGATACAGGTCTGACCGGCTCGGAAATCGGCCGTTATTTGCATGAATGCGGATGCCCCGACCCGATGCCCCAGATGACGAAGCGTCAATCATTCTAGACATCCGGGACCAAGGCAAGGGCATGTCCGCCGAGCGTTTGGCTGAGATTCAATTAGGACGCTCTGGTGTTGGCATAGGGGGAATGCGGAACGCTTGCGTCAATTCGAAGGGACTATGAAAATTGAATCGGACAGTTCCGGAACTCGCGTCTTCGCGACCATCCCGCTCCCCAAGGATGCATTATCAGAAGACCAGGGCAACGTGGACTCATTGGGGAGAACCGTGCCAGATGTAATGAAGACAGTTTGATCGGAGTGGCACTCGCCGAGACAATGATCTGGTCTCCTGCGGGATAACTAGACTTTAATCAGGCGATAAGGGAAGGAATCTGCGGCGAAGTCTCGAATACCAGGGAACTTCTACAAAAGTTGACGAGATCATTGCCCATTCTCATTCTGCTATCACCTATCGGCTTCACCGTTCCCTTGTCTTCGGTACAAAACAGTCAGACCGAAGGAAACGAAGTGCATCTATTATTCATCTATAAGAAATGGATTCATTTCATTCGGCGAGTTCGAGCTTGCGCCGCCGCCCGTTGGGATTTTCCCGGGCTACAACAGACATCCGCCAGTTTGTCCGCGTGCGGGGCGCTCGGGAACACAATCTCAAGGATATAAGTGTCGACATACCGCGGGATGCTCTTGTGGTTTTCACCGGTGTGTCAGGGTCGGGCAAGTCATCTTTAGCGTTTGGTACGCTATACGCCGAGGCACAACGCCGCTATCTCGATTCAGTCGCTCCATACGCGCGCCGTCTTTTCCACCAGATAGGTATACCTGATGTCGATGAGATCGATGGGCTTCCGCCCGCCGTCGCGCTGCAACAACAGCGCGGATCGCCGACCACGCGCTCATCCGTTGGTAGTGTTACTACATTATCCAACCTGCTTCGAATGCTCTACTCTCGTGCCGGGAATTATCCTGGCCATCAGCCGCTTCTGTACGCGGAGTCATTCTCGCCGAACACTCCAGAGGGTGCCTGCCCTCAGTGTCACGGCCTAGGACGGATCTATGAAGTGACGGAACGATCGATGGTCCCCGATGATTCACTAACAATCCGCCAACGAGCGATTGCAGCCTGGCCGACGGCATGGCAAGGCCAGAATCAACGCGACATTCTGGTTTCGCTCGGCTATGACGTCGATCGTCCGTGGCGAGAACTGCCGAAGAAAACTCGGGACTGGATTCTATTCACTGATGAGCAGCCAGTTGTTCCTGTCTACGCCGGCCTTGATCCGCCCGAGGCGCGGCAAGCGCTCAAACGCGAAGAGGAACCGAGCTATCAAGGCACGTTTACCAGCGCGCGGCGCTATGTGCTTACTACGTTTGCTAATTCGGAGAGTGCACTGATGAAGCGGCGGGTATCACAGTACCTGGTGACCGGCGATTGCCCGCTTTGCGGTGGCAAACGTCTGCGTCGGGAGTCTTTGTCGGTGACATTTTCCGGCTTCGACATCACTGATATTTCGCGATTACCATTAAAACTGTTGGAAGAGAAATTGGGTCCTTACGCGGACGGAACGGCGGCAGATCTGGAAAAAATCACGTTACAGCATCCGGAGAAAAAGGTTGTTGCGCAGCGAATTGCTCAAGACCTACTTGCGCGGCTCGCAGTCCTCCTCGATCTGGGTTTGGGTTACTTGACGCTCGAACGAAGCACGCCCACCCTTTCCCCAGGGGAACTCCAGCGTTTGCGACTTGCCACCCAGGTACGGTCGAACTTGTTCGGAGTAGTTTATGTGCTCGACGAGCCATCCGCCGGACTTCATCCTGCGGACACTGAAGCTTTACTCTCGGCACTCGATCGTTTAAAGGCATCTGGCAACTCGTTATTTGTCGTTGAGCACGAACTGGATGTCATCCGTCATGCGGACTGGATCGTGGATGTGGGTCCAGCGGCTGGCGATCAAGGTGGCCGCATCCTTTATAGTGGTCCGCCCGAGGGTCTCAAGAACATCGAAGAGTCTCGAACGCGGCGTTATCTTTTCGGCGAATTCAATCTACCGAGCCGCACACCTCACTCGGCTAAAGACTGGTTGCGGCTTACCGGCGTGACGCGAAACAACCTGAATAAACTCGATGCTCAATTCCCCGTCGGAGTGTTCACAACCGTGACTGGCGTGTCCGGTTCGGGCAAATCGAGTTTGGTGAGTCAGGCATTGGTCGAATTGGCGGCTAAAGAACTGGGTCACGAAATTCCTATCGATGACGACGAAGGCGAAGAGCTGGAAAGAACTGCGGTCGTCACTGTCGGCGGACAAATTAGAGGTGGCATGAAGGGCATCAAGCGGCTGGTGACGGTTGATCAAAAACCAATCGGACGCACGCCACGCTCAAATCTCGCTACCTATACAGGTTTGTTCGATCCCATCCGCAAACTGTTCGCAGCCACCAAAGAGGCACGCGTCCATCACTATGATGCGGGGCGCTTCTCCTTCAATGTTTCCAAGGGACGTTGCGAAACCTGTGAAGGTGAGGGCTTCGTGATGGTCGAGTTGCTTTTCCTACCTAGCGTCTACACCCCTTGTCCAACATGCCATGGCGCGCGCTACAACACGAAAACTCTGCAAATAAAATATCGTGACAGGAACATCGCAGAAGTCCTTAGGTTGACGGTTGATGCGGCTTTCGACTTTTTCTCCGCCGAGCCGCAGGTTCTGCGTTCGCTGGACGTGCTGCGCCAGGTTGGATTGGGCTACTTGCGCCTTGGCCAACCTGCAACTGAACTTTCCGGCGGCGAAGCCCAACGCATCAAATTAGCAACCGAATTGCAGCGATCTCAGCACGGCAACACGCTCTATATTCTCGATGAGCCCACAACCGGGCTGCATCCAGAAGACGTTGAGAAGCTAATCGCACAATTGGACCGCTTGGTGGAAGCAGGCAACACGGTCATTGTGATCGAACACGACATGCGCGTTGTGGCTGCAAGCGATTGGGTAATTGATATCGGCCCGGGCGCGGGAGACGAAGGCGGCGGAATCGTTGCGTCCGGACTTCCCGCCGATGTCTCAACAAAAAAGATCAGTCGCACGGCGTGCTACCTCAAGCGATTTCTGGACTCCTACTCAGCCGCAGTGGCGTAATTGTCGTTTGACAACTATTGCCTGGTCCTTGTAATACGCATTGATGCATTGACTGTAGTTGAAGGCGAAATTTCCCGGTATGAACTTTTCTGAAGAGCCTTTGACAAATTCCCAGATCGCGGAACTACTGGCCGTTGCGGCCGAAGACGCACCTGCGCCACTGAATAAGGCCTATCGCCGTGCCTCCAGAAAAGCCTTGCTCTGGCCCGAGGAAGTTTCCACGCTTCTACAGGAAGATCGGGCCCTAACCGAATTGCCGGGAGTCGGACCGTATCTCAATAAAATCATTTCGCGGTGGATGGAATGGTCCCCGGCCGTCGCCAAACCTCCCGATGTGAGGGCTAATTTTCTGACCAGGACGGAAGCGCGTTCGATCTTGCGAAAACATCCTTTGTGGGCTAGCGAGGTCAAAGGCGACCTTCAGATGCATACGCTTTGGAGTGACGGATTGGCTTCAATTCAGGAAATGGCGGAGACCGCAGAGACGCGTGGTTACGAATACATCGGAATCACCGATCACTCTAAGGGATTGAAGATTGCCGGAGGCATCAACGAGGAGCAGTTGGAGCAACAAGGAAACGAAATCGCGGCCGTGAATGCAGCCTTCGAAGCAGCCGGTCGTTCCATTCGTGTTCTGCGCTCGATTGAAGTCAATCTGAGTCCAACCGGAGAAGTCGACATGAGCGCGCCTTCGCTCAACAAACTCGATCTTGTATTAGGCTGTTTCCATTCTTCGCTACGGAAGAAAGATGATCAGACCGAGCGTTATATCGCGGCCCTGCGGAATCCCGCGATACAGATACTAGGACATCCGCGCGGAAGGATTTATAACTTCCGTCTGGGACTAAGCGCCGACTGGTCGAGAGTCTTTGCAGTTGCCGCCGAATTGGACAAAGCGGTCGAGATCGATTGCTATCCAGATCGGCAGGACATGAGCTTGGATCTCATCAAACTGGCGCGCAAAGCCGCGTGCAGGATCTCTCTTGGAACCGACTCGCACGGAGCCTCGCAGCTTGAATTCATAGAATTCGGCCTGGCTGCGGCGTTGAAAGGAAAAATAGATCCCGAAAGGATCTTGAATTTCATGGGTCGCGAGGACTTGGTGAACTGGGCAAAAAAGAAACGTTCACTGCCGAGCACGAAAATTGACTTTTCAATCCAAAACGTCGCTTGATCGTCATTAACATGTGATCGCAGAATTCCGGGGAGTAACGACCGTCTTCTCGCCTTTGCTGGAAAGCACTCGGCTACGACTGCGAAGGAATGGGTGAGGTTTTTAGCAAAGTGAATCCGATTTGTGTACCCAGCCCAAGAAACCGTCCCAGTTGAATATTAAGCAAGGACAAAGGCTCCAAATAACGCGCATTTTCAAGCGGTCCGGCGTCCACCGCGTCGAATCCCAGCCGTACGATCAGTTCCCGGACCTTGGCCTTGGCTACAGCAGCGTCTCCTGCGAAGAAAATGGTAATGGCGCGTCCGTCGATTTCAGCATTTTGAGATTGGTAAACTTCCGCAAATACTGCGTTAAACGCTTTCACCACATTCGCCGTGGGAAACTGTCGTGCGATCTCTTCCGCTCCCGAAGTTGTATGCCCGACGATGAGCCGTCGACGATCAGGAGTGATCGGATTCGTGACGTCAATCAGCGTTTTACCGGCGAGGGCCGGGCGAACCGGCTCAAGAACTCCATCGACCTCATCGTAGGGAACCGTCAACAGCACTATATCGCAAATCCCTACTAAGTCGGCAATCGTCGCGGACCTGGCATCGTGTCCGGCACTCTGGGCTGCTTCCTTTGCATGTTCTTGATCGCGCGAAGTAAACAAAACTGGAAAACCCGCAGCTGCAAACCACGATCCAAGAGCTTTACCAACTTTTCCGCTGCCGATTATCCCGACTTGCATCTGAGCCTCCGGTCATTGTTAATTTCGAAAGCAGTAGCCGGCTATCAGTGCCTTAAGGTTGGGCGCTTATCATCTAAAGTGCCGCCCAGCGAACCAAGGACGACGCGTGCGCAATTCAGTCGTTCTTCCTCCATTCTCGCGTGCTGATTTTCCGCGCGCGCAATGAGACTCCCGAAATCTGTCCCGAATAGTCGAGAGTCGTAAGGGGCAACAGCCGCCAGGGCAAGCCAAAGCGCCCTTTTCCCATGGATCCCGAGCACGAGGAATTCGAGCGCTTCAAAGGTACCAAGACCGTCTCCTGAATCATGCTTCAGTTTCAAGCGACTAACTTTCTCTGCCAGCCAACTTGCCCATTCTTTCGGTCCGCCGGAGGCACCGCCTGTATTCTCCGTCAGCCTGGCTAGGACGTTGCGGTCAGCCTCGATGTCGATAAGCAACTCCGAGGCAAATTGTCCCAGCGGTTTTCCTGCGTAATGGTCGTGGATCGCTTTGAGGAGCTCAATCGCGTGCATGGCACCCGCGAGGTGATCCTGAAGATATGTTGTAAGCGCCTTACCCAACGGTCCCCCTTTTAAACGCACAAAGAAAAGATTACGTTTGGATGCCCCGGATATGATTTGCGTCCAACAATTCGTTTAGAAACACAAGAAATGCTTCGGCACGAAACGCTAACCGATTTCTTGATGTCCCATTTGTCTTTATGGCAGCCCTCCTTTAGTTTTCGGCATCGAAGAAAAACGAATGGAGGAAATATCATGGCGAAGCAATTTGCACTCATAACGGGAGCTTCCAGCGGAATCGGATTTTCACTGGCAAAAGAGCTGGCAAGTCGCGGTTATGACCTGGCAGTTTCATCATCCGGAGAGCGCCTGTCGGGCGCTTCAGAGAAATTACGCGCGATGGGCGTAGAGGTAATCGACATCCAGGCTGACCTGGCCACACGTGAAGGCGTTAAACAACTTTGGGATCAGGTTACGACGCTTGGGAGGAACGTTGACGTGGCGTGCATCAATGCAGGTGTCGGCGTAGGCGGACTATTTGCCGAGACTGACTTGGAAGCCGAACTCAACATGGTCTACCTCAATTGCGCTGGAACGATCCATTTGGCGAAATATATCGTGCAGCACATGAGTGCCCGTAATGAAGGTCGCATACTGTTCACCGCATCCATAGCCGGCGAGATGGTGGCTCCAAGAGAAGCTGTATATGCAGCCACGAAAGCTTTTGATCTGTCCTTTGCACATAGTCTTCGATACGAATTGCGCGACACCGGCATTTCGGTAACAGCGCTACAACCTGGACCTACGGACACTGATTTTTTCCATCGCGCTGGGATGGACAACACCGAAGTTGGGTCGGAGGGGAAGTCTGACAGCCAGCCTGATGACGTGGCTCGTCAAGGCATTGAAGCGCTGCTAGCAGGGAAAGATCACGTCTATGCTGCATCCACAAAGACAAAGGTCGAAGGGATGCTGGCCAACGTAACTCCCGGATCTGTAAAAGCCGCGATGCACGAAAAGATGGCTAGACCGAAGGCGAGTTAAGGTCGCGAAGCAGGATTACAGTCGTTTTCACTTAGGTTTTAGTTGGAGATAAAAATATGTCGGAAGCATTGCGTGAAAAGCCAAACGCGGAGCAATTGCCTGAATCGGCAAGTGCCGGCGTTATTCTCAACGGCCGTTATTTGCCACCGCCTGAAGACAAAGACGGCAAAATATGGATCAGGACAAGTGTTTTGATTCAAACCGAGGCCGAACAACTGTACGAAATGTGGCGTGACGTTGAGAGCGCACCGCTGTGGCAAGAACAGATTGCTCGTGTGACCCGCACCGGCGAAAAAACCTCGCACTGGGTTATGCGGTCAAGAGACAAAGAAAACGATAAGACCATTGAGTGGAATTCTGAAATTCTGGCTGACGAACCAGGATGCCGCATTGCATGGCGCTCCGTCGGAGGCGATTCGGACAATGCCGGAGAAGTCGTTTTCGAACCGTCGCCCGGACGCAAAGCAACGCTAGTAACGGTGCTGCAAGAATTTCGCATGGGCAAGCTGGCGAATGCCTGGGAAACAGTCGTTGGGCGGAATCCAAAGCAAGCCGTTATTGAAAATTTACGGCACTTTAAGGCGCTTGCCGAGACGGGTGAAATCCCGCGGACAGAAGGACAGCCGCACGGTCCACGAGGAACCATCGCCGGAATCAAGGAATCCGTTTACGGCGAGAAGATCGCGACACCACCAGGACTGGAGCGGAAAGCAAGTTAACGCAGTTTCACGATTTATTACGCTTACGAAGAACGGAGTTCATTCATGAAAGCCCTCTGCTGGATGGGAAGTGGCAAGGTTGAAGTGCATAGCGTCAGCGATCCCGCGATTCTGAATCCTCACGACGCGATTATCAGAGTCACGCGGACAGCGATTTGTGGTTCGGATCTCCATTTATTCGACGGTTTCATACCGACGATGGAAGAGGGAGATATTCTTGGGCACGAGTTTATGGGCATTGTTGAAGAAGTAGGGAAAGAAGTGAATAATCTTCAACGCGGCGATCGGGTGGTTGTGCCCTTCACCATTGCTTGCGGAAACTGCGGATTCTGCCAGAAGAAGCTATGGTCCGCCTGCGACAACACCAATCCGAATGCGCACCTGATGGAAGCGGCATATGGATATTCAGGTTCAGGCCTTTTCGGCTATTCGCATATGATGGGTGGCTACGCCGGAGGGCAGGCGCAATACGTGCGGGTGCCGTTCGCGAATGTCGGCCCTCTCAAAATCGAGAGTGATCTTCCAGATGAGAAAGTACTGTTCCTATCCGATATTTTTCCGACCGGTTACATGGCTGCGGAGAACGCCCAAATCCGGGAAAATGACACGGTAGCGGTATGGGGTTGTGGACCTGTGGGCCAGTTCGCTATCGCCAGCGCTTTCATGCTGGGCGCTGCGCGTGTTATCGCCATCGATCGGTTTCCCGAGCGCTTGGAAATGGCACGATCAATCGGCGCGATAACCGTGGACTACTCCGAAGAAGATGTAAGCGTGTTGACTGCGTTGAAAGATCTGACAGGCGGGAGCGGTCCAGATTCCTGTATCGATGCCGTCGGACTCGAGGCTCATTCCGCACAACTCCAGGGACTCTACGACAAGGTGAAGACGGCGTTGATGCTGGAAACAGACAGGCCAAGCGTGCTGCGGCAGGCGATCCAGGCGGTTCGCAAAGGTGGCACGGTTTCCGTTCCGGGTGTTTACGGCGGACTTCTCGATAAAGTGCCATTCGGTGCAGCGTTCGGCAAGGGCATCACGATGAAGATGGGCCAGACGAACATGCACAACTACATGAAGCCGTTGCTTAGGAGAATCGAACAAGGCCAGATTGATCCCAGCTATATCATTTCTCATCGCATCAGCCTGGAACAGGCACCGGAGATGTACAAAGTGTGGCGGGATAAGAAAGAAAACGTTACCAAAATTGTGATTGATCCATGGGCTGCGTAGGAGTGAGCGACCAGCCTCGAACTGGTTTGTCGCAGCCCGGTATTATCGTTTGATCGGCTCTGTGGATACCATAGAGTGTTCACAGGCCGTTCTTTTCCGCTGGCTCTCCATCTTCGACACGTGGCCCAACGATTCCAAATCCCGCTCGGCATGCGATTGCCTTACGTACAAATCCACTTCCTGATAACGCCTGGAAATTTCTTCATTCATTGCCAATGGATGTGGTCCGTAAGCACGAGGGAGGCGTCGAAGAATATCGGTACATGCCTGCTCAACTAGATGCCGGACTGTGAGGGCGAGCTTGTGCGCTTTCGCCGGCGTGTCCGCGACTTCGTCGATCTCGTCGCCAGCGGCTTCAAGATAACGATGCAGAGCCCAGGTTGACGCCATCATAGCCCCGAGGTGAGCCATGGTGTGCGGATCGTCACGATGTTGGATACTGGCGTAGTCCACCAATCCGACAGCACCGCCCGCCCAACATGCCGCCGGACCACAAGCCCCATGCCAAAAGCCCAGCCGGTTCAAATACCAGCCTTCTTCTCCGATAACCTCTTGTGTCGTAATCGGAACATTCTTGAACGAAACGGTTGCCGTGCACGTCTCCTTGAAAGCGCCGGTCCTCCAGTTCGAGTAGTCGAATTGAAGATCGTTGCGATTATTTCGCAAGTCAATATCGACCAGGAGCTGCTTTGGGTTGCCAATCGTCACCAGCGCGTGGTCAATTAGTCCGGCGCCACTGCAAAATTTCTTCGAACCAGTCACCCGGAGACAGTCTCCGCCCGCTTTCAGACTTAAACTCTGCCCCGGGATTTCGGATGCCCACACGCCATAAAGTGTATCGGTTTCGGCCTGGCGCCCGGCCTCGGCGAGAATGGCTATGGCATCCCAATGTGCCTCAGCCAATCGTGCTAAGGAGACATTCTCGCGCCCGACCTCTATCAATTTTCGGTGCCGCTTTGCTGTCTGCCCGCTTCCGGGCAGGGGAATAGGATCTTTCCTGATTTCGCGAAGCCGCAGAACTAATTCGTTTTCGGTCATGTGGCGACCTCGTTGTGGGCGGCAAGCGTATCCGCGAATCCGTGCGGGGCCCGTCCAACGCGCCTTCCGCTGGTCAAAACTTGCAGTCGGCTGATAGAGATTCGATTTGCTCCAGTTTTCTCCAAACGATTCCAGAGGTCGTGGTCTTCAGCCGTCGCAATACTCTTCCAGCCGCCCGCTCGCAGATAGGCGTCAGCTCTCACTCCCAAATTTGCGCCGTGGACGTGTGAATGGGATCCATCAGGTCTCACGACATAAGAACTTCGAAACCTTTCCGCTACGACGCCACTGTGTTCCTCGAATGAATCGACATCGACTGTGCCGGCAATGGCATCGATGTTTTCAGAGGCCAGAGTCAAGTGATCTGTCATCCAGTCGGCCGGGACGCTGCTATCGGCGTCGGTATTAGCCAGCCAACAACGACTCAACGCTCCTCGATATCGGCCCAGGGCAGTGCGAGCCGCGAGTCCCCTTGCTCGCCCTACAATGCCGCTCTGCGTGGTAATTACGACGCCTCTTCCATGAATCATTCGCCTGGCTATTTCCAGTGTTCGATCCGAAGATCTGTCTACGGCGATGACGATATCAGCGGTTACCTCTGAAGGCAGCAGAGCGATCGCTGCCGCGATTGATTCAAGACATCTCGGCAGCAGTTGTTCTTCGTTGCGTGCCGGGATAAGAACCGCGATATGCCAAGGTTGACGATTCATAGCCGCTCCCAGCGATCTAATCTGAACCCGGCGTGGCGTTCTGCATGAACGTTCCGTAATCCTGGGATCGACGCCAATACATCATGCACTTCGTCACCACTCAATAAATGATCAGACGATCTGCCCAGCCAATGCGCTGCCAGAAACGACCCTGACGGAGAAATTTCGGAAATCAGTCGATTGCCAAGTTCCAGCAAAGGGCCACGACGAAAGTAGTATCCAATTTCGCTAAACACGATCAAATCAAACTTCCCTGCTGGGATCGATTCGGGCAGCGCTCCGGACGAAACGTTTACATTCGCTAGCTCCCTACAGCGCTCACTCGCACGATTGACGGCCGTTGGCGAAATATCAATCGCTTCAACGCGATCACAAAGGGGCGCGAGTAGAACAGTGAGGATTCCGATAGAGCATCCGGGTTCGAACGCGCGTACATATCGCTGACCGCCAAGGGCATCGAGGATTCTTCTGTATCGGCCCTGCTCGTAGTCGCTGGCGGCAAAGTTCCAGGGGTCCGGAGCTTGCCGGTAGATACGTTCGAAAAAGTCGGCGGTGGTCGTCGCGTTTCTCATGCAAACGCAAAGACCTCGAACGGTCTTCTCGCGGGACCGAGAAGGCGTTCCGGCAAGATCGGCTCTTCGCCGGTTCTGATGAGTTGTGATCGATGTCGAGAAAGCGCGATGCCTTTAGACCGAAGTCCTTCTTCATCCAGAGGAAAGCGGTACATGTTCATGCCTGCAAGCAAACTTGGCTCTCCTAGATGCCATGTCCAGAAAAAATAAGAGACAAGGGTAGCGCCATTCCGCCGAGCAACTTCTTCCGCTGCGCGTCCGCACGCCTGATGATCGGGATGGAAATCCCCCTTCCAAGGTGCGATGAGATAGGTGTTTGCTGTCACCAACCGTGAGAGTTTCTCGGTCAGGTCTGACTCTCGGGACTCGACCGAACTGTCGGGCAATCCGAATCGAAAGATTTTTTGTTTCGGTACGCCGAGACATTTCAAGGCGTCTTCCTGTTCAACCTTCCTCAGCTTGCCGAGGCCCGGGCTACTCGAATACGCATTTTCCCCGTCCGTGACTGCGACCACACAGACGTCGATTCCTCGCGCACGTTGGGACGCGATGAATCCGCCGGTACCCAGCGTTTCGTCGTCCGGATGCGGAGAAACAATCACCACCGGAGCTGTTGTCGGCAGCCAGGCAGGTAATGTCTGCAAAGCTTCCAACCAGGTATTTTCTTTCACCAAAGGCACGATCATAAGATAAAGACAGCCTTCTACAGGCTGCTCGGCAAGTCTTGGATGCAAAATCCGAATGGCGAGATGAGAATCTCTGCGTCATCGAACGAACGCAATGTCGACGAATGTAATTTCGTCGGTACCGGAATTTCTACGGCTCCCTACAGGGTTTCGCCCATGCCGGCTTCGCAGACCAGATTGTATGTTCGGAAACACCGATGGTAGGATTTCCCAAACCTTTTAGTAATGGGACGATAGCGGCGATACTTTTTCTCGTGCTGATTCTCACGGCCACCCGGGAGGCATTCTGTCAATCACTCGTCGAGGTTTATAGCAACCCCGATTTTCAACTTACGGGTGTAACTGTTTCAAAAACAAACCGCATTTTTAGCAACTTTCCTCGCTGGTCTGACCATTATCAAAATGCGGTCGTGGAAGTAATGCCAGACGGCTCTGCCAAGCCTTTCCCTGATGAACACTGGAATCGTTGGTCTGGAAAAGCATCAGATGCGGGCGAACAGTTCGTTTCTGTCCAGAGCGTCGTTGCCGATGATCAGAATACGTTGTGGGTTGTGGATCCCGCGGCGCCTTTGCTAGGTCCAGTCGTCGAGGGTGGGGCAAAGCTTGTTGCTATTGATCTGCAAACCAATCGGATCAGAAGAATCTACGGATTCGGCCCCGGCGTGGTTAAGGCGAACACTTATTTGAATGACGTGCGCATCGATAATTCCCGGCACGTTGCTTATATGACGGACAGCGGAATTGGCGCAATCATTGTCTTGGATCTCGACAGTGGGAAGGCACGCAGATTGCTCGACGGTCATTCCTCCGTGCTCGCGCAAGCTAATGTCAAACTCACAATTGACGGCAAGCCGCTGCTCGGACCCGATGGAAGAGCTCCACAAATGCATTCTGACGGGATCGCGCTTTCCCCCGATGGACAATATCTTTACTATCAAGCGCTCACTTCCGAAACCCTTTATCGAATAAACACTCAGGCGCTCAGAGATGTAAATATTGGGGATGCGAGCGCGGCCGTGGAACGCGTTGCGAAGACTTTTCCGGTGGACGGGCTATGGATCGACGAGAAGTCAAACGTTTATCTAAGTGCATTGGAAAAGCACGCCGTCGTAAGGATGTCACCCGACGGCAAATTGACCACAGTTATGAAAGACCCTCGTCTACAGTGGCCGGATACGTTTAGTGAAGGACCTGACGGGTCAATGTATATTACGGCGTCCCACATCAATGAAGCGCCGCGTTTTAATGAGGGCAAAGACGTGCGGAAACAACCCTATGCGATTTATCGGTTCCATCCTTAAATTCCAGCGCCCGCGAGTGACCCATCCAACTTCTGAATGTGTTTGACAACTCTCCGGCTGACTAGAGCATCTCAGGGTCGCATTCGAGAACATGACACGGAGAGGTCGCTTTGGTAAGCCCTGACAAAACGTCCTACGTGGCTAACTGCACGTACTTCGCGATCTTAATTTCGCTTTTGCAGTTGTTTGGAATCGCACGCAGTGCTTCTGCTCAAACCGGCCAAACGCTTCAGCCAACAGTCGAGCAGAATTATCAAGCTCGCCCTTACCAAGGACACCTTGAGTCTGATGACGGCCAGTGGACCAGGCCGGCCAAAGACTATGCGAGCACACGCTATAGCTCGATCGATCAGATAAACACGACTAACGCAAAAACCCTGCAATTGGCATTCACCTTCTCGACCGGCATGACTCACGGCCACGAGGCAGCGCCGTTGATCGTGAACAACACGATGTATATCGTGACGCCTTTTCCTAACAACCTGTACGCTCTCGACCTTACCAAGCCAGGCGCGCCAATGAAGTGGGTGTACCAGCCGTTGCCAACGCCCGCATCTCAGGGGGTCGCGTGCTGTGACGTGGTGAACCGCGGTGCGTCTTACGACGACGGGAAAATCTATTTCAATACATTGGACAACCAGACGGTCGCCGTAGACGCGGCTTCCGGACGAGAACTCTGGAAAACCCGCGTGGGTGATATCAACAAAGGCGAGAGCATGACGATGGCTCCCTTGGTGGTCAAGGGCAAAGTCCTGGTTGGCAATAGTGGCGGGGAATTTGGGGTTCGCGGTTGGTTGACGGCTCTTGATGGAAAAACCGGAAAGATTGTGTGGCGCGCTTACACTGCAGGCCCCGACAAAGATGTACTGATCGGGCCTCGATTCAAACCATTCTATCCGCAAGATCGAGGCAAGGATCTGGGAGTAAAAACCTGGCCGCCGGATGCGTGGAAAATTGGCGGTGGAACAGTTTGGGGATGGATTTCATACGATCCGCAACTCAACCTTATTTATTACGGTACGGCAAATCCGGGACCATGGGACGCGGACGCCCGTCCCGGAGACAATAAGTTCACCTCTGGAATCTTTGCACGCGACCCTGACACCGGTGAAGCCATCTGGTTCTACCAGTTGAGTCCGCATGATCTTTATGACTACGACGGGGTCAACGAAAACATTCTGCTCGATCTTCCAGTGAACGGGTACACCCGCAAGGTTCTCGTACATCCTGACCGCAATGGCTACGTCTACGTGATGGATCGCACCACGGGCGAGGTTCTATCGGCCTCCGCATTTGCACCAATCACCACCAGCCGCGGAGTGGATCTGAAAACGGGGCAGTTGCAGTATGTGGAGGAGAAACGCCCGATCACCGGAAAAGTTGTGCGCGACATTTGTCCCACAGCGCCGGGCGCTAAGGACTGGCAACCTTCCGCCTTCTCTCCCCGCACCGGATTGCTATACATTCCGCACAACCACCTTTGCATGGACGAGGAGGATCTAACGCCGAACTATATTGCTGGAACTCCATACGTCGGCGCGAATGTGCGAATGTACGACGCACCTGGAGGTTATGGGGGCGAGTTCACCGCCTGGGACCCAGTCGAAGGCAAAGTGGTGTGGACGAATCCCGATCATTTCCCGGTGTGGAGCGGAGCGCTCGCGACGGCCGGCGACGTAGTTTTCTACGGCACGCTCGACGGATGGTTCAAAGCTGTCGATGCGAATAAAGGGACGCTGCTTTGGCAGTTCAAGACTGGATCGGGAATTATTGGACAACCCACAACTTATAAAGGACCGGATGGGAAACAATATGTAGCTATCTTGGCAGGCGTGGGTGGATGGGCCGGCGCCATCGTCGCTGGAGGACTGGATGCTCGCGACGAATCCGCGGCTTTGGGCTTCGTCAACGCCATGAAAGACCTGCCGCACTACACCAATAAGGGAGGCATGCTTTATGTGTTCGCCCTTCCTTAGGCTGTTTGCGGTTGTGAGCATCATGTTATCTGCAATCGCAGCGATGGGACAAATGCGCGAACTACGCGTTTGCGCTGACCCTAACAACATGCCGTTTTCGAACATGAAGCAGGAAGGGTTTGAAAATCGGATCGCCGCGCTAGTCGCCAAAGATCTCCAAGCTCACCTGATTTACGTTTGGCAAAGAATGGGCCGCGGTTTTGTACGGGAGTATCTCGATAAGTCGCAATGTGATTTGCTTATCGGTATACCCGGTAATTTCCGTCCGGTCCTCACAACCACCCCGTATTACCGATCCAGCTACGTGTTTGTTTCACGCCGCAGCCGGAAGCTACAACTTACGTCCGGATTCGACTCGCCAGCATTGCATCCACTGAAAATCGGCGTGCAGGTTCTCGACGAGGAATACACCCCGCCAGGTGAAGCCTTAGCCAGACGCGGTCTACAAGCGGCGATTGTGGGCTTTGATACAACCGGCAATAGTGCCAATTCAATCATCAAGGCCGTTGCGAATCATCAAGTGGATGTAGCTGTGGCTTGGGGACCACTGGCCGGTTACTTCGCACAGAAATATCACGGGAGTCTCACTCTCACACCAATAGAACCGGAGATTGATCCTCCGGGATTGCCTTTTACTTTTGCAATTTCCATGGGGGTCCGCAAAGGTAACTCCACGTTGCGGGACGATTTAGAGCAAATTCTGAACAAGCGGAATTCGGAGATAAGGGCCATTCTCGACCGATACGGAGTTCCGCAATTGCCTCTTGCGCCAGTTGTCAGTACATCAACCGTGGTGAACTGATGCGTCTTCATTTACATATCGCCTTTCTGTTTGCGAGCACACTATGGCTCGGATCGTGTTCGCGTGAAGACCGGATTTTGCGACAGCCTCCACCGGCAAATGACACCTTGAATACTGTACAGATCAGCGGTCTCAATCCGGGTGCGAACTCCATTCCGACTCCGCCGAATTCCAATATGTATCAGGAAAGCGCCTACGCCGTAGCGGAAGGCCAAAAACTTTACGAAGAATACAACTGCGTAGGTTGTCATGCGCATGGGGGCGGCGGAATCGGACCACCGCTAATGGATCGCGACTGGATTTACGGAAGCGAGCCCGGAAACGTCTTTGCGACCATCATGCAAGGCAGACCGAACGGGATGCCTTCGTTCCGAAATCGCATTCCCGAATACCAGGCGTGGGAGCTTGCTGCCTACGTCCGCTCGCTGGCCGGATTGTTGCCGAAAGGAGTGTCCCCAGACCGCCCTGACCGAATGAATGTGAAACCCTCCGAGTCCTCGACGCCTGAGCAAATACCCACCGGAATTACTGGTGTTCCGGGGCAGCCCAAGTGAACCGGGAATTTGTTTTTGTGCCGGCGCGTTTCTCCGCTCAGGCCATGCCGCTCAATCCGGGACACCATAGCGTATTGCACCCCGCGGCTTCGCAAGCTGGCAACATCGAATGGTTGTATTGGGTGATCTTTTGGATTCTCTTCGCCGTTTTCGTTCTCATGGTTGCAGCGTTCGCGAGGGCTGGCGCAAAAAGCCGTGTTCTTGATGACGCTCCTCTTCCCATCATCGAAGATGACGACGGTGATCGTCGAGCCGGATGGGCGGTTGGTTCCGCTCTCGCCATCACCGTCTTAACCCTGTTCGTAGTTCTCGTGCTCAGCGTAATCACCGGCAAGCGTGTTGAAGGACTGACCTCCAAGAATCCGATCACGATCCAAATCACAGGCCACCAGTGGTGGTGGGAAATCAGTTATCCAAATTCACAAGCGGACCAAACGGTTACGACCGCCAACGAAATTCACGTTCCGGTGGGTACGCCGGTGGTTGTGTTTACGAATTCCGCAGATGTGATCCACAGTTTTTGGGCGCCGAGCATTACCGGGAAGCGCGACTTGCTGCCGGGATATTCGTCTGCTTTCTCGTTCCAGGTAGATCGTGAAGGAACTTATCGGGGACAGTGCGCTGAATTTTGCGGACTTCAACATGCCCACATGGGATTTTCCATCATTGCCGAACCCGTCGACAAATTTCAGTCGTGGCGGCAGCAACAACTGAAGCCGGCCATTGAGCCGGCGGCTTCCGAATCCAGTCGCGGACGCGAGGTGTTTCTCACCCACGCCTGCGTGATGTGCCATACCATTCGCGGCACGGATGCGGGCTCGCGGGTAGGTCCTGATCTGACTCACATCGCGAGTCGAAACATGATCGCCGCCGAGACTCTTCCCAATACCGCAGGCGCGCTCGCCGGATGGGTTGTCGATCCGCAGCGCATCAAGCCAGGCACTCAGATGTCGCCGAATCCGTTGGCTCCGGATGAACTCCAGGCGCTGGTCGTCTATTTGCAAAGTCTTCAATAAGGAGAAAAGATTTTGGCGGTCGCAGAACCCATCGTCGCGAATGATCAGGATGCCGGGCAATCGGGACTCGCCCGGCGTCTCGCTCATACCTGGCGTCAACCGAAAGGCTTTTTGGGATGGTTTTGCAACACTCACCACACTGACATCGGGATTCGTTTCATGGTGACCGCTTTCATCTTCTTATTGTTAGGCGGCGTGCTGGCGGCAATGATTCGGCTGCAGCTTATTCGGCCGGAGAATTCTTTGATGGGTCCGGATCTCTATAACCAGGTATTCACCATGCACGGTAGCACGATGATTTTCCTGTTTGCCGTCCCCATGATGTTCCAGGGATTCGGCGTGTATATCGTTCCACTTATGTGCGGTGCCCGCAATATCGCATTCCCTCGATTGAACGCCTTCAGCTATTACCTCTACGTGGGCGGAGCTTTGGTTCTCTGGGGCGGGTTCCTGACAAACACCGGTCCTGATGTCGGTTGGTTCGCCTACGTTCCTCTTTCCGGACCTGCATATTCACCCGGACATCGCGCAGATATCTGGTCGCAAATGATCACCTTCACTGAAGTATCAGCGCTCGGCGTGGCCATATGCATCGCTACAACCATCCTACGGCATCGCGCCCCAGGAATGACTCTCAACCGCATGCCCATCCTCCTGTGGGAAAAGTTGGTGATATCGATCGCGGTCATATTTGCGATGCCGGCGGTCATGATTGCCAGTGGCCTGTTGCTGCTGGATCGTTTGGTTGGCACACATTTCTTCAATCCCGCGGAGGGCGGAGACGTTCTGCTTTATCAGCATTTATTTTGGTTCTTTGGGCACCCCGAGGTTTACATCATTTTCCTTCCCGGCGCGGCCATCATCTCGACGCTGGTGGAGTGCTTTTCGCGCCGCCGTATTTTCGGATATACGCCGATTGTTGTCTCCGTCGTAGCTACTGGTTTTATTGGCTTCAGTGTGTGGGTGCATCACATGTTCGCCACCGGACTACCGCAACTGAGCGAGAGTTTTTTTACGGCCGCGAGTCTGATGATCGTGATTCCCACTGGTACGCAGTTCTTCTGCTGGGTGGCCACGATCTGGTACGGACGGCTTCAACTTCGGTTGCCCATGCTGTGGTGCTTCGGATTTTTTTTCGTTTTCTTGATCGGCGGGCTGTCGGGAGTGATGCTGGCTTCCGTCCCAGTGGATTTGCAGGTGCATGACACTTATTTTGTGGTGGCACACTTCCACTATGTGCTCATTGGCGGCGCTCTGTTTCCCATGTTCGCCGGCATTTATTTCTGGTTTCCGAAAATGACGGGGCGGATGGCAAGCGCCAAGCTGGGAGCTTGGCATTTCTGGCTCTTCTTCTTCGGCTTCAACATCACTTTTTTCACTCTTCATTTTCTGGGACTTCGCGGCATGCCCCGTCGCATCTACACCTACGGACCGGACATGCATTGGCAAGGGCTGAATATATTGGCATCGACCGGTGTGATTTTCATGACGGCTGGACTCCTGGTATTCCTCGCGAATGTTTACCGCAGCATGCACACGGGAGAAATTGCGGGCAATAATCCTTGGGAAGATGCTGGATTGGAATGGTCGGTGTCGTCTCCGCCTCCTCCCTATAATTTTCTTCATGTTCCTACAGTGAGTGGGCGCGATCCCCTATGGGAGGACCCACCTGACCAACCGGTTGTCGTTGGGTTGCGCGACGACATTCGCGAAACTCTGGTCACTCACAGCCTGGACGCGGACCCACAGCATAAAGACGAAGATCCCGGTCCGAGCATCTGGCCGTTCTTGGCCGCAGTTACAGTCTCCGCTGCATTCGTGGGATCGATCTTCACTGCCTGGGCCATTCCCATTGGAGCGCCGCCTGTGATTGCCACTCTGATCGGGTGGCTTTGGCCACGCGGGCAATCGCCTACGCCTCTTCCCAATGAGGTGCCATGGATTCACTGATTGAACCAATTCGAAGGCCGCGTGCCCTGGACGTTTCCGGCCTGCCGAGCGTGGCGTTTGGTCATCGCAACACGACCTGGCTTGCCAACGTTTTCTACATGGCCATCGAAGGCATGATGTTTGCCCTCATGTTCGCGACATATTTTTATCTGCGAACTCGCTCCACGAACTGGCCGCCTGGACATTTGCCGCCCGCATTCACATTCGGTGCGGTCAACGCCGTAGTCCTTGTATTGAGCATCGTCCCGGCGTGGTGGATCAGGAAACGCGCTCCAGACGCGAATCGCCGCGCGGTTAGAAATGGGTTGCTCATACTCTCCTTCTTTGCACTGGCGGCCACGGCGCTCCGCGTCTTCGAGTTCACCGCCTTAAATTGTCGATGGACGGATGACGCTTATTCTTCCACCGTGTGGGTTCTTATCGGGATGCATTCGGGACATCTGGCTACGGAATTGGTCGAAACGTTGGTCCTGCTGGCCATCTCCTTTACTTCGAAGATGGAAGGAACGCGGCTCGCAGACGCCGCCATCAATTCCGATTATTGGTATTTCGTTGTCGTCACAGGTTTGATTGTTGATTCGCTGATTTACGGAACCACTCGGTTTCTATGAGAACTGTTATGGCAAGTTCTGAAAAAACTATCCAAGCCGGACGGACACCATGGGGGCTCTGGTGGAGTTTAGCTGCAGGCTTTGTCGCGTGGGGTTTCGATCTTGGATTGAGCTACATGCTCGAAAAGCACCGTTGCTCGACGGGTCACCATTATGTGTTGCATGGCATCAGCATTGCCTGTTTCGTCGCCGCCTTGAGTGGATTCGCAACCGGTCTTGTTGAATTCAGACGTTTTTCCGGCACCACATCGGAAGAAGGCGGAAGCCGTTTCGATCGCGCTCATTTTCAGGCGCTTCTAGGAATGGCATTCAGTCTTTCTTTTGCTCTCATAGTGATTGCCGGCTCGGTGCCGCGCTGGATTCTTAATCCCTGTGAATGAAATGGAATGGATGAATTCTCAATTTGCAGTGCTGTCCTCGATTGGGACCTTCACGGCCACGTCATCTCTAACAGAAGGTGGCGCAGCATCTGCGATCAATTGGACATGGCCGCCATTGGTCGTAATTGCGTTGTTAATGACAGCGCTCTTTTACGGCCTTGGCGTAAGAAAAATGTTACGAAGATCCGGCGCTTCGAATTTGTTGGTGTTGCCAATACTCTGGTTCACTCTCGGCTGGATCTCCCTGGTGATCGCGCTCGACTCTCCACTCCACGAACTCGGCGAGCAGCTCTTTTGGGTGCACATGACGCAGCATGAAATTCTCATGCTGGTGTCGGCTCCTTTGCTGGTGCTAGGCCGGCCTCTTATTCCTTTTCTTTGGGCATTGTCTCCACCATGGCGTCAGCGCGTGACAAATCTTGGCCGTGCAAAACCCTTCAGAGCAATCTGGACTTCAATCTCGGTCCCAGTCTCGGCGTGGCTGCTATCGGCTGTGGCCTTGTGGGTTTGGCATGTTCCCTGGCTTTTTGATCGAACGCTAAGCAACGACTGGATTCACGCTGCGCAACATACGACTTTCCTGGTGACGGCATTGATCTTTTGGTGGCCGGTAATGAACCGAATCCCTTCTTTCGGTTACGGCGGAAGCTTGATCTACATCTTTACGACGATTCTGCATACGAGCGTCCTGGGAGCATTGCTCACGTTCGCACCTCGGCCCTGGTATTCGTCTTATGTGATTACTGCTCCCACTTGGCATTTGAGCGCGCTCGAAGATCAACAGCTCGGTGGATTGATCATGTGGATTCCAGCCGGGACGCTCTTGCTGATCGTTGCTCTCGCTTTGCTGGTTAAGTGGATGAACCAATCGCAAACTCGGTGGCAATACACACGCTTAGCGGAGTTAGCTCGCCCAATGGAGGGAGGCGCCGAATGAGAACGATTTTGCTCTTACTTTTCGCTTTGTTCCTGTCGATGTTGAGCGCTTGCGAAGGCCCAAGTCACACCGAAGTGGTGCGGGCCGCAACCCTCACCGGCGGTGGAGATGCTCGCTCCGGACGAACTGAAATTCGCAAGTACGGGTGCAATACCTGTCACGAAATTTCCGGTGTTCCCGGAGCACAAGGCCTGATCGGACCGCGGCTCGACGGCATTGGCGGGCGCTACTACATTGCCGGGGAGCTGACGAATACTCCAAACAATCTCATGCTGTGGATTCAGCATCCGCGGCAAGTAGAATCCCATACGGCAATGCCAGAAATGGGAGTCACCGAGCAAGACAGCCGCGACATCGCGGCGTATTTGTACACCCTAAAATGAAACGAACAGGAGATTGCCATGTTTATCGTATTCCCGCGAGCTGTCGCTGCTTTCATAATAGTTGTAGCTCTTTCGTCTCTTTCCTTAGCGCAGAATCCGCAGGATTGCTCGAAAGTCCCGGACTACAACAAACTTAAGGCGGCGCTAACCAGCGCGGTTAAAGAAGGAAAGGGGGCGAACGGCGGCCTTGGCAATCAGGAGTGGGGCGCCGTCGTGAATCGCGATGGCGTAGTTTGCGCCGTGGTGTTCACCGGTCCGAACCGAGGTGCGGAATGGCCCGGCAGCCGTCTCATCTCTGCGGAAAAAGCGAATACGGCAAATGCCTTTAGCACTGACAATTTTTCGCTTTCCACCGGAAACGTATATGCCGCTGCTCAACCCGGCAATTCGCTCTACAGCATCGTGAGTGGCCCCGATCCAACTTTCGCCTTTGCTGGTGATCCGCAGAAATTCGGTCAGCCCGATGATCCTCTGGTGGGAAAGCCAATTGGAGGAGTGATTGTTTTTGGCGGAGGCCTTGCCTTGTACGACAAATCTGGAAAGATTGTTGGGGGGCTGGGAGTGAGCGGAGACACGTCGTGCGCCGACCATGTCGTTGCCTGGAGAACTCGGCACACACTAGGATTGAATGCCGTGCCGATGGGCGTGGCGCCCGGGCCCAGCGACAATCTCATTTTCGATATTCAAAATGGGGTCAGCAGCAGCGGTTTCGGCCATCCTGTTTGTAAGGGCGGCAATCCGAGTGAGGAAATCATCAAGAAACTTCCGCAGACTTATCCTGTAGGTCCTCATCGATGAAACGCATTCAGACCGCTTGAGAGAGCTTCAACAATGCCGACGTCGCGCAAGCGTAAATGGTCCTCTATTGAGAAGAACGAAGATCTCCACGGCAACGCGCCCGACCAGGCAGAGGCAGTCCTTCTGCTAGTTGACGTCATTAACGATTTGAGCTTCCCACGCAACGACCAGCTTGTTCGTAAATCGGAGAGCCTCGGAAAGGCAATCGCACGCCTTAAGATACGATGTGAGCGCGCCGGCATTCCGGCAATCTATGTGAATGATAATCACGGCAAATGGCGATCGAACTTTGCTAGTGTTCTAAAACATTCCCTGCGCCCGGAGGCCCCCGGCGCGGCAATGGTGAAGCTTCTGGTGCCTAATGAAAATGATTACGTCATCCTAAAGCCAAAACATTCGGCTTTCTTCGGGACGCCGCTTGAAACGATTCTGCAATACATAAAAGCTCGCACTGCCATTCTGACCGGCATCACAACAAACGCTTGCGTGATGCTAACCGCCGGAGAACTCTACGTTCGAGATTTCCGGATCTTGGTTCCCCCAGACTGCGTGGCAGCGCTGACTGAGAAAGAACAGCGTCAGTCTCTTCAGATCATGAAGAGAAACTACGGTATCCGTACAACCACGTCTTCGAAAATCCGGCTGTGCGACTTGAAATGAAATCCTAGGTCTTCCCTATGGCGTGGCGCGGGTGCCTTCGCCCGTTGCCCTTGAATTTGCTTTTGACTGTGTCTTTACAGACCGCATGATCGACCTCCCCGTTATCATGCCCCTCAGTTTCAAAGCATTCCGAGCGGCATAACCGGCCTGATCGTTATCAAAATAGATATAGATAGCCGCCAGATCTTTCGCCCACGCCTCGATCTCTTGCTTCCAGCAACGAAGGCGGCCAGCGCTATAATTGGCTTGATATTTCTCTACACCCGGCCCATGCAGACGCACATATGCAAAGTCGGCGGTGATCGTCAGAGGAGAACGGTAGCCGGCCAGTTCGTAAATGCAGAACGCAGCGTTGAATCTCGCAAGTAGTTTATTGATTTCCGGCTGAATCCAACTCAGGTCCCGGAATTCAACGGCAAATCGTAGATCGCGCGGTAGCGCCTCCAGTAAAGCTTCGAGACGACACGGGTTCACCCGCCACCTAGGGGGCAACTGGAAAAGGATTGGGCCCAATTTATTGGAAAGTCGTGATGCCCGCGGAAGTAACTTGTCTAAAGCGCTCTCTGGATCTTTAAGCTTTTTCTGATGGGTCAGGAAGCGGCTGGCTTTTACCGCGAAAACGAAGTTCGCCGGGACTGATTGTCGCCAATTATCAAAGGCAGCTTCTGTGGGAAGGCGATAGAAGCTGTTGTTCAACTCGACTGTGTCGAAGCTTTGCGAGTAAAACTCCAGCATTTTATCCGCAGACATTTTATTTGGATAAAACGGTCCGCGCCAGTGTTTGTAGTGATATCCCGAGGTGCCGATGCGAATTTCACACGACATGAGTAGTCGGTTTCTCAGCCTTTACCGCGGGCCATTCTTTTCTTCTTGGCTACAGACGCGGCTTGCTTGCCCAGGGGGGTTCGCACAGATTTCGGCAGGTGCGCGATCGTCCGTTTTTTCTTAGCGGCGGCCGCCGCCTTCTTGATATTTTTCTCTGCGGCGCTTCTTTGCTTCGTTGAGGCCATTTGTCCACTCCTTTAATTGCCAGCGAACCTACGCCACCCTGTCGACCACGGCCGAAACTCCTGCCTGACGCTCGCAATTGGCGCAGCAATAAACCTGCCCGCCACCTTCGACTCCATGACCAATGATCCGGCAACGGCACTGTGAACACGCAGGCGCGAGCGCCTGGATGGCACATTCGAAACTGTCAAACACGTGCTTCCTGCCATTCGCTTCGACGCTGAAACTCTTGTCGTAATCATTCCCGCAAACTTCACACTGGGCCATAGAGCTTTGTCCTTCAAGACGTCCAGCAATATTGGTAATTGGATGGGAAACCGGCGTGCAGGTTTGTCTTCGCTCCGTGAAACGACGCTCCAGCCAACTTTTTCGCCAGACGACTTTACTTTTCCGAATTGATTGCCGGAATACGTTGGGGCCGACAACCGCTCCCATTCCATCGACATCCAAGGTTTAGTTCCAATCGAATTTTAGGTAAGGAGTTTTCCATGTCCCGAATATCAAGAATCTCAGTAGCCGCAGTAGTTTTTGCCGCGCTAGCGACCTGCGGTGTAGTCGCACAACAATCTAGTGATCCATCGAATTCATTGCCGACTGACAGCGCCACCGCCACAAAAGCGCCTGCCGGAACCGCTATGGCAGATACCAAATTCATGAAGGAAGCCGCCGAGGGCGGGATGGCCGAAGTAGCGCTGGGCCAACTCGCCGTGGAAAAGGCTTCGAGCAGTGACGTGAAGAAGTTTGGACAGCGCATGGTGGATGACCACGGAAAAGCCAACGACGACTTGAAGCAACTCGCTTCCCAGAAGAACGTCGATCTTCCGCAAGACTTGAACGCCAAAGACAAGGCGACCAAGGCGTCTCTTGAAAAGCTCTCCGGCCAACAATTCGACCAGGCATATATGAAAGACATGCTAAAGGACCACAAGAAAGACATTGCCGATTTCCGGCGGGAAAGCAGGTCTGCACGGGACCCGGATGTGAAGAAGTTTGCCAGTCAAACTTTGCCAACGTTAGAGGAGCATTTGAAACAGGCGGAGTCCATCGCTCAGCCAGCTACCACACAAGCTTCGTCGCGTTAATTCAAACTTTAAGTGGGGCGGATCGCATCCGCCCCAGAAAGTTCTCGTTCTGATTATGGCGCATCGCAACGTCACAGTGAGTGCCGGGATTGCACTGGGCATGGCGGCCGGTATGTTTCTCAAGCGGCGGAGGTCGATCTCTGTACAGAACAAAACTGTATTTGTTACCGGCGGATCGCGCGGGCTCGGATTGCTGTTGGCACAGGAATTTGCTCGTCGGGGGGCAAAGATCGCAATTTCGGCGCGCGATCGAACCGAACTCGAAAAAGCCGAAGCCCTGCTACACACAATCACTGACCAGGTACTCATTCTAGAAACCGATATGACGATGCGGGAAGAGGTGGACCTGGCCGTCGATAAAATCGAGCAACACTTCGGTCCGGTGGACATTCTCGTAAACAACGCTGGAACTATCAGCGTCGGCCCGGTTGAGACAATGACCATTGACGACTACCGAGACTCGATCAACACACACTTTTGGGGACCGTATTTTGCCACCATCGCTGTCTTGCCGTCTTTTCAACGACGACGCCATGGACGCATCGTCAATATTTCCTCGATCGGCGGCAAAATTGGCGTGCCGCATCTCGTACCTTACAGCGTCGGCAAATTTGCGTTGACTGGGTTTTCGCAAGGCCTCCGTTCCGAACTCCTAAAAGACAATATCTATGTGACCACTATCTGTCCGGGGCTTATGCGCACCGGAAGTCCGAGAAACGCCTCCTTCAAGGGCAACAACGAAGCCGAATACGCATGGTTCAGTATCAGTGACGCACTGCCGGTGATTTCCATGAGTGCGAAGCGCGCCGCTCGCCGAATCGTAAACGCGTGTCTTTGCGGCGACGCCGAAGTGGTTTTGTCTTTACCTGCCAAGGTCGCCGTGAAATTGCATGCCCTGTTTCCTGGCATCACGACTGATGTGCTCGGCTTGATGAATGTTTTCTTACCGCCTCCCGGGGGAATTGGTAGCAGTATCCGCACTGGTAAGCAGAGCTCCTCGAGCATGTCGCCGTCCTGGCTCACAACTTTGAACGAAAGAGCAGCGCAGGAAAATAATCAGGTTCCATGACTCGATTTTTCCACTCAATCCGAAGCCCGCTAAAGAAAGGCAAAAGCAGATGACTGACAATCCCTCCCATCCCGTGACAAGGCGCAAAATGATTGGCAGTGTAGGCATGGGTCTAGCCGCAGCGGCAGTTCCCTCATTGTCCCAAGGTACGGTTTCCGCCTCTGACTTGCAGGCTCTGCAAGACCCGACCGGAAAGTATCCGAAGCCTCCATTTAAATCACAATCCCAGCCTTGGCCCGGGCTTGCTTCCCAAATGGATCCGCGCCCGGATCACGGAGAGACCAGCTACAAAGGCTCGGGACGCTTGAAAGGTCGCAAAGCTCTCATCACCGGCGGCGATTCAGGCATGGGACGGGCAGCGGCAATTGCATTCGCGAGAGAAGGTGCCGACGTAGCCATCAACTATCTTCCCGCCGAAGAACCGGACGCTCGCGAAGTTATCGCACTGATTAAAGCAGAAGGCAGGAAGGGGCTCGCCATTCCGGGAGATCTTCGCAGCGAGAGTTTCTGCCAACAACTGGTAGCGGATGCGGAGCGCGGCCTTGGGGGTTTGGACATAGTTGTAAGCAACGCAGGCCGGCAGCAAAGCCATGAGTCTATTGCCGAGATCTCGACCGAACAATTTGACTGGACGATGAAAACCAACATCTATGCGCCGTTTTGGATATTCAAAGCCGCGCTCCCACATCTTCAACCGGGTTCAGCGATCATCGCGACAGCCTCAGTGCAAGCTTATGATCCTTCGGCCGACCTATACGATTATGCGCTCACCAAGGCGGCAACGATGAATTTTGTCAAGTCACTTGCCAAGCAGCTCGGTCCGAAAGGGATTCGCGTAAATGGCGTAGCGCCCGGCCCGATCTGGACGGCATTGCAAGTCAGCGGCGGAGCGACGCAGGAGAAACTGCAGGAGTTTGGAGGCAACACTCCTCTCGGCCGTCCCGGACAGCCCGCTGAGCTTGGGTCAATTTACGTTCAACTTGCTGCGAACGATGCAAGTTTCGCGACCGGCCAGATCTATGGATCGGCTGGCGGCAATGGTCAACCTTAAGAAAGGACCGACGAGAATATTACACAGGGGAACGGCAATGCAAAGCTGGACAGAGAAACCCTGAGCATTTTTCTGTCGCGTTCGTGGGGGATTTCTTCCACTGCCCACTGCTTCCTTCCATGGGCATGTGGTGCAATTCCGTCCAACCTGCCGATAAGGACCGACTTACTGGACTTTTCGTTGCTTTATACCACTCGTTCTCGCTTTCGGTTCTTGTCGGAATGGGGCCGCAGTCCCACCTCCTTTATTTTTCGCAAAGCAAGACCTTATCTCAAAAGACGAACTCGAGGTCCTTCTCGCTTGCGTGAGTTTACACCAATTCGCGGACCTTATCGTGTGCATTCGTCAGCGCGATCTTCATGCGATTCGGCTCGCCACGAAGTAACGCCTCTGCAAGTTTAAGGGCTTGCGATGCCTTAATCTTTGCCGGCATCGGAGGGGTAAATTGATCGACAACTGCTTCGATCAGGCAAGGTCCCGGACGCCCGACGACACTATCGATTTGAGCACCGCAGGTCACTGGGTCTTCGATATGGATGGCCTCAATTCCGGCACCTCGTGCAATTGTTACAAAGTCCGCGGGAAAGAGATCGCAGGCATATTCAGGATTGCCGAGGAAAACCATTTGTTCCCACTTGATCTGTCCCAAAGTGTTGTTCTTGATCACGATAATCTTGATATTGAGCTTATATGAGGCCACAGTAATCAACTCGCCCAGCAGCATGCTTAGCCCGCCGTCGCCAATAATGCAATAGACAGGCCGGTCAGGGAATGCGACCGCCGCGGCGATGGCGTATGGTAGGCCACATGCCATCGTAGCCAGATTTCCCGAGCAACTATGCTTTTGTCCACGCAAAGCGGGGACGTACCTAGCCCACCAGGTAGTAATAGTTCCGGAGTCCGAAGTGACGATTGCATTCGAAGGGATTCGTTTACCAAGTTCCCACCCCACTACCTGAGGCTTCATCGGCTTATCCGGTCGCGTTCCGCGCTCCTCCATGAGTTTCTGCCACTCTGCCTTGGCCCTCTGAGCTTTCTCAAGAAAGCCCTTGTCATGCTTTTTCAGAAGAGGAAGAAGGACACGGATTGTATTCTTCGCGTCTCCTACCAGGCCGACATTGGCGGGATGACGGAGACTGAGGCGCTGCGGATCGATATCGATTTGTACACACTTGATCGATCCTGGCTCAGGAAGAAACTCGATATATGGGAACGACGTTCCGATCATCAGAAGTGTGTCGCATCCTTCAATGGCATCCTGCGAAGGTTCGGTTCCTAAAAGGCCAATCCCGCCGGTGGTGTAGGGACTGTCATCCGGCACGGCAGCTTTACCGAGCAGAGCTTTGACGACCGGTGCACCCAGCATTTCCGCCAGCTCTTCGAGATCTTGACTGGCGTGCAGAGCGCCTTGACCGGCAAGAATCACGATTTTCTTTCCGCGGTTGAGAATATCTGCGGCATGATTTAACTCGATTTGTGCTGGAACCTGTTCGAAGTAAGCTGGAATCGCGGAGCTATGGTGAATAGGGTTTCGCTCTGACCTTCCCTTCTTCATCTCCTGCACCTGCACATCCACCGGAATGGTAATGTGGGCCACACCTCGCGAAGCGAGAGCTGTTCGCATGGCCAAATCGGCTACGCTTTCCATATGGGCTCCGCTCATGACCCGCTCGTTGTAGACGGAGACATCGACGAAGAGCTTATCCAGCGCAACGTCCTGTTGAGTAAAGGTGCCAATCAGATCGCTGTGCTGCATTCCTGTAATCGCTAGCACCGGCGCACGGTCCATCTTCGCGTCATAAAGGCCATTGAGAAGATGAATTCCTCCCGGACCAGAAGTTGCAATACACACTCCAAGTTTGCCGGTGAACTTCGCATATCCACAAGCCATAAGAGCTGCTGCCTCTTCATGTCGAACATGAATGAACCGTATTCGCTCTTTCTGTTTGCGGAGAGCCTCGAAGACTCCATTGATGCCATCGCCGGGAAGGCCAAATACAGTGTCAACGCCCCAGGCAAGCAGTCGCTCTACAAGTACATCCGACGCGTCATTCATCTTCATCTCCGGAAAACGGAAGGTTCCGTACTCAATCAATCTACGCTTGGACGCACGTTTGCTCGCCCGGGTTTGATACCGCAGCAGACAATCATAACGGCGATCTTCAGTCACCTAATACGCCCTTTTGCGTATTCTTGTCGCAATTTCGATACTTTCTAACACGAGATTGATTCGACTCCCCAAGCATCGCCTGACTTTCTAACGTGATACAACCGGCGCAAGTCTTGCAATGCCTCCGGTAAATTTTCCGCCCTCCGCATTCGGCTCAAGCGGATAGCCCTTTTGGGGAGTCTTCGCCCGGTTCACTCGCGCTCGTTTGCAAGTTTCCGCCCATTTGTAACAGGAAACACGAATTGGAATACCATGCACAAACGACGGTGCCCAAATCCGAGGGTTCAGACTTGCACATCGGTCCGGTGGAATTCTCGAGGGCGATTGTTGCGGTTTGGACCGCCGCATAAACGTTGGCTCGGAGCTTTCCCTGTATTGGGATCGAAGCGGTTTGATGGAGACCCCGGTACCTGGGTTTGCAAAATGAAAAGGCCCAAAACATCTTTCTTCTTATCACGCGTGCGTCTTGTCGCAAGCTTCTCTAATTGGTCGGTGTTGTCCTAAAAGGACAGTACCAATTGGTCCAGGTTAACAACAATGCGCGCATCTCATTTGCAGCGGCTTACCCGATCTGAATTGTGTATTGAGAGCCCGCAATCCTGAAGAAAGCACACTCCCAGCAACCTACATAATTGCGACGGCATCAGAACGACTCTTCGGGTAAGCAAATCCTGGAGCCAAGGTAGCGGATTCTAGAGAACGAGTATATGGTGCCCTGTGTGTCGGTCGGCTGTGGTTTTTGTTATGCTCTGTGCGATAGCCGCGTGGCCACAGGTCGCGGTGCCAGGACCCCAGCCGATCTACGAAGGGCAGAACGTTGCTGCCATTGATCTGATTGGAAATCCTCATCGCGATTTGGAACCACTACTGGCTTTAGTCGAGCAGAAGGCGGGGGAACCTTACTCTGAAGCAAAAATACATGGAAGCATCGTCGCACTCGAAGGCTCGGGGCACTTTTCCAAAGTGAACGTGGAAGTGGTTCCGGACACTTCCGGACTGCGCTTGAATTTCCTGCTTGAGCCTGCCTACTATCTTGGCATGGTCAATTTTCCGGGGGCGACCAAACAGTTCTCTTACACCCGCCTGCTGCAAGTGGCGAACCTGGCCGACGAAGATCCTTATGACAAAGCACGGGTCGCCGTGGCGCAAAAGGCGTTGCAGACTTTTTTCCAGCAGAACGGATATTTTCAATCCAGTATTCAGGCGAGCTCCACAATCGACGACTCGCATCAATTGGTGGATGTCACGCTCGCAGTCGACCTCGGGAAACGAGCACGAGTTGGCAACATCCTTTTGCAAGGAACTGATGGGACCGAAACGGATCGATTGCTTCGTTCTGTGCGCTCGTTGCGGACACGTTTCACCGGAGGGGTTCTCAAGTCTGGAAAACCATACACTCCCGAGCGGATCTCGAATGCCCTGGCTGCGATTCGCCGGACATTGTCGCAGCAGCACCGGTTGGCCAGCCATGTTCAGGAAAACCACTCGCAGTATCACGCCGAAACCAACCGAGTGGATGTGTCGCTGAAGATCGAGGTGGGCCCGCTGGTCATCGTGAGAACAACCGGGGCGCGCCTATCAATTATTCCGTTCTTGTCGGACCGAGAGATCAAGAAGCTGGTTCCGATCTACTCCGAAGGGGCGCTGGACCGCGACCTAGTGCAGGAGGGCCGGCAAAATCTCATCGACTTCTTCGAAAAGAAAGGCTACTCCGACGTTCAGGTAAAAGCTGATCTCCAGCGCCAGCCAGATCAAATCCTGCTGGTTTATCAAATCGACAAGGGCAAGAAGCACAGGATTGGAAGCATAAGGTTTCAGGGAAATCACGATCTGTCAGAGAATGAGCTGGCCGCAGTAGTAAAGGTAAAGAAGGCTCACATCTGGTCGAATGGCAGCGTCAGCCAGGATCTTCTGAAGCAGAGTGAAAAAAATCTGGAAGGACTGTATCGAGACCGGGGGTACGAAGAAGCGAAGATCTCTTCCCAGTCGATTGATCATGAACCTCGGGTGGATGTCGTTTTCAGCATCACCGAGGGCGTGGAGACTTTGGTGAACAACGTTGAAGTCGCCGGGAACAGGAATGTTTCGCTCGATAAGCTCACCGCTCCAAAAGGTTTTCAGTTGCGACCGGGCACGCCGTTTTCGCCTCGCAGGCTTTCCGATGATCGGAATCGAATTTCTTCTGCTTACCTCAATCTCGGATATTTGAACGCGGAGGTCAAGGCAAAGGTAAGGCGAGATGCGAATGATCCTCATCGCGTGGATGTCGCCTACACAATCGACGAACATCAGATGGTGCGGATCGGCGAAGCCATCTATGCGGGACAGAATCACACGCATCTTTCGTTAATCCAGCGAACTGCCCAGCTCAAGAGCGGGGCTCCGATGGAAAAGAAAGACCTGCTGGAAGCCGAGAGCCGTCTCTACGACTTGAATGTGTTTGATTGGTCCAGTGTTGGTCCAACGAAACCGATTACCGACCAAACCGAAGAAGCCGCTTTGGTGAAGGTGCACGAGGCTAAGCGAAACGAGATCACCTACGGTTTCGGATTCGAAGTTTCTCACCGCGGCGGGAACGTTCCTGCCGGCACGGTCGCCGTACCTGGCGGACCTCCAATACAACTCGGCGGCAACCAGATTGCTCCGAGCCAATCGACTTTTGCCAGTCCCCGAGGCTCCATCGAATTTAATCGGCGCAATATGCGAGGATTGGCAGAGACAGCCAGCGCCTCGCTCGTACTCTCACGCCTGGACCAACGCATTCTCGCCACGTATACGCAGCCGCATTTTTTCGGTTCGCAATGGAGTTCACTCACCAGCCTCTCGGCGGAACGCACCACGGAAAACCCGCTCTTCGCAGCTCGTCTGGGCGATGTGTCATTCCAGTTGGAACGCATTCTCAGCCGGAAAAACAATACCCGCCTGCAGCTTCGATACGACTTCAACAAGACGTCGCTGTCGCAATTGCTGGTGCCTGAACTGGTTTTACCGGAGGACAGAAGCGTCCATCTATCCACTCTGTCGGGAACTCTGCTTCGCGATACGCGGGACAAGCCTCTAGATGCGCGCCGGGGTAAGTTTGGCACGTTGACGCTCGGCATCACGCCGAGCGAACTGGGCTCGAACGCCAACTTTGCCAAGCTTCTGGGGCAGTACGCTTTTTACCATCCATTCCATTCCATCGTTTTTGCCAACAGTGTTCGGCTGGGATTGGTGAAATCCTTCGACGGAAGTTTTGTCCCGACCAGCCAGCTTTTCTTTTCCGGCGGTGGAAATTCGCTTCGTGGCTTTCCCATCGATCAGGCCGGCCCCCAGCGATTGGTGCCGTTTTGCAACGTTTTGCAGCAGCAAACAGGATGCGTGAACGTTACCGTACCGGTTGGCGGACGCCAGCTATTCATTCTCAACTCTGAAATGCGTTTTCCCTTGCGAATCAATAAGGCATTGGGAGGCGTTCTCTTTTACGACGGGGGGAATGTCTACAGCGCGATCAATCTGAGGAATTTTGCCGACAACTACAGCAATACCATAGGCCTTGGATTGCGCTACTCGACTCCAATCGGCCCGGTGCGACTGGATCTCGGACGGAATCTCAATCCGGTTCCCGGCATCGATTCCACTCAGTACTACATCACGCTGGGGCAGTCTTTTTAGGATAATTATGAGCCGGAAAAAAATGATCGGCCGGACGCTAGCGGTGCTTGTAGTTCTAATTGTTATTTGCGCCGTCGGCGGCTACTACTACTTAAAGAGTGCCGGATTTCACGAATGGGCGATGCGCAAGATCGTTCAGGAAGCGAACCATGCCACCGGCGGCCGCACGGAGATAAAGACCCTGGATTTCAACCTCTGGTCGTTAACAGCGCATCTTTATGGGATCACCGTTCGCGGCAAGGAGGCAGCGGGCCAACCCCCACTCCTTCAGATCGACAAGTTGACCGCTAGGTTGAAAATTCAGTCAGTGCTCCGGCGCAAGATCACGCTCGGTGAATTGATCATCGAGCATCCAGTGATACATTTCGCTGTAGATCAGCAAGGTAATAACAATCTTCCCCAAGCTCCGCAAACTACTTCGGGCACTCATGCCAGCGTTTTTGATCTTGCAGTAGGCCACCTGGCCCTTAGCCAAGGCGAAGTGAACTACAACGACCAAAAGACTCCACTCGATGCCGATCTTCACGATCTCGGAACTGGTATCACATTTGAGTCACTGACAAGTCGCTATCGTGGAACGCTCTCTTACCGTGAAGGACGACTTCATTACGGTGAATACCTGCCCATCTCCCACCGCCTAGAAATGAAATTCGCTGCCACGCCGGCGTTGTTTACTCTTGAGTCCGCGGTCGTGAGAGTGGCGTCTTCCACCATGAAAGTTCACGCGGAACTGACCAATTACGGCGACCCAACTGTCTCTGGCGAATACGATCTTCAAGTTCATACTCCGGATTTGGTCGCAATGAAGATTCCGATGAAAACCAGGGGCGATCTTTCGCTCACCGGTGGATTTCATTATCACGGCGAAAGCGGACGGCCTTTCTTGCGAAGCATCGTGCTACAGGGACAAGTCGGAAGTGACGAACTCATAGCCACAACTTCGGACGGGAGGCTTGAGGTGCGGAAATTCCGGGGTAGGTATCAATTGTCCAATGCCTCTCTGCGGGCCGACGCGATCGCCGCCGATCTGCTCGGCGGGCGCATCAACGCTGCAATCGATATTGACGACCTCGACAAGACGCCCAAGTCTCACCTGCGAGGCGCACTGCGCGGGATGTCACTGCAAGCGGCGCAGCAGTCGGTTCGTCACCCGGAGGCAAATTGCGTCGCCGTCGCAGGAAGTGTCGATGGCACGTTCGATGGACTCTGGACCGGAAGTATCCGCAATATTCGCGCGCGCTCGGATCTTACGATTCGTACTCCGAAGGCTGCATCCGAACAATCGAGCACGCGGATAGTGATCGAAGGGGCGATCCATGCGGACTACGATGCCGCCAATGAAACACTTACTCTTCACCAAACCGTACTGCGGATACCGTCGACGACTCTGACTGCTGAGGGACAAATTAATAAACACTCGCAATTGCAACTTCAAGTGATAAGCACCGATCTCCATCAGTTGGCGACTCTCGCATCGGTGTTCAGCGCGAAGCCCTCGACACCCGTTGCGGTCTCGGGCTGGGGCCAGTTCGAGGCCAAGGTGCAGGGCGCCGTGCAAAGGCCCCAGATCTCTGGACAAGTCAGTGCGCGAGACTTAAAAGTGGAAAGGAGTGAATGGAAAAGCGTCGATTTCGCCTTTCAAGCCGATCCGTCACGAGTTGCGGTTTCAAAAGGCACAGTAGCAGGCGTACAACACAGTCAGGCGACGTTCTCCGGAACTGTTGCTCTTAGCGAGTGGTCTTATCTGCCCGCAAATTCCATTCGCGCGAATCTTTCAATCCGGCAAATGTCGCTGACTGAGCTCGAACATCTGGCGGCGGTGCAATATCCAGTCAGCGGAGACCTCTCGGCGAATATTTCGTTTAGCGGCTCCCAGCTTGCGCCCGCGGGATCAGGTTCTCTGGAAGTCCGGAATACCCGCGTCTATGATGAGCCGGTTCAATCCCTGGCCGTCAAATTCCACACCGATCGTGGATCCGTTGTCAGTAGCCTGAATGTTGTCGCCGATGCGGGATCCGCGAATGCCGATCTCACCTTTACACCGAACACAAAGGCGTACACGATGCGGATAAATGCCCGAGCGATTGCTTTGCAGAAACTACATTCGCTGCAATCGAAGAATCTACCCGTAACTGGTACGGTCAGCGCTTCGGCAAATGGATCGGGAACACTCGACGATCCTCAACTCACGGCGACCGTCCAACTGCCTAAATTGGATATCGGCCAAAAGTCGATCACTGGAGTAAATGCCGATGTTCATGTGGCCAATAAGCAAGCCGACGTTTCGTTAACCACGCAAGTTGCGGAGGCTTCGGTCAAAGCGCGAGGTCACATAATCCTTACTGGAGATTATGAAGCCAACGCGTCCATCGATACCGGTGCGGTGCCGCTCGACGCGCTCATGGCGGCCTACTCCAACGGAGTGCCCGAAGGCTTCTCGGCACAGACTGAATTTCACGCCACTCTGAAAGGTCCGCTGAAAGATAAATCGAAACTGGAAGCTCACCTCACGATCCCCACGCTGACGGCAAAATATCAGTCATTGGAAATCGGAGCGGCGGCGCCAATTCGTATCGACTGCTCGCACTCGGTCGCGACTTTGCAACCTGTGGAGATACGCGGTACCGGTACATCGGTCCGAATTCAGGGAAACATCCCCTTCGCGGGAAGCGCCGTCCCAAATCTCACGGCGCAAGGATCGATCGACGCCAGAGTGCTTCGCATTCTGGCTCCGGACGTCAGAAGTTCAGGAATTGTCGCACTTGACGTCCACGCGTCAGGGTCCGCAAGCAACCCTCAGTTGCAAGGCCAAATCCGGTTGCAAAATGTGGCTGTGGCCACAGTCGGCGCTCCGCTTAGCCTCGACAAGCTGAACGGACTCCTCGAAATGAGCAACGATCGCATTCAGATCTCGAGTCTTACAGCGGAGGTTGGCGGCGGACAACTTTCAGCCGGCGGTTCCATTGCGTATCGTCCCAGCCTGCAATTCAATATTGCGCTTCAGGGAAACTCAGTTCGTTTGCGATACCCCGACGGTTTGAGGACAGTCTTGGACGCCAACTTAAACTTGAGCGGGAACATGCAGGCTTCAGCCCTGAATGGACGCATCCTGGTCGACAATCTTTCGTTCACGCCAGGTTTCGATCTCGCCAGTTTTGGCGATCAGTTCACAGCCAGTACCTCCGCTCCTGGCGAGCCCGGTTTCGCGGACACCGTCAATTTGCAAGTTGCGGTTCAGTCCAAAGAGAATTTGAGCGCAGCCAGTTCGCAAATCAGCGTGGAAGGTAGCGCGAACCTTCGGGTGACCGGCACCGCCGCCAATCCCGTGGTGACTGGCCGAACCGATCTTACGGGCGGGGAGCTTTTCTATCGCAATGTTCGTTATCATTTGCAGCACGGCATTATCACGTTTGAGAATCCGAACCAGACCAGCCCGGTACTGAACGTTTCCGTTGCGACCACAGTCGAACAGTACAATCTGACTCTGAATCTGCGTGGGCCGTTCGACATGTTGACCACGTCCTATGTTTCCGACCCACCGCTTTCTACCGCCGACATCATCAACCTCATTGCACGCGGGAAAACTAGCTCCGAGCTGGCCGCATCCAGCGAGAGCACGGACTCCATGATCGCCTCCCAGGCCGCCAGCCAGTTCAGCGGCAGCGTACAGAAACTCGCGGGAATTTCGAGTCTGCAAATCGATCCGCTGATTGGCGGCAACAATCAGAATCCTTCCGCAAGGCTTGCTATTCAGCAGCGAGTCAGCAAGAACTTTCTTTTCACTTTCTCGACCGATGTCTCACAACCCGGCAGCGAAATTGTTCAGGGCGATTATCAAATCAATAAGCGCTGGTCAGTAAGCGTCGCACGCGATCAACTAGGCGGCGTTTCAATCGATGGACGCTTTCATACCAAGTTCTGAGACCGTTCAATCAACGGGCTTAGGGAGAACCGGTCCCTTGGGGCTCACCGCGGCCAACTCGGCATTCAGCTTCGCTCCTACCAGCAAGACAAAAGAATTCCAGTAGCACCAGACCATGAATGCGATGAATCCCGCCAAAGTGCCATAGATGTGGCTAAAGTTTCCGACATGCCGAACGTAGTAGGCGAACAGGTATGAGAGTCCAATACAACTGAGGACTGCAAGCATCGCGCCTGGCAACGTCGCCTCAAAGCGCTGTTTCACATTGGGCGCAAGGAAATAAAGCATTTCGACCGCCGCAAGGGTGAAACCAAATACGATCATCCAATGAAAAACGGCCCAGAATAGTGGAAACGATGGCGGGAGATTGACCCTCATCGCGAGCCAGCTCCCGAAGCGCGGGCCGGCGATCATTACGGCTAGAACTGACATCAATAACGTGCCGCTTGCAGCCGCCAGACCGAGGGCTAACGCTCTAGCTTTCCAGAATGGCCGCGCTACTTTCACGCCATAGGCCATATCAAGAGCTTCAATTAGAGCTGCGAACGCGGACGAGGCGACCCAGATTGTGCCCACCGTCCCGAACGAAAACCATACCGTTCCATTAGTAGGCAGTACATCGAACAACACCGACTGAAACGAGACTACGGTCTCTGCGGGCAACAGCCGTAACAACAAACTGGAAGCTGGGGCCAAAAGCCCGTGCACATGGATGGCGTTAACTACCGCAACAAAAAGAATGATTCCTGGGAAAAGAGACAACACCAAATAGTACGACAGGGCGGCCGCCTGCCGGGGCAAGTCATATTCCCATATGCTGCGACAAACCAATGCAAACGCCCGCTTGAGGATGGGTCTTTCCACGTACCTAAGATGCCGAATTCAGGAAAGACTATCAATTTCACGGAATCCACTCCGTCGAAGTTTACCAACGCAATTCCAAGTAACGTTCTTTGTGGAACTCTCGGGACGGGCGAATCCAATATACGTTTACCGTGCGCGCCTTGGATGGCTGTTTGGAAAGCGCTTGTTGCTGTTGTCTCATACAGGCCGACTCTCTGGGCTTCGACGTCGTACCGTGCTGGAAGTTGTCGAGTACAGGAAGCAAGGCCCCGAGGTTGTGGTCGCAAATGGGTTTGGGCCGAACTCGGATTGGGTGCGCAACATTCAGGCGAGGCCTGACGAAGAAGTAACCGGTCGGGTCAAGGCATTTTGCCGCATCCCATCGTTTTCTTGGTGAAGAAGAGGCGTTTGGTGTGATCCGAAGTTACGAGCGCCGCAATCGGTTCATTGCCCCTATTGTTCGTGCGGGCTTTAGCTGGATCCTCGGATGGAAA
>DATBAX010000356.1:0-3796 GCA_036271275.1 Terriglobales bacterium
GAAACGGTAGTAAACAAAATCCGAAGTCACCACATCGGGAGTCTCCCGCTCTTCGGTTTCAGCGACGCACAACGCGCGATTCTGTGATTTCAGCAGATTAAACACTTCCTCTGTAAACCACGAATCATGCCGAAACTCAAACGCGGAGGGCAAAGTACGAGGCAGCGCTACCAAGAATTCTTCCAGGACTTTCAAGTCGATCTTCATATTAGGCGGCAACTGAAACAGCACCGGTCCCAGCTTTTCCGCCCGCGCCAACGGCTCGATGGTACTGAAGAACCGCGGCATAAAGTCTGCCGTATTTTTCAGCCTCTTGATATGCGTAATCACTTGGTGGGCCTTCACCCCAAACCGAAATCCCGCTGGCGATTCCGCGATCCACTTCGCAGCTGTCGTATCTTTAAGCAACTGCCGAAACGTAAAATTCACTTCAACGGTATTCAGTTGAGTTGTGTAATGCTGCAAAAAGTTTTTCTGCGCCAACTTCGCCGGATAAAAATCCGGCTTCCACGTCGGATACGCCCACCCCGATGTGCCCACAAAGACTTGCGCCATCCAGACTCCTAGAAACTTAAAGTTTACCTGTCATCCTGAGCGTAGTGATTGCTTCGCGATGCGAAGCAATCACGAAATCGAAGGACCCCTACGCGCGTAACTACTTTGTCTTCTTCCCAGCTTTCTTAGAAACCGCCTTTTTCTTCACGACGGCCTTCTTGGCGGGTTTCTCCGCCTGAGCAGCAATCTCCACTCGGGGCCCGATCTCCGCGATCCCGTCAAACTTAGGCAGTTTCTGCTTCAAAGTCAGCAGCGGAGCAAAAAGATCTCCGATCTTCTCCACGCGCTTGAGCACCTGCCCAGCGTCAAATACCAGCGAGTCCGCATCTTTCTTTTTCAGCGCTTGTTCGACTTCCTCCCATTTCATGGGCGTCGAAACCGTAGGATGCTCTCGTGCCCGTAACGAATAAAGACTGATCGTCGTCTTATGTTCATCGTTCTGACTCCAATCCACCAACACCTTCCCTACCCGCAATTGTTTCTTCATATCGGAGACAACCAAGTCCCGATGTTTATCTTCCAGCAATCGAGCCAGCGCGTGCGCGAAGCCTTTCGTCGCCTCGTAATCCGTCGACGTATTCAACGGAACATAAATCTGCAAACCTTTCGATCCCGAGGTCTTGGGAAAACTTTGCAATCCGAAATGCTCGAAGATTTCCCGCAACCACACTCCAACATGGCAGCACTGAATAATGTTCGCCGGCGGTCCCGGATCAAGATCGAACACCATCGCCCGTGGACTCTCCATATCTTTCGCCAGCGACAACGACGGATGCAGTTCAATCGCCGCCAAATTCGCCATCCAAACTATCGTCGCCAGGTCGTTGGCGAGAATGTAATTGACGGTACGCTGGTTCCCTTCACTCCAAATCGGCGTGGTTTTTACCCAGTCAGGGCGATGTTTAGTGGCATTCTTCTCGAAGAAGAATTCCTGATCCACGCCTCCCGGATAACGTTTCAAGGTCAGCGGATGTCCGCTGAGGTGCGGCACCAGCACCGGCGCGATCCGGGCGTAGTAGTCGATGACTTGGCCCTTGGTAAAGCCGGTCGCTGGATACAAAACCTTGTCCAGGTTGGTCAGCGCCAACTGTTTGCCTTCGATTTCAATGGTCTGTGAATTGCTCACTTTGGCTCACCGGATTTGCTTGTGCAGTTCTTGTGGATCATATTAGAAGGTGTCCTTCGCTCTCGACTGCTGTTAGTGAGCGCGTCGAGCATCCAAGTTGCCTGTAGCCCCTATGTTTTCAACCGCCTCAACACATATTACTGGCTCAAATCGTTGCGGCACCAGTTTGATAACATACCCTTCACGATCTAATTTCAGACTTTTGCGCTCCTTGTCCGTCCAATCTGTTGGAGGCTCGATGAAACGTCGCATCCTGCAATCTCTAATCTTCGCCTTACTGCTCAGCACCTTTGCCGCCGCCCAGGACCTGTCTTCTTTCGAGAAGAAAGTCACGGTTAAGAAATTGGCCAATGGCCTGACGGTGATTATTTGCGAGCGTCCGGAAGCGCCGGTCTTTTCCTTCTTCACTCATGTGGATGCAGGCTCCGCCCAGGACCCTCGCGGTGAAACCGGACTCGCGCACATGTTCGAGCATATGGCGTTCAAGGGCACCGACACCATCGGCACCAAAGATTATGCCGCCGAAAAAATTGCGCTCGAAAAAATCGAGGTCGCCTATGCAGCCTACATTTACGAACGCGACCGCCGCGTTGGCCACGATGATGCGAAAACCAAAGACCTGGAAAAAGCCTGGCAGGATGCGGTGAAAGACGCGAACCAGTACGTCATCCCGAATCAGTTTCCTCAAATTCTGGAAAACAACGGCGCGGAAGGTTTGAACGCATACACCGATTATGACGAAACTGCCTACCACTATTCCCTGCCGGAGAACCGGTTGGAGCTATGGGCCTACCTCGAATCGGAGCGGTTCATTCATCCGGTGATGCGCGAGTTTTACAAAGAACGCAACGTCGTGATTGAGGAGCGGCGCATGCGCACCGACAGCAATCCGACCGGGCGCTTGATTGAGCAATTCACTTCGGCGGCGTTTCAGGCCAATCAATACCATCAGCCAACCATCGGCTGGACTGCCGATCTCAACACGTTCTCGGCAACCGACGCCAAAGCCTTCTTCGATAAATACTATGTTCCGTCGAACATGGTTGTGTCGGTTGCGGGAGACTTAAAAGCCAGCGAAGCGATGCCGATTATCGAGAAGTATTTCGGCCGGATCCCTTCGCACGAAAAGCCCGACGAGAGAACCACCACCGAACCCCCGCAGAATTCCGAGCGCCGCGTAGTATTGCACGAGGCCGCGCAGCCGCTCTATCTCGAGGGCTATCACCGGCCCGACTATCGCGATCCCGACGACGCAGTTTACGACGCAATCACCGATCTCATGTCCAGCGGACGCACTTCCCGCCTCTATCGGGCACTGGTACGAGATAAAAAAATCGCAGCCTATTCCGCTGGATTTAGCGGACTTCCCGGAAACAAGTATCCCCATCTCTTCGCCTTTTACGCATTCACCATGCCGGGTCACAAGCCGGACGAAGTAGCTGAGGCCATCCACGTGGAAATTGAGCGGCTCAAAAACGAAGACATCACGGATGAAGAATTGAAAATGATTAAGACTCGCGCCAAAGTTAATTTGCTCCGCGGCCTCGATAGCAACGAAGGCCTGGCTTCCCAGTTGGCGATCTACCAAACGCGCTATGACGATTGGCGCGAGCTTTTTCGAAGTGTGGACCGCATCGACAAGGTCAGCAAGGCGGACATTCGCCGCGTCGCTGCGAAGATCTTTGTCCCCACGAACCGGACGGTGGGAATTATTGAGACCACGCCGCCGTCGGCACAGGCGGGCAAAGGCGGTGCGCAATGAAACGATACAAATTGATCCCTTCTGTCGCTCTGCTCCTTGCCGTGTGTGTACCGCCGATGTTCGCGCAAACTACCTGGAAGCAAATCCCGATTCCCCCGCTGCAAGCTTTTCATCCTCAGGAACCCAAGCGGATTGAATTGCCCAACGGGATGGTGATTTTCCTGCAGGAGGATCACGAGCTGCCGTTGATCGATGCCACTGCACGCATTCGCGGCGGATCGCGCGAGGAGCCTGCCAGCAAAACTGGAATGCTCGACCTGTACGGAGAATCCTGGCGCACCGGCGGGACCAAAACCCAGACTGGCGATCAGCTTGACGACTATCTGGAAATCCGCGCCGCAAAAGTAGAAACC
>DATBAX010000357.1:0-11809 GCA_036271275.1 Terriglobales bacterium
ATGGGGATGCGCGGCAATCACGACGGCACCTACACCTACGCTCATCAATTGCGAGACGGGGCTTTCAGTGAATCGAAGCCTGCCGACACCGGCGAGAAATACGACCTGGTCATTGTAGGCGGCGGCATCAGTGGATTGGCGGCTGCCTATTTTTATCGCAAACACGCTGGAGCGAATGCCCGGATCTTAATTCTCGATAATCACGATGACTTTGGCGGCCACGCCAAGCGCAACGAATTTACGGTAGGGAACCGGTTGCTGTTAAGTAATGGCGGCACCCAGTCGATGGAGAATCCCGGCGAATACAGCAAGGTTTCGAAAGAGTTGCTGATTGAGTTGGGCATTGATACGAAGCGCTTTTACAAAGACTACGACCAGAAACTTTACTCAAAGCTGAAGACCGGATGTTTCTACGATCGCGAAACGTTCGGCGAAGACCGTCTGGTCGTAGGACTCGGGACTGCGCCCTGGAAAGAATTTCTGGCAAAGAGTCCGTTGTCCGCTATCGCGCGCGACGATATCGAAAGAGTCTATACCGAAAAAGTTGACTACATGCCCGGCCTTTCGCGCGCCGAAAAGAAACGGCAGTTAGCTCACATGAGCTACGCGGATTTTCTCACCAAGGTCTGCAAAGTCCATGTTGACGCTTTGCCTTTCTTTCAAAAATATCCTCACGATCTGTTTGCTGTTGGAATCGAAGCAGTCTCGGCCCTGGGGTGTTACAACAACGGCGATGATTACGACTCAATCACTTATCCCGGCTTCGACGGCTTGGGTTTGGGCGAGGTCAAGGACGAAGAGCCGTACATCTTTCATTTCCCGGATGGCAATGCTTCTCTCGCTCGTCTCCTGGTGCGCTCGCTAATCCCGGGAAGTATTCCCGGTAACACTATGGATGATGTAGTCACGGCCCGAGCCAACTACAGCCTTCTTGACAAAGACAAGTCTCAAATTCGAATTCGCCTGAACAGCACCGTAGTTCGTACTCGTCACTTGGGAACGCCTGAGTCTTCGAAAGAAGTCGCCATCGACTACATGCGTGGCGACAAGTTGCAATCGGTTACAGCGAAGCACTGCGTCATGGCTTGCTACAACATGATGATCCCGTATCTGTGTCCCGAACTTCCGGCAAAGCAGAAAGAAGCATTGAGCTATAACGTAAAGGCCCCGCTGGTCTATACCCACGTGGCAATCCGCAACTGGAAAGCGTTTGAAAAACTGGGTATCTATCAAATCGTCGCGCCAGGCGGTTATCACTCGTACATTGCGCTGGATTTTCCCGTGAGCATGGGCGCCTACAAATTTCCCAGCAAGCCGGATGAGCCGATGGTCTTATTCATGTTACGAACTCCATGCAAACCGGGCCTCCCTCGCCAGCAACAATATCGCATGGGGAGAGTGGAACTGATCATGACTCCATTCACGACGTTCGAGCGAAATATTCGCGATCAATTGGGCAGAATGCTGGGGTCCTCGGGATTCGATCCCGCTCGCGACATTGAAGGGATCACGGTGAATCGCTGGGCCCACGGTTACGCCTATGAATACGAATCACTCTCTGATCCCGACTGGCCCGAAGCCGAGCGTCCGTGCGTCATCGGCCGCCAGCGCTTTGGCAGGATCGCAATTGCCAACTCCGACGCCGGAGCCAGTGCGTACACAAACGTTGCCATCGATCAGGCGCACCGCGCGGTAGGAGAACTGCTGTCGTCAGTCGTAGGGTCGCACTCATGAGCGATTATTCCGACCGCGAACTGGGGATGGACCGCGCAATCACTCGCCGTGATTTCATGAATGGCGCCGCCATGGCGATCGGCGCGGCCATGCTTCCTGGGCAGCCAATGTTCGGATCTGAAGTAAAAAGCAATCCGCCAGTCTCCACCGGATTGCGTGGAAGTCACGCGGGATCGTTCGAAGTCGCTCACAGTCTTCGCGACGGAACTTTCTGGCAAAAAGCCGGTAAGCCCATTGATAGCGGCGAGACCTATGACTTGATTGTTGTTGGCGGGGGAATCAGTGGCCTGTCCGCGGCTCACTTCTTCCGCGAGCGCGCTGGAAAGTCGGCCCGCATCCTGATTCTCGAAAATCACGATGACTTTGGCGGCCACGCCAAACGCAACGAGTTTCATCTCGGCGGACGCCTGCAACTACTCAACGGCGGCACCATGCTGATTGATAGCCCCACCGCTTATAGCCCGGAAGCGGAAGGCTTGATGAAGAAACTGGGGATCGATGCCGCGCAACTGGATGCAAAATGTACGGACCACAAGCTATACAGCTCGATGGGATTGCGGTCCGGCGTTTTCTTCGATAAGGAAACGTTTGGCGCCGATCGTCTGGTGGTTGGAACTCCAGGAGGCGGATCGGGAGACGAAGCGAACGATGGACCGTCTTCGCAACCGTCGAAATCTTTGTCATGGGCGCAGTTCATGGCGAAAGCCCCACTGTCTCCTGAAGTTCAAAAGGAGATCGTAAGAATCGAAGAAGCCAAAGTCGATTACATGCCAGGCTTGTCTTCCGCAGAAAAAAAGTTGCAGTTGTCGAAGATGAGCTATCGCGATTATCTGTTGAATGTAGTGAAGGCCGATGCCGGCGTCATTCCGTTCTATCAAACTCGGACGAATGGCGAATGGGGTGTCGGCATCGATGCCGAGCCGGCGCTCGATTGCTGGGCGCTAGGTCTTCCCGGTTATCAGGGAATGAATCTTGATCCGGGCGCTGCCCCGCACATGAGCTATTCGGCCGCGGGCTATGCAAGTGGCGGATCGAGCCGTTTCCATTTTCCCGACGGCAACGCTTCGATCGCACGTTTGTTGGTGCGTGACCTTATTCCGCAAGCACTTCCCGGACACACGGTGGAAGACGTCGTCACCGCGCAGGCTGATTACAGCCAGCTCGATCGCGATGAATCGCCGGTGCGAATCCGCTTGAACAGCACGGTCGTTCGTGCTCGCAATATCGAGAATGATGGAGTTGAAGTCGCGTACGCCAGTGGTGGCAAGGTCTTCACGGCCCGCGCCAAAAATTGCGTGCTGGCCTGCTGGAATATGGCCATTCCGTTTCTTTGTCCCGATCTGCCTGCGAAGCAGAAAGAGGCGCTGCATTATCTGGTCAAAGTGCCACTCGTCTACACCAGCGTAGGCCTTCGTAATTGGACGTCATTTCAGAAACTCGGCATCCATGGAGTCGCCGCGCCGGGCTCGTATTGGATGGACATGCGACTAAATTGGCCCATCGATATTGGGGACTACAAGAGTCCAAAGAATCCAGCCGAGCCGATGTTGGTATTTCTTTCCCGAACACCTTGCCATCCCGGTCTTCCTGCGCGCGAACAACACAAACTCGGTCGTTATGAACTGTTAGCCACGACATTCGAAACCTTCGAACGCAATATTCGTGATCAACTCGCTCGTACTTTAAGTGCAGGTGGATTTGATCCGGCACGTGATATCGAGGCGATTACCGTGAATCGCTGGCCCCATGGTTACGGCTATGAATACAATCCGCTTTTCGATCCGGAGTGGCCCGAGAACGAACGCCCTAACGTGATTGGAAGAAAACCCTTCGGGCGGATTGCGATTGCCAACTCGGATTCCGGAGCGACCGCGTATACCGACGTCGCGATCGATCAGGCATACCGCGCGGTCAGCGAATTATTGGGTTCCTAACTGAACATTGGCAAATGCACCAAATCGTCACTGGGTACGATTTCCACTGGCTCGCCGGCTTTGCGCCAGGCGGCCAAACCGCCGACAATTACGAACGCGTTGAATCCTTTTTCCCTCAGCATATGCGCCACACGGGCGCTGGTGGCTTCGCGCATTCAAGTACAGTAAAGATAGATATCTTTGTCCTTGGGTAGCCGCTTGATTTCTTCGTTGAGATTGTTTGGCTCAATGCGAATGGAACCCTTCATCCGGGCAGTGCCGGCATCGTAATAGCCGTGACTGCGGACATCCACCAATAAAATCTTGTCGGCTTCCTCGGACTTTAATTTTTCCGCCAGCTCCGAAATCTGTACACGCGGAACCACGCGATAGATGCGGTTCTTGTAATAGAGCCAAAACCGGTAGGCCGCGTAACCTGCCAAAACCAACACAATTCCAACTCCGGCAACGTGACCCGCCGCGCCCAGGGCCCGTGCAATTACGGCAAGAAAGCGGTGAAACACATATCCCAATGTGCCGTAAGCGAGTATGTAGAGGGACGCGCCCACGAAATCGAAGCATAGAAACTGTTCGAAGCGCATCTTCATGCTGCCCGCCAATGGCGGCGCCATGGTATTGATCCCGGGAATGAATTTGGCAATGATGAGGGTGACCTTGCCACGCTTATAGAACAATTCAGCCGACCGCAGAATGCAGGTTTCGGGATTCACTGAAACTTTGCAAAGAAAACCCAGCAACGCCCATCCCATGTAGCGTCCCAGGAAATAGACGATCGAATCGCCTATCAGAAGAGCTGTAATCGCGACCAGATAAACCACGGGGGCGCGCAATGCGCCGGATGCCGCCGCAGCCCCTCCTGCAATCATCGCCAATGACGCGGGCAGAGGTAAATCCAGCGCTTCCGCAAGCACGATCAGGAAGATGACCAGATATCCGTGGTGCGCGATAAGTATGACTAAATGATCCATGAAAATGAGTGTGTATGACTAATGGGGGTTAGATTCGTGATCAGGCGCGTTCGCTGCAATGATTTGACGTAATGATATCAACTGCCACATGCCATTACCGCACGCCCACCAGTTCCGTGACGGATTTAATCAGCTTTGCAGAATCGAAACCCACGCCATCTTTGAAGACCATCTCTACCTTCTCTACGTTTTCAATCTTCTCCGCCGGATTGCCGCCCAACACCACTAAATCGGCGGCTTTGCCCGGCCCAATTGATCCGGTGCTCGCGTCCCGGCCCATATAGATTGCACCGTTCAGCGTGGCAATGCGGATCGCCTCCACCGGCGAGAAGCCGGCCTCGACCAGTAATTCAATGTTGCGCTGGTCGCCGAAGCCCGGCACCACGCCGCCGTAGCCGGTGGGATCGCAGCCCGCCATCAGCAGTCCGCCGGCGGCCACGAACTCGCGCTCAAAGCTCATCTCTTTTCCCAGCAGCGGCCCTCCCATGTCATGCTCGGCCATACCGGAGCGGCCTACCAAATATGCCTTCGCGGCTTGCGGCGAGAGCATTCTGAGGGCCGCGCTCTCGCGCTCCATGGGCGGGCGGTTCGATCCGAAGGTCTCAATGACCGCCAGAGTCGACGTGATGGCCACATGATGCGCCACGAGTTCGCGGATCATCTCCTTGACCTCAGGTCCGCCGACATCCACGCTTTTCTGGATATATGTCAAATTCGTCAGGAAACCGGGACACTCGTCTGGTTTCTTCCCCGGGAAGAATTCGGTATCCACCGCCAGACCGTGTTCCAGATTGTCGATGCCCAGCGCGGCCGCCTGCCTGAATCCGATAGAGCAAAGATGCCCGGTTATTTTGATCCCATGGGCGTGAGCATGGTCAATGGCCGCCTTCAGTTCAGCCGCCGTGAGGTAGTTGTATGCCTTGAACGAGGTCACGCCCTCGGCGGCCCAATAATCCACAGTCCGCGCAGCGTCGTCCGCATCCGCAAGCACATGCATCTGGACTGCGAAGCTGCCTTTACCCTCGAGATAGGGGCCCGTCACATCGAGCTTGGGCCGGGCAGCAATCCCGCGTCGATCTCCCGCTTCAGTTCCAGGTCTGTGTAGGTCTCCAGGCTGCCCGCAGTCCGCGCCGTGGTCACGCCGCCTGCCAAATAGAGGCGCGGAGCGCTGTCCGGCGCCTCCCCATAGAGCGCCACGCCACCCAGGGGTTCTTGCGGCGTGGGATAGAAAAGATGTTCGTGCATCCCCACCAGGCCGGGGATCACTGTCTTTCCCGTCATGTCCAGCACCTTGGCATCGGGTGGATAACGGCTGTGCTCACTCGCCGCTCGGACAGCGCTGATCTTGCCTCCGGCGATGTCGACGCGCATGTCTTCCTGTGGCGCCGAACCGGTGCCGTCAATAAGGCGCACATGCTCCAGCACCAGCACCGGCGAATCTTCCTTCACGTACGGTGCAAGCGGAGAAGGTTTCTGCTGGGCAACTGAGGTCAGGCTTAATGACAAGGAAATCCACAGAATTGTGGTTCGTTTTGCAATCAGCATGGTTGAAGCCGCCCGGAATGAAAGTGGATTCAGTTCTAAATCAATGGATGACTATACTAAGAAACACTCTTTATTTGGGTTTGGCGGGACTTCCGGTGTTCACTTTGACGGCAGCGGCGGCAGCCGGCTTCCGTGTATCGACCTGTACCGGCGGAGTAGCCGTCACTTGCCGGGTGTCAACCGATACCACGCCAAGCGCTCCACTTGCCGCCGGCGTTTGAATGATGCGTTGCTCCTGATTTTTGCCATCGGCTCCCGGGCGCACAATGTCAATCGTTTGTTGAGTCGGTCGAAGTCCGCCATTCAACTCGCCGGGATTTCGCGAGTCTGTTTGCGTCTGGGAAACCTGTTTCCCGTCTGACGAAACCGTTTGGACGGTGCTCACGCGCTGACTCAAGCTCAACCGGCCTTCGTCCACTCCTCCCGGAACATTGGTTGAATATTGTTCAACCGTCTGGTGCTTGTTGCCGGGAGTGCTTTCAGATTCTTTGGTAACGGTTCGCTCTGCCACTGCAAGGCGGCCGTCGTTGTCGGGACGCAAAACGTTTTCTTCCTTCGTTTGGTTCTTGCCATCGCCGCGGATCGCACCTTCTTTGACTTCGTTCACCACCCAATTGCCGTTCGAATCGGGAAGTGATGTAGATTTGTGGAATTCGGTGAGGTCCTTGCTGCGGCGCGTGTCGCGTTCGTCCCTTTGAAGAGACGGCGCCAGCTCGCCGTTCGGAGAAGGAGTCAGCACCGTAGTTTTCGTTTCTTTGACATCAGAACTGATTTGCTTCGTGTCCTGGATTTCCTTCTGCACCACTTGCAGTCGTCCATTGGTATCCGTGTTCGAAGTCGTCAGCGTGGACTTTAATTCTCCACCGGGCAGGCTATGACTGTCTTCCTCGGTCACTTGCTGGAGCGTCTTTCGGCCATCGGCGTCGCGCACAAAAGTGCGGTTGATGGTCCGCGTGGTATTCGCATCTACTTTGACTGTTTCTTTTTCGGCATCGAGATAGGGCTCATAACGGCCGTCCGGCCCTAAGCGCTCAGTCGATTCCTTATCGATTACGCGGCCGTTTTCGACGACATGCGATTGCTGAGTTCTTGTCGGATTCGTATTTCCAGATGCGGATTGTTCCTGGCTGTTGGCCGTCCAGGACTTGTCATTGTCGCCGGATGAGCCCTCATTGGTCTGTGCCCGGAGCGCGAGTGCGAAAGACATTACGCAAACGACGATTAGTACTTTAAAGCTCATCGGCAAATTCCTTGTCTCACCCTTAAATTCTCCGTCCGAAAGGCAGCCATGTCGAGCAAATATTCAGCCTGGCAAGAAGAAAAAATAAATAAACCACCAAGGACACGAAGTATCACAAAGGAGAGCTCTCGAACTAACTTCGTGATACTTCGTGTCCTTGGTGATTAAAGCTTTATTTCCATCTACGCCAAAGGATTAAGCCATCCGCCATCGCCGTCAGTAAGCGTGTCAGCCTCAATTGGACCCCAGGTACCGGGAGCGTAGGCGTCTAGGGGTGTCGCGTTGCCAAGCACCGGATCGACGATCCGCCAGGCCTCTTCCACATAATCCTGCCGCGCGAAACGCACGGAATTGCCGTGCATGGCGTCGTCCAGCAACTCTTCGTAGGCCTGCAATTCTGAAGGATCGGCGTGTTCCGCCGCCAGCAGTTCGATGTGCTCGCCGTGAAATTCATCGCCGGAACGCTTAACCAGAGCCCCAACGGCAATCACCAGATCGGGGGTGACGCGAAAGCGAAAATAATTCGCCGGCGGCGGAGTGTCGGAAAAAGTAGCCGGTGGCTGGCGCAGCTTTACCATAACTTCGGTGGCCGTGACCGGCAGCGATTTTCCCGCGCGAATATAGAAGGGAACACCTTTCCATCGCCACGAATTGATATAGAGGCGCAGCGCTACGTAAGTTTCCACCTGCGAACCAGGCTTCACGCCGGGTTCTTTGCGATATCCGGTGAATTGCCCGCGCACTACATCTTGCGGACGCAATGCCGGAATGCTTCGCAAGACTTTGACCTTTTCGTCGCGCATCCTCTCGGCGTCATTGCTCGGAGGCGGCTCCATGGCCACGTTGCTCAAGAGTTGCAGCAGATGGTTCTGTACCACGTCGCGGATCGTTCCCGCCGCATCGTAAAACGCGCCGCGTCCCTCAACTCCAAAGTTTTCCGCCATCGTGATCTGCACGCTCTCTACATAACGGCGATTCCAGATGGGTTCGACAAATGAATTCACGAAACGAAAAAACAACACATTCTGAACCGCATTCTTGCCCAGATAATGATCGATCCGGAAAATATCTTCCTCTTTCAGTGTGGCGTGTAACGTCTGGTTTAAGGCCTCAGCCGACGCCAAGTCATGTCCGAAAGGTTTCTCAACCACCACCCGTGCTCCTTCGGCGCATCCAGAACCAGCCAGCTTTTTCACGACGTCCACAAACAAACTTGGAGGGATTGCCAAATAGTGCAGAGGATGCTGGGCGCTTCCCAGTTCCTGCCGAAGTTTGCGAAAAGTGTCCTCATCGGAATAGTCGCCGTCGATGTATTTCAAAACGCTCATCAGTTTCGGGAAGCCGTCTGCATCCAGCCCGCCGTAATGTTCCACGCTGTCCTTGGCCCGCGCCTTGAGCTGGTCTAAATTCCATCCAGCCTTGGCGACGCCGATCACCGGCATGTTGAGCCTCCCGCGCTTGGCCAATCGCTGGAGCGCGGGAAATATTTTCTTATAGGCAAGATCGCCTGTGGCCCCAAAAAATACCAGGGCATCCGACGGTATTTGACTCATTCCATGGCCTCGTTTCTAGTGCAGCACTCCATCATAATTTAGAAACACAGGTTGCGTAGGCGCGGACGCTCTCGTTTGCGCACGAGCGTGAGCGCGCAGTGGGCCGGCCCCACATCATTCTTAGGATTTGTTTCCGAGAGAATTACGAGAACCTGGCCATCAATCCGGACACCACGAGCTTATAAAACAAATAAAGCCCGGCGACAATCCCAATCGCAGTCCCGCGTTTTACTTTGCTATTGCAGGCGAACCCAATCCCCATCAGGATGATGGTCCAAATCATGAAAACGTCGAATGCCGTAGCCATGCCGTAAACAAATTTGTTCGCCGAAGGATCCATAAAATAAGCTGGGTTGGTGGCCACAGGGTTGTTGACGTTGAACGCCTCTTTGTCGAGTGCCCCGGACATGCCTCCGGCAAATAAGGAAATAGTTCCCAGCAAAGCGTGCAGAATTCCCGGCAGGCTGCCATAGACCACGATTGCGAATGCAACCTTGAACGAAACCGAAGCGCCCGCCCCGAAATTGAAAGCACCCATGAGCACAGCCGCCATCACCAGCCAGGCGATCAGCGCAACCACTGGTACTCCATAGGCGATGTATTCAGTAAAGGCAGTGCGGATGCGCATATTCTTGACCTGGTCGCCAGGCGGAAGCTTGTCAAATTGCTCGCTCTGAGAAGCCGATCTCGCCAGTTCGGTCTTGGCAATTTGATCGAATCCGACATTCCTGCCCATGCTGTACACGAAAATTATCGAGAAAACGGCTATGAGCAACCACGGTGCCCACCAGCTGGCGTCACGTTGAAGATCTGTGAATGTCTTGCTGGGCGCAATGAAGGTATTCACAATCCGGCTGCCTTGGGACATCGGTGCAGGTGCCGGATCTGGCGTAACGGCTGGGATTGGCATCGCGTTCATGAGACCTCCAGGAAACAGTCGCAAATTTTATGCCGGAAACCATGAAAAAACAAGAAAGGTTGGATACCGGCGGTGGTGCAGTTTGAGATGTCGGTTCGTGTCAGGCAGTGGCTTCAGCCCCGCCATTTTGGATCGAATCGATTAACGCGCCGATAGGCGCAACAACCTATGGCCTAGCTTCTTAGCAGTTGCGCCTCTCGGCACCGCAATCCTTCCTTTAGATTGATTCGGCACGGCCGAAGGCCATGCCCTGACACGAACCTTATTCCGTCAACCTGCACCACTACCCGGATAGCTCGCCCTGCCCAGGTGGACCAACTTCCGCAAGCCCCAATTCCGGAACTGATAAACTGCTTGGGTTGAGTGCATTAGAATTGACCGGCTAAACAATGAAAATCTTTGAAGCCATCCGCATCGCGCTGCAATCTCTCTGGGCGAATAAGCTCCGTTCCACGCTTACTTTACTGGGAATGATGATTGGTGTCGCGGCGGTAATTGCGGTCGTCACGTTCGTGAACGGAATCAACGGTTACGTAGCCGAGAAGATTTTCAACCTCGGCGCGGATGTCTTCATTGCTTTCAAAGTTTCCCCGGCTGTCACGAATGTGGACCACTTCCTGGAAGGCGAAAAACGCAAAGACCTCAACATGGAGGACTACCAGGCGGTCGCAGAAGCCTGCCAACATTGCCTGTACGTCGGGGCTGCCCTCCGAAACTCCACCGGGAATGTGAAGTATGCCGAACAGTCCATTACCGACACGACTGTGCAGGGAATTACGCCATCGATGGCCCCCATTTATGATACCGAATTGACCGCCGGCCGCATGTTGAATGAAACCGATTTGAATAACAAGTCCGCCGTCGCGGTTGTTGGAGTCGATGTCGTCGATAATTTGATGGGGGCTGCCGATCCGCTCGGTCGCGAAATTCGTGTAGACGGCTGGACTTATCAAATCATCGGAGTCGGAAAGAAAAAAGGGAAGACGCTGGGCCAGAGCCTCGATAACTATGTGATGGTGCCCATTACCGCCTATCTCAAACAATACGGTGTCCACAGTCACAGCATTACGATTTCAGGCAAAGCCATCAACGCCGGCTCCGGGCTGAGCCTCGCCATGGACGAAGGCCGGGTCGCCCTCCGGTCTCACCGCCATGATCGTGCGGGTGCGGATGATAGTTTCGATATCGAAACCAACGCTAGCTTGCTCAGTATCTGGTCAGGTTTCAGCCAGACATTTTTCCTCGCGATGATCGGCATCGCCGCGGTTTCGTTGGTGGTTGGCGGCATCGTGATCATGAATATCATGCTGGTTTCGGTGACCGAGCGCACTCGCGAGATTGGGATTCGCAAAGCCGTGGGCGCCCGCAGCGCCGATGTGCTGATGCAATTTCTCGTGGAATCCGCGACCATGTCGATGGTAGGCGGCGCCATGGGTGTGCTGGTGGGCGTGACTTTGGCCAAAGGCATCACTCTCGCCGTGGGTATGCCTTCCGCAATTAAACTATGGGCAGTTGCTGCCGGATTGATCGTCTCCGCCAGTGTTGGAATTTTCTTTGGGGTCTATCCGGCGCGAAAGGCTGCCCGGCTTGACCCGATTGCTGCCTTGCGCTTTGAGATGTAATCGGACAAACTTTGATAGCTGAGGAAAGGAAAGCATCTTGAAAGTTAGCGTCTTCGGATTGGGTTATGTGGGTGCGGTGTCGGCGGGATGCCTCGCCAATGATGGACATGAAGTCCTGGGCGTGGACCCTTTTCCCACCAAGGTTGACCTCATCAACAATGGCCAATCGCCAATTATTGAAGCTGACATCGGCGAGATGATCGCCGCCAACGCCAAGTCCGGCAGGCTGCGCGCCACCGACGACCAGGCCAAAGCCATTCGCGAAACGGATCTTTCCTTCGTCTGCGTGGGCAC
>DATBAX010000358.1:0-8538 GCA_036271275.1 Terriglobales bacterium
ACCGCAATCGCGGCCGTGGCATTCAGTACATTGTGCAAACCCGGCACATGCAAAGTAAATTCGCCGAGGTTCTTGGCTCGATACGCGACGCGAAAGCGGCTCAGCGGACGTCCGGTATCGGCGTCGAAGGTCGACTCATCCAGCTTGATCAGAAAATCTGAGCCTCGACGCGTCCCGTAGGTCACAACCCGTCGACGAACCTCCGGCAAAAGTTTTCGCAATTGAGCGTCGTCGTTGCAGGCCACGACCATGCCGTAAAAAGGAACGCGATCCATGAAATCCAAAAACGCCCGCTTCACATCGCGCATGTTGCGATAACAATCCATGTGCTCGCGATCGATGTTCGTGACCACCGCGAGGATCGGCGACAATTTCAAAAACGTACGATCGCTTTCATCAGCTTCCGCCACCAGATATTGCGACTTGCCGAGGCGCGCATTGGATCCCATCGCGTCGACCCGGCCTCCAACAACCACGGTGGGATCAAGCTCTCCGGCGGCCAGCACCGCCGCCACCATGGAAGTGGTTGTAGTCTTGCCATGCATGCCGGCGATCGCGATGCCGTATTTCAGGCGCATCAACTCGGCGAGCATTTCCGCGCGCTGAATGACGGGGATGTGCAGATTGCGAGCTTCAGTAACTTCCGGATTGTCCGGCACAATCGCCGAACTGGTGACTACTACATCGGCGCCAACCACATTTTCTGCTCGATGGCCTTCAAAAATCGTTGCGCCCAGCCCGGAGAGCCGCTGAGTGACGCTCGAATTTTTAAGATCAGACCCGGAAATTTTGTAACCAAGGTTCAGCAGCACCTCGGCAATCCCACTCATGCCGATGCCGCCAATCCCCACGAAATGAATCCGCTGAATTTTCGCAAACATAAGTTAATTTCTGGCCACAGATCACGCGGATCAACACAGATATATAAAAAATCCGCAAAAATCAGCGCAAATCCGTGGCTAAGTTTTTGATTCCTGCCAGTTTGGCGGCCATGACTGCAATATCTCTCGCGGCATTTGGATGCGACAAATGGTGTGCGGCGTTTCGCATTTTTTCCAAACGATCACTATCGCTCAACAATGCGCTCACCGTCGCCAGCAAACTCTCGCCAGTCAATTTCGATTCTTCCAGCATTACCGCCGCGCCCGCCCGCTCCAAAGCTTCAGCGTTTCTCTTTTGATGGTCATCGGCCGCCCGTGGAAACGGGACGAGAATAGCGGGCTTCCCGGCCGCAGTTAATTCTGCGACAGTACTTGCACCCGACCGGCACAAAATAAGGTCCGCCCGCGCGAAAAAGCCCGGCATGTCGTCGATGAAGCGATGCGCCTGAACCGCCTCGCCAAATGGTGCGTAAGCCGCTTGCGCGTCATTATAGTCACGTTCGCCAGTTTGATGGATGATCCGAATTCCGGGCATGCGTGCCTGTAATGCTGGCGCCGCTTCAATCACAACCTGATTGATTGCATGTGCACCCTGGCTGCCGCCAAAAACCAGCAGCACAGGTCGCGAAATTTCGGAAGACTTTGCCGCGATGTCGAAAAAAGCCTGCCGTACGGGAACGCCTGTGACTTGAGCGTTGCGAAAATACTTTGCCGTCTCTTCAAAATGGACGGCGGCGGCGGATACGAACCGCGCCACTCTACGATTCGCAAAACCGGGTACATAGTTCGGCTCAAAGGCCAACGTAGGAGTTCGATTCAGAATTGCCGCCAGCATCGCGGGGCCGGAAGCGTATCCGCCGACGCCAATCACAACGTCAGGTCGAAACTCTGACAAGATTTTGCGGGAATGCAGCACGGCACGCGGTAGATCCACAAAAGTTTTCAGGCGCGTCTTAAAACTCACTTTATTTAGCGCACCCACCTCGATCAACTGCAAAGAAAAACCGGCAGCCGGAACCAACCGATTCTCGATGCCGCGAGCAGTCCCGATAAACAGAACTTCGGCGCCATAATCTTTTTTGAGTTCCTGCGCGATGGCGATGGCGGGGATCACATGGCCACCGGTACCGCCTCCCGCCAGAATGGCTCGCATCTTCTGACTATAAACCGGAACGCTCACCGGTAGGTGCTGATGGGTTAACGCTCTGACTGCGTATCACTCGGCATGCTTGGTTACATTCAGCAACACACCAACACAAGCGAGCGTCATAAATAAAGAAGAACCGCCGTAAGAAATGAACGGGAGTGGAATGCCCTTCGTCGGCATCAACCCCAGCACCACGCTGATATTGATGAATGCCTGCACCACGACCATGCTGGTAATGCCGACGGCGAGGAAGCGCCCAAAATTGTCCTGCGTGTGGATGGCCGTACGGATGCCTCTGAAAAGAAAAATCGCAAAAAGCGTAACGATTATAACGGCGCCTACCAGGCCCAACTCCTCCGAGATCACCGAAAAAATAAAATCCGTATGTGGTTCCGGCAGATAAAAAAGTTTCTGCTTCCCCTCCATCAGACCCGTGCCAGTGACACCGCCCGTACTCACGGCAATCAACGATTGGATGATGTGAAAGCCGCGCCCCTGGGGATCGGAATAAGGATTGAGGAACGCCAAAATGCGATCTCTTCGATAAGCGACGTGAAAGATCAAAAAATAAAGCGGCAATATCGATGCCAGGAGCGCATATCCAAAATAGCGGGTGCGGAGCCCGGCGACGAACAGGACGCAAGCCGTGATGGCAGCGCAGGCGATGGCCGTCCCCAGGTCAGGCTGAAAGACGATCAGGCAAATGAAAACCATCGTCGGCAGAATGGCGGGCAGCAGCGTGTTCCGCCAGTCGTCCATATATTTCGTCCGGTTCTCCAGGAAGAAAGCCAGAAACAAAATAAGCGTGGGCTTCGCCATCTCCGAAGGCTGGAAGGAAAAGCCGCCCATATGAAACCAGCGATGCGTGTTGTGCGCGCGGTCGAGGAAGAAAACGGAGATCAGCGTAAGCGTGGTCAGGCCCAGCAATGTAAAAACCACCGCTGGATGCTTCAATCGGCGATAGTCGATTTTCATCGCTACGACTAGCGCCAGAATTCCCGCCGTCGCCCATTCCAATTGTTTGAAAAAGAAAAAATATCCTGAGCCGTACCGTTCCTTGGCCATGACCGCCGAGGCACTAAATACCATCACCACGCCCACAAAAACCAGCAGCATGGTCACGGTAAACAACCAACGATCGACGCTAACGCGCTTGGCCATGGGAAGCATTCATTTCACCACGGCGGCGCGAAGACGCGAAGGAGATTTGCCTGTGGACGCCTGAGGAAAGATTACTTCTGTGGTTCGGGCTCGGTGGACAATTCCATTACCACTTCCTTGAAAAGTCTTCCCCGCTGCTCGTAGTTCTTAAATTGATCGAAGCTGGCGCAAGCGGGGGCCAGCAGCACAATGTCACCGGATTGGGCTTCAAGCGCGGCACGTTTGATCGCCGTCTCAAGGGTTTCAGCGTGAACAATCTTCGTCGCGCCTTGAATTTGTGATTCGATCTTCGCCGCCGCCGCGCCAATGGTGTAAACCTGCTTGACTCGCGCGCGCAGTAAATCATTTAGCACCGAATAATCGCTGCCTTTATCTTTCCCGCCGAGAATCAGAAGAATGTTCGCGGGAAACGACTCGATCGCCTTGATGGTCGCATCCACATTCGTGGCCTTCGAATCGTTGTAATATTCCACGCCGCGAATCGTCGCCACATATTCCAACCGGTGCTCGACCGCTTTGAAATTTCGAATTGTCCCGCGGATAACGTCAGGCGAGCACCCCATCAGAGATCCCACGCAAACGGTCGCTAAAACGTTCTCCACGTTGTGCGCGCCTTTGAGTGGGATTTCGGAAACCAGCATGATCTCGCGCTGTCCATCAGAATTACGAAACAAGATTCGTCCATCGCTCGTATACGCGCCTTGCTTTACTTCTTTTGTCCGGCTGAACCAGAAGACTTGCGCGCGGGTTCGACTAGCAAAGCTTTCACACGTGGGGTCATCGGCATTCAGGACTGCAAAATCATCCGCCTGCTGATTCTCGAAGATACGCGCTTTGGCGTCCGCATAGGCAGCAAACGTCCGATGACGATCCAGATGGTCGGGCGTGACGTTCAGTACCACCGCAATCTTCGGACGAAACGTCTGGATGGTTTCAAGCTGGAAACTGGAAACTTCAAGCACGGCCACAGTTTTGGGCGTTGCATTATCAACTAGCGAAATGGCGGGCGTGCCGATGTTGCCCCCGACTACTGTGGGATGTCCCCCTGCAGACACGATTTCACCGGCTAAAGTTGTTGTTGTGGTCTTACCATTCGAACCGGTGATGGCAATAATCGGACCCGGGAAGAACCGCGCCGCGAGCTCGATCTCACCGATCACCGTTTCTCCAAGCGCACGCGCCTGCACCAGCGGCGGCGCATCCACAGGGACGCCGGGGCTCACTACGATCAAATCTTGTCCTTGAAATGTACGTTCGCCGTGCGCTCCGGTTTCGACCGCAATGCCGTGATCGAGGAGCGTTGGGATCTCATCGCCAAACTGTTCCTGCGGCTTCGAGTCGGACACAGTAACGCGCGCGCCGTGCGCCTTGAGAAAAAGCGCCGACGCCACCCCGGACTTCCCCAGGCCGACCACCAGCACGCGTTTGTTAGTGAGTTCCACAGGGTCTATTTCACCACAGAGACACGGAGGCACGGAGAAAATCAAAAGAAAAAGGTTTTCTCCGTGTCTCAGTGCCTCCGTGGTGAAAGGTCTTATCTAAGTTTCAAAGTAGTCAGCGCGAACAAAGCGAAGATGAGCGAAGCGATCCAAAAGCGCACAATAATTTTCGACTCTGACCATCCCAGCAATTCGAAGTGATGATGCAAAGGCGCCATCTTGAAAATGCGTTTCTTGCGGAGCTTGTACGAGCCGACCTGTAAAATCACCGATAACGCTTCAATCACAAACACTCCACCGATAAACGGCAACAGCAGCTCCTGCTTGATCATGACCGCCACGGTTCCAATCGCGCCGCCCAAGGCCAACGATCCCACATCTCCCATGAACACTTCAGCGGGATGAGCGTTATACCAAAGAAATCCAATGGAAGCGCCCACCATGGAGCCGCAGAAAATTGTGAGCTCGCCGACCTGCGGCATGCGCGGTAAATCCAGATACGCCGCGAAGGTTGCATGCCCGCTCACATAAGTGAGAACGGTAAGTCCGCCGGCCGCAATCACCGTACAACCAATCGCCAGCCCGTCCAGGCCATCCGTTAGATTGACCGCATTGCTCGATCCCACGATCACAAGTGCCACAAACGCAATGAATGGAATAAACGCCAACGGCCAAAGATGCGGATAGTGCAAAAGTTTTTCGATGACCAGATCAGGATGCGCCTGCTTGAAAAACGGCACCAGCAGCCGGGTTGAATAAAGATCGCGGGTTTGCATGGCGATCAGCGCCACCGCAATCAGAACACTGGACGCGATTTGAAAACCCATCTTCTGTTTAGAAGTCAGGCCCAGATTTCTGCGGCGCACAACTTTTATGTAGTCGTCCGCAAACCCAATCGCACCGAACGCGCAGGTGGAAAAAATCCCAATCCACACAAAACGATTACTAAGATCCGCCCACAACAACGTAGGAACAATGATCGAGATGGCGATCAACAGGCCGCCCATGGTGGGCGTCCCGGCTTTTTTCTGATGGGCTTTCGGACCCTCTTCGCGAATGAACTGCCCAATCTGAAATTCACGCAGACGATTAATCACCAACGGCCCAATAATCAATCCGGTAAAAAGCGCAGTCAAGCTGGCAAACGCTGTACGAAACGTAAGATAGCGAAAAATGCGGAACGGCGGAAAATAATGAAACAGCTTTACGTACAGCAGCCAGTAGAGCAATCAGCCTCCGTTCCGCATAAAAGTTTCATGAAAATACGTCCTGGTGGGTGCGGCGTTTTCATTTCTGATTTCCTGATAGCTGAGAGCTAACAGCCGACAGCTTCTCCCACGTTTCCAGCGCCCGCTCCAACTTCACGCCGCGCGATCCTTTCAGCAACACCACGTCGCCGTTACGAGTTTCACGCGCCAACCACTGCCCTGCTTCTTCCGCCGTCGATACAAACAACGCTCGCATCCCCGACTGGCTTGCTGCTTCCACCATTGGACGGGCGAGTCCGCGAACCCCTAATAAGACATCAATTTTCTTTGCCGCCATATGCTGCCCGGAGCGCCGATGCATTTCCTCTCCAGCCGAACCAAGTTCCAACATCTCGCCCGCCACCACAATGCGTCGCTTCGCCGGAGTTCCCGCAAGACCATCCACCATGGCCTCAAGCGCCCTCGGATTGGAATTGTAGCAATCGTTGATGACCGTAATGTTACCCAGTTTGACCACCTGCCCGCGTTTGTCCGCCGGCGCCAGCGTGGCCAGCGCAGAGACAGATTCGGTTTGTGTAAGGCCGCGATCGATTCCCACCGCGACAGCCGCCAACGCGTTCGAGATATTGTGCGCTCCGACCAAAGGCAGCGTCGCCTTGTCGCGCTGCCCGTCCGTCACCAGATCGAACGACGATCCCTCGATGCCGTTTGATTGAATGTTTTCCGCCCGTATGTTCGCCGAGGAGTGCAAGCCGTACATTATTTTCTTGCCCTTGAAAACAAACTTTGAAACATGCTCATCGTCAGCATTCAACACGGCCGTCCCATTCGCCGGCAAACATTCAATTAACTCATATTTGGCGCGGGCGATGCCTGCGATCGAATCGAAAAACTCCAGATGCACCGGCGCCACATTCGTCACTACGCCAACTTCCGGTTGCGCAATCTTCGCTAATGCCGCGATCTCCCCGGCATGCGACATCCCCATCTCGATGACCGCTATATCGTGCTCAGGCTCAAGTTTCAGCAGCATCAACGGCAGTCCAAAATGATTATTGAAATTGCCTTCGGATTTGAGAACGCGAAATTTCGTAGCGAGGACATGAGCAATGGCCTCTTTAGTTGTAGTCTTTCCCGCCGATCCGGTAACTCCGATCAATGGCTTTCCCCATAAGCGTCGCACCGCCGCAGCCAGCGTTTGCAAACCTACCAGCGTGTCATCCACAGCAATGAGGTTCTTCTTGTTCGGATAACGCGCGAGCTGATCTTTACGGATGATCGCAGCCGCCGCGCCCTTCTCCAGCGCCTGCTCCACGAAGTCATGCCCATCCATGCGATCGCCTTTGACCGCAAAAAATACTTCGCCGGATCGAACGGTTCTAGAATCGATGGAATATGCCTGCGCCACGGCGTCGCGATCGAATTCGCCAGCCGCTGCAAGAATTGTCGCGATTTGGGAAAGCGCTAGCTTCATAATTTCTTTCCCGCAGCGGCCATCACGCAATCGTAACCCGCTGCCCGCAGGGCTTGACGAGCAACTTCCACATCGTCAAATGGAACCGATCCCTCGCGTAACACTTGGATTTTTTCGTGGCCTTTGCCTGCCAGCAGCACGATGTCTCCCGGCGCAGCTTCCTGAATTGCAATCCCAATCGCGGCTTTGCGATCGGGTTCCGTTCGATATTTTGCTCCAGCCCGCTGCAGTCCGACCATCGCATCATTAATAATCGCCAACGGATCCTCGCTGCGCGGATTGTCCGAAGTCAGCACCACGAAGTCGCTGCCACGACCCGCGGCCTCGCCCATCATCGGACGCTTCGCTCGGTCTCGATCTCCGCCGCAACCAAAAACGGTAATCACGCGGCCATGCGGCCCCGCTCGCGTTACGAATTCTCGCGCCAGCGCAGTCAGATTACGCAAGGCATCGTCAGTGTGGGCGTAATCGACAACCACCGTAAAAGGCTGCCCACAATCCACACGCTCGAAACGGCCAGGCACACGTGCCAACGACGAAATGCCTTTGGCGACTTCTTCAAGTTTGCATCCACCCGCAGAGGCGGCGGTCGCGGCCGCCAGAATGTTATAAACATTCACCCGTCCAATCAACGGAGAGACGATCGGAATAGTTCTTTCCGGGGTCACCAGATCGAACCTCGTCCCTTGCGGCGTGATCTCCAACTTCGCGGCGTGAAAGTTTCCTTGCGTCAAACCATAGGTCAGGATTTCTTTACTGACTCTTTTGCTGATCTCAACCAACTGTTTCCCGGATTCGTCGTCAACATTAATTACGGCAGCCCGCGGCGGCGCCGCACCATCCCCTGTAAATAGCAATTGCTTCGCCGCGAAATATTCCTTCATGGTGAGGTGATAATCGAGATGATCGCGGGTCAGATTCGTAAACACAGCCACATCGAAATAAACGCCAAAGGCCCTGTGCTGCGCCAGAGCATGAGACGAAACTTCCATCACAGCATTGGTCGCGCCCGCACCGACGGCATCGGCAAAAATGCGATTCAGGTCCAGCGACTCCGGCGTAGTATGCGGCGCCGGCAAAACTTTTCCGGCCACATGATATTCAATGGTCCCAATCAGCGCGCTCTTGCGGCCCGCAGCAGCCAGAATTGCCTCGAGTAAAAATGCCGTCGTGCTCTTGCCGTTGGTTCCGGTTATCCCAATCACAGATAATTTGCTTGCAGGATTCT
>DATBAX010000359.1:0-22760 GCA_036271275.1 Terriglobales bacterium
TCCGAGATGGAAATCGGCAGCGAGAATATCGAACAAGTCGGCGAAGACATGTTTGTGGTTGCCGCCAGCCCGGCAATGCGTCATCTTCGCGCGCAGGCGGAGTTGTTGGCGCAAGTCGATGCGCCGGTGCTGATTCTGGGAGAACGCGACAGCGGAAAACAGATTGTTGCGCGCCTGCTGCACAAGCTTTCGATCCGCTCTGACTTCCAGTTCTTGAAAATCAGTTGCAACGCTCTTCCCGGCGACCTTCTCGAAAACGAACTGTTTGGACAGGAACGCCGCGTGGTCGCGGGAACGTCGCGCACCATGCCGGGCAAGTTTGAAATTTGCGAAAAAGGTACGGTGTTCCTCGACGAAATTTCGGAGATGCCGGCCAGCGTGCAGAACAAGCTGGTGCATATTCTGCAGGACAAGTATTTCTTCCGGGTCGGCGGCGAGACCAGAGTACCCGCCGATGTCCGGATTCTTGCGGCCAGCCATACCAAGATCGAGCATCTTCTCGCCGATGGAAAACTGCGCGAAGATCTCTATTACCGTTTGAGTTCATTCAGCATTTATGTGCCGCCGCTGCGAAAGCGTAAGGAAGACATCCCGCTTTTGTTGGGGCACTACATGAACCGCCTGGCCAAACACTACGACATCCCAGCCAGGACCTTTTCTTCCCCGGTACTGCATGCCTGTCAGGCTTACGCGTGGCCGGGAAATTTGAAAGAGCTGGAAAGTTTTGTGAAGCGTTATCTGGTAGTGGGCGACGCCGAACTCTCTCTCAAGGAGTTGGAGCGCAAGCTGGCAGGGAACGGTGATGTCGAACGCTCCGGAACGAGACTGGAACTAGTCAGAGAGGCGGAACCTGAAGCTGATTCGCGGGTTTCTTCCACGGACCTCAAGTCTCTCGTTCAAAGCGTTAAAGGAGAGGCTGAAAAGCATGCCATCGCGAATGCTCTTGGGCAGACCCACTGGAACCGCAAGGCAGCCGCCAGATTGCTGAGAATCAGCTATCGCACCCTTCTCTATAAGATTCAGCAGTATAATCTAGCTCCCCCGTCAACATATTTTCCCGAGATGGTTCCGGGAGTGAAGAGCAATGGCCATGGCCAATAACGAAAATTTAAGACGGGACGGCGGAGTCACGATGACAAATGCTATGAAGTGTCCTTCTTCCCGTTGGTGGATGGCGCTTTGCAGTTGTGTCCTTCTTTCTACGTTTCTGTCCCCCGCTTCACAGGCCCAGGCTGCTGCAGACAAGCCCGGCGCGCCGCCAACAATGGCCCAGGCGCATGACAATACTTACGTCATTGGCAATGACGATGTTTTGAACATCAATGTTTGGAAAGAACCCGATATTTCAAAGTCAGTTCCGGTGCGGTCCGATGGAAATATCTCGCTGCCGCTGGCGGGCGAAATTATGGCAGCAGGGCGTACCCCGCATCAACTGGAAGCCGACATCGCTGGCAAACTGAAGAACTTTATTTCCGAGCCGGAAGTGACCGTCATCGTTCAGGAAATCAAGAGCCAGAAATTTAATATTCTGGGTATGGTGAGTCACCCCGGCGAGTTCCCGCTGACTAATTCCATGACGGTTCTGGATGCAATTGCGCTGGCGGGCGGGTTTAAGGATTTCGCGAAGCAAAAGTCTATTTACATCCTTCGTGAAAATCCCGACGGTACCAAGTCTCACCTCGACTTCAATTACAAAGACGTTGTGAAGGGAAAGAATTCCGCACAAAACGTCAGACTTCAACCCCGGGATACGATCGTAATTCCTTGATGAAGATAAAATTTACGCAAGTCAGTTTGGGTTTTATGCTGCTCGCGGCCAGTTCATCGCTATCGGCGCAAGCCGATCCTGCCAGTGGAAGTGGCAGCGGGTCCATGATCGCGCCGGCGCCGGTTACCGGCGAGGGCTATTCTCTCGACTTTGCGTCGGAGCAGCCGCGTACCAACACGCTTAGAGGCGGCGTGGATATCGGCGCAGCTTATGGCAACGGAGTCGCTCCCAGCGGAGCCAGTGATGTCAGCTACCAGGTCTCTCCCAATATTTCGTTCAACCAGACCCGGTCTCGCTTCAGTTGGGATCTTTCTTATAGTCCGGGATTCACCTTCTATCAAAAATATTCCGCACTGAATCAATCGAACCAGAATGTGGCTTCGAAATTCAGCTATCGCCTAAGCCCGCATGTGACGTTCAGCGCGGACGAGTCCTTCACCAAAAGCGTTGGTGGTTATCTGCAGGCTTGCCAGAATCTGAGTACCAGTTGCAGCGGCGGGATACAGTCGCCAAACAATTCCATCCTGGCTCCGAACACGGACACAATTACTGACGCTTCCAGTGCCCGCCTCACCTATCAATTCAGTCCTGGGGGCATGGTGGGATTGTCGGGATCTTTTTCGGAGTTGAGTTATCCTCACCAGTCGCAAGTGCCCGGCCTGAACAATTCGAATTCCGCCGGTGGAAGCGCTTTCTACACTCATCGCATATCGGGGAAGCATTACATCGGGGCAACATATGAGTATCAGAAATACCTCAATCACCCAGACGGCTTAGCAACCCTGGCCCAAAGCGTGATGTTGTTTTATACGTTTTACATCCAGCGCTCCATATCGTTTTCAATCTTCGGGGGACCGCAATACTCGGATTCTTACGGGCCTTTGCCGATTCCGACGATCCGTTCATGGTCGCCCGGCGGCGGCGCCAGCTTAAACTGGCAGGGGCAACATAATAGTTTGATCGGCAGCTATTCCAGAAAGATCAGCGATGGCGGCGGGCTGCAGGGTGCGGTGAGCTACAACGGAGTGGACGCCTCGATTCGCCACCAATTCGCGGCGGCATTGAGCGGCACGATCGGCGCGGATTATTCGGTGAACAAGGTTCTGGATGCCGGAGCCATCGATAACACGAGTGGGCATTCGATCTCTGGAACGGCCACGCTACAGCGGCAACTGGGGCAGCACTTCAACCTCATGGCAGGATATTTGCGGTTGCATCAGAGTTATGACATTCAAGCGATCAACACGGTGCCGAACCGGAACCGGGTTTGGGTCTCCATTGGATATCAGTTTCAGAGATCGCTGGGAAGATAAGTAAAGAGTAAAGAAGGATCACTGTGGACGAATTAGAACAACAAGAAGATCAGCAGGGAATGAGCCTGCAACAGGTGGCCGGAATCGTCCGCCGCAGGCACTGGCATTTTCTGGTGCCGCTGTTCCTTGGCTGGGTAATGGTATGGGGCGCCAGTTGGGTGCTGCCGTCCGTTTACAAGTCCGGAACCACGATCATCGTTGAGCAGCCGACTGTGTCCAAGGAATTGATACCGTCGAACGTCAATGACGATCTGCAAGACCGATTGCAGAGCATTACCCAGCAGATTTTAAGCCGGACCCGCCTGCTGCATATCATCGACACGTTAGGCCTTTATCCAGAGCGAAGAGCGCATTCCAGTCCCGATGATCTGGTCGCGCGCATGAGCAAGGACATTAGCATTGATCTGGTGCGGGCCACGGGCAGCCAGGAGTTGAGTTCGTTTAATATTTCTTTCTCTGCTCGCGATCCTCGAACCGCCCAGCGGGTCACCAGTGAGCTCACAAATCTGTTTATCAATGAGAATCTGGAGAAGGAAAACGAGGACGCGAGGAACACAACCAGTTTCTTCGAGAATGAAATTGCAGCGGCCGGACAGGCCCTGAGCGAACAGGAAGAAAAGATCCGGCTATTCAAAGACCAGCATTCCGCCGATCTCCCGACTCAGATGCAGGGCAATCTTACAATTCTGAGCGGCTTGCAGAGTCAGCTGCAATCCGAAGAAGACAATCTAGACCGCGCGAAACAACAGACGGTTTACTATCAGTCGTTGATTGGCCAGTATCGCACTCTGCAACGGTCCACGAAGGGCACTCCGGGCGCGCCTTCCGGATTGGCGGTGATTGATACTGAACTTGACCGGTTAAGATCTCAGCTCGCAGATTTGAAGGCCCACTATACCGACCATCATCCCGACGTCCGGAAAGTGGAAGGACAGATTGCCGAGACCGAAAAGACCAGGGCGCAACTCGTGGCCAGCCTGAATGCCGCAGCCGCGAATCCGCAGCCGGATACGGGTAGCGCGGCATCATCCGGCGGCGATATGTCGGTGGCCCAACTGGAAAGCCAATTGAAAGCCAACCAGATCGAAACCGCGAACCGCGAGCGTTCGATCGGAGTTCTCCAGGCCAAGATCAATGACTATCAGGCGCGCGTAGGACAGGCGCCGATTCGCGAACAGCAGTTGGCGGATTTGAGCCGGGGTTACGATCAATCCAAGGCTAACTACGACGATCTGATGAAGCGGAAAAATTCTGCCGCGTTGTCGGGAAACTACGCCAAGAGTAATCAGGACCAGCATTTTCGGATGATCGATCCTCCCAGCTTGCCGACCAAACCAGATTTTCCGAATCGACTGAAAATGGGCGTGATGGGTCTGGCTTTGGGAATTGCCCTGGGCGTTGTAGTCGCGGGCGGCACTGAATTTCTGGACGACCGCATTCATACCGAAAAAGAGTTCAAAGAGCTTGTGCAGGCCAATGTGATCGCGGAGATTCCCGCAGTAAGCACTGGAGATGAAGAAAAACGCCAGATACGATCGAATCGACTGGCTTGGGTGGCAGGCATTGTGGTGTTCGCCTCGATATTGGTAGGGACAGCCCTGAGCTATCTCAGGGGCTAGCTGAATCATTTATATGTACAAAGCTTTTTATAATCTGAAACGCAACCCTTTCGAGATCAGCCCTGACCCGTCTTTTCTGTTTCCCACTCGGAGACATAACGAAGCGCTGGCTGCGCTCTATTACGGAGTGCGGCGGCATAAAGGCTTCGTTGTCATGACCGGGGAAGTAGGTACGGGCAAGACTTTGCTGGTGCGCTGCCTGTTGCAATTGCTCAATCGAAACGATGTGAGCTACGCCTACATTTTTAACAGCCGATTGTCTCCGCTGGAATTTCTACAATACGTCGCGGGAGATTTCGGGCTTCCGGCGTCGGGCAAGAACAAAAGCGAACTGCTAATGGAATTGAGCAATTTTCTTATTGCTCGCCATCTCAAGAAGTTGACCACGGTCCTGGTGGTCGATGAGGCGCATCACGTTTCCACGGAAGTGCTGGAAGAAATCCGGCTTTTGACGAATCTGGAGACGACGCAGGAAAAGCTTTTGCAGATTTTGCTGGTAGGGCAACCAGAACTGGACGAGAAGCTCGACTCCGTGGAATTGCGCCAATTGAAGCAGAGAATTGCTCTGCGTTCGCAACTGGAACCGTTAAATCTGGATGAGACGCGGGGCTACATTCATCGCCGGTTGGAGTTGGCCGGGGCCACTCCGGAAGCGGCGCAGTTATTATTTTCGGAGCCGGTGATTGAAAGGATTCATCGCCATTCGCGCGGAATCCCGCGCCTGATGAATACCATCTCTGAGAATGCTTTGATTACTTCCTTCGCGCAGCAACTACAGAGTGTTTCGCCCGCAATCGTCGATGATGTCGCGGCTGACTTCCGTCTCGGAGTAGTCAACAAGCCACCTGCGGAGCGCGAGACAAAGACCGATAATAGTGAAGCTTTGGAAGCGGTCAAGACATTGCTGAATTTGCATGACTATCTGAAGAAAATGAGATCCAGCGAACCAGAGCCAGCGTCTCGATAACATCGGAGCACAGTTAAGTATGAGCAAAATATTTGAAGCGTTGCAAAGATCCGAAGAAGACCGCTTTGGGACTTCGTTCCCAGAGTCTTCACTGGCAACCGATCTGTTGCGACGTGCGGAGCAAAATTCGGCGGGGCCTGTCTCGCCGCAAATTACTTTGCCGGAAATCGGTTTGCCGGAAATCGCGCCGGCCGAATTCACCGATTCCGGGAACATTCCTGTTACGGTTTTTCCAGGCAGCCGCCTGGTGTGTCTGAGTGACACGGAAAGCCTGGCGGCGGAGAAGTTTCGCTTCCTCAGCGTGCGTTTGCGGCAAATCCAGCAAAGCCGGCCACTCAAAAAGATTTTGATCACCAGCACCATCCCTGAAGAAGGGAAAAGCATGGTTTCCAGCAATTTGGCGGCAGTTCTGGCGCGAAGAAAGCAACAAAGGACGTTGTTATTGGAAGGCGATCTTCGCCGGCCTGTGTTAGGCAGCCGATTTGGACTGGGTAAGCTGGCAGGGCTTACGGAATGGCTCCAGGGCGAGCCCAAACCAATGACCAGTATCTACCATTTGGAAGGCGCGGGGTTCTGGTTCCTGCCCGCCGGTCACCCCGCGGAAAACCCCTTGGAGCTAATGCAGTCCGGAAGGCTGTCTAGCCTAATTGAACAGTTGACGGCGTCTTTCGATTGGATCATAATCGACTCTCCTCCAGTCCTGCCTTTGGCCGATACCAGCCTTTGGGTTCGATTGGTCGATGGCGTGCTGTTGGTAGCTCGTGAAGGAGTAACCAGAAAACGGCAATTAAAAAGAGGCTTAGAAGCCTTGGATCAATCGAAATTACTTGGTATGGTATTGAACAGCAGTACAAATAGTGATCACGAGAATTACTACCAGCGTTACAGTCCCGTGGCCACGACACAGCAGAGCGGTTCTTCGCAAGATTCCCCGTCTTCGCTGAACCAGTAATTTCTGCAATTAAGATGTTTCACCGATGGACAGTCCCTCCCCAGACAGTCTCAAGGAGCCTTTATGGCGCAACTCACGGACAATTTATTTGTTCTAGCTCCACAGGTTGAAACGGGCCGCGCAGAGCGAGGAGAGGGTGTAGTGAATCCACGACGTACCAGTCCAAGAGTAGGTTTTCCGACCGTTCGGACCCAGCCAGTGGCGGATCGTGGGGTTTTGGACGAGTCTTCGTTCCACAAGATGATCACCATCGAACGGAAAAGAACGGAGCGTTCGCGCAAGCCGTTCCTGCTGATGCTTTTGGATTTGGGCAAGCGTCTTCCTACGGACAAGAACGGAAAAGTCCTTGACCAGATTCTTTCCGCGCTTTCACTGACCACCCGGGAAACCGATATTACAGGTTGGTACACGGACCTTGCGGTGGTGGGAGTGATGTTCACGGAGATCAGCGTCGATGACCAATCCTCGAGCCTGAAGACCATGGTGAACCGCGTCAGCGAGACGTTGCGCAGCAATTTGAGCGCAACCCAGTTCAATCAGATTGACATCAGTTTTCACCTGTTCCCCGAAGACTGGAAACACGAATTGCCTTCGCGTCAAAGCAATCCGACCCTCTATCCCGATCTTTCCAAGCGTGACGAAGCCAAGAAAGGATTCTCCGCCACAAAGCGTCTCATGGATGTGGTCGGAAGCGCCCTGGCTTTGGTTGTCCTTTCGCCCGTGCTGCTGGTCATTGCAGCGGTCATCAAGCTGACTTCTCCGGGACCGGTTTTCTTTCGGCAGAAGCGGGTGGGCCAGCATGGCGCATCTTTTGTGTTCTTGAAGTTCCGCTCAATGAATGCGAATAACGATTCCAGCGCCCACAAGAAATATGTCGAACAGTTGATCTCCGGAAAAGCGGACCGCAAGCCTTCGAGTGGTGACGCGGCCGGCGTTTTCAAGATGACCGACGATCCGCGCATCACAAAGATTGGCGCTTTTCTGCGACGCACCAGTCTGGATGAACTTCCCCAGTTCATTAATGTGTTGAGCGGCGAAATGTCTTTGGTTGGACCGCGTCCTCCGATCGATTACGAGGTAGCAGCTTACGATATCTGGCATCGCCGCCGGGTGTTGGAAGCCAAGCCTGGAATCACTGGTCTCTGGCAGGTGCACGGACGCAGTCGCGTCACTTTTGATGAAATGGTCCGTCTCGATCTCCACTATGCAAAAACCTGGTCCCCCTGGATGGACATAAAAATCATGTTCCGTACGCCGGGTGCGATGTTCGGTGCAGGCGCTCACTAAGCGCCTGTCTCTTTCTGTTTCTTTGATTTTTTTCTCGGATTCTCGGTAGTGACCCCCTCCCGACTGCTGTTCGTTTACTGTTCCAAACCACAAAAATCCTAAGCAGCCATAAGCTGACGGCGGTGAAACTATGGTCAAGTTTGGTGTTGTCGGATACGGGTATTGGGGACCGAACGTGGTCAGAAATCTTGACCAGTTAGAGGGATCGCAAGTCGTTGCGGTTTGCGACAAGAGCCCCACATCGAGGAAACGGGTGCAGAAGGCCCATCCTAACGCGAAGGTCACGGCGGAAGCCTCCGAGATCTTCACTTCCACCGAGATCGACGCGGTGGCCGTGGTCACTCCAGTTTGGACCCACTATGAACTGGCCAAGGCCGCTCTTGAAAACGGCAAGCACGTTTTCGTCGAAAAGCCGTTTACCAGCAACTCCGCGCAGGCCGAAGAACTCATCGATCTGGCGGAAAAGAAAAAGCTGAAAATCATGGTCGATCACACCTTCCTGTTCACTGGTGCGGTCAAGAAAATCAGCCAACTGGTGGACGACGGTGCGCTCGGCAAACTTTATTACTACGATTCCACGCGCGTAAACCTGGGACTTTTCCAGCACGACGTGAACGTAGTCTGGGACCTTGCCCCGCACGATCTTTCCATCATTGATCACCTGATCAAGGAAACTCCGGAAGCAGTCTCGGCCACCGGGCAGACCCATTTGAATGGCCACGAAGACGTCGCGTTCATCACCATTTATTTTCCCAACCAGATCATCGCCCACATCAACGTGAATTGGCTGTCTCCAGTGAAAGTTCGTACCACGCTGATCGGCGGCGAGAAGAAAATGCTGGTGTGGAACGATCTGGAGCCCGACGAAAAGATCAAGATCTATGACAAGGGCGTACACATCACGTCCCGCCAGGGTCTGTACAACTTGCTGGTGAATTACCGGTCGGGCGATATGTGGTCGCCACAATTGGAGCAACTCGAAGCGCTGCGCCAGGAACTCGGCTATTTCGTCGAGTGTATTACTAACGACAAGGTCCCTTCGAATGACGGGAAAGCCGGCCTTCGTGTGGTAAAGATGTTGGAGGCAGCGACGAAGTCATTGGCGAAACGTGGCGAGTTGGTCTACGTCTAACGAATCCTCTCAAAGGCGACACATGGAAAACGCAATCACATCTCATCTGTGCATAGCTCCGAGCGTGAAGCTGGGAAAAGACGTCAAGCTCTCCCAGTTCATCAACCTTTACGGTTGCGAGATCGGCGACGAAACCAAAATTGGCGCCTTCGTCGAAATCCAGAAAAACTCGACGGTAGGGAAGCGCTGCAAAATCTCAAGCCATACCTTCATTTGTGAAGGCGTGACCATTGAAGACAACGTCTTCATCGGCCACGGAGTCATGTTCATCAACGACATGTTTCCGCGAGCCACGACGGACGGCCAGTTGCAGACTGAGGCTGATTGGAAAGTCGATCGCACTTTTATTAAGAAGGGCGCTTCGGTCGGCACTGGAGTCACAATTCTCGCCAACGTTACGATTGGCGAAAATGCCATCGTAGGCGCGGGAAGCGTAGTCACCAAGGATGTCGCGCCGAACACAATTGTTGCGGGAAATCCGGCAAAATTTTTACGATCTATCGAAAAGACCATGGAGGCAGGTAAATGAGCGATTCAAACGGCATTCCTTTTCTCGATCTCGTCACTCCCCATAAAGAACTCGAACAGGAACTCACTGATGTTTTCCGCAAAGTCATTACCACTGCGGGATTTATTGGCGGGCCCATGGTGGAGAATTTCGAAAAGGCGTTCGCTGAGTTCTGCGACACGAAATACTCCATCGCAATCAGCAACGGCACTGACGCTTTGAGGTTTGCTCTTACCGCGGCCGGCGTCCGCTCCGGCGATGTAGCCGTGACCGTGGCCCATACCTTCATCGCTACCACCGAAGCCATTTCGCAGGCTGGTGCACTGCCCGAATTCGTCGATGTCGACGATCGCACCTACAACATGGACGTCAGCAAGCTCAAGCAGTATCTCGAAGAGCAATGCAGCAAGGATGCCCAGGGCAAGCTGATCAGCCGCCGCAGTGGCCGTCCGGTTACCGCGATCGTCCCTGTGCATCTTTATGGACAATGCGTGGACATGGATCCAATCCTCGAACTCGCGGAGCGCTTCAATCTGATCGTTGTCGAAGATGCTTGCCAGGCCCACGGCGCGCAGTATTTCTCCAAGAAACTAAATAAGTGGCGCAAAGCCGGATCGATGGGCAAAGCAGCGGCATTCAGTTTCTATCCCGGAAAGAATCTGGGAGCGTGCGGCGAAGCCGGCGCCGTCACCACCAACGACGAAGCCATTTCTTCCTACGTGAAGATGGTGCGAGATCACGGCCAGGCCAAGAAGTATTACCACAACATTGAAGGCTACAACGGGCGCATGGATGCCATGCAGGCCGGTTTCCTGCACGTGAAGCTGCCACACCTCGCTAAGTGGAACGAACTCCGCAGGGAACGCGCCGTCGAATACAATCGTCTGCTTTCCTCCACCAAGAATTCCGTGGTTCTGCCGTTCGAGCCGACTTGGTCGAAAGCGGTTTATCACCTGTACGTGGTCCGCACTCACGATCGCGAAGGACTGATGGAACACCTGAAAGTCGCGGGCATTGGGACGGGCATTCACTATCCCATACCATTGCATCAGCAGAAGGCGTACGCTTCACTTGGATATGCCAAAGGCACGTTTCCGATTTGCGAAGCAGCGGCTGCCGAGATCGTCTCGTTGCCGATGTTTCCGCAGCTCACGGCCGAGCAGCAAGCTCGAGTGGCCAAGGAAGTCCAGGGCTTCGTAAAGAAACAGGGCGCCTCCAAGAGTTCCCCGGCGGAATCCGGTGAACTGGCGGCGACCGGGCCAAAAAGGTAATAGATTTTGAGCCAATCATTCTTTCAGCGTAAGGAAGGACGATGAAGATTTCTGTAATTGGCGCGGGCTACGTTGGACTCACGACTGCCGCCTGCCTGGCGCAGATCGGTCATGAAGTGTTTTGCAGCGAGAGTGACGTCGACAAATTGCAAAAGCTGCGGAACGGCGTCATCCCGATTTTCGAGCCTCACCTCGATAAAGTCGTAGCCGACGCTTGCAAAGCCGGTCGATTGAGCTTCGGCTCAACCGAAGAGGCAATTGACGGCGGTAAGGCTATTTTTATTTGTGTGGGTACTCCTCCACTGGCCAATGGCGATGCCGACTTGTCCGCGATTGAAGCAGTTGCAAGGGTCATTGCGAAACGGGCGGAAGGCTACCGGTTGATTGTCGAGAAGAGCACGGTGCCGGTGCAGACCGGTGCTCAACTGCGCAAGCATCTGGCGATTCACCGTACCCGAAAGCTGGATTACGACGTCGTTTCCAATCCCGAATTCCTCCGCGAAGGTTCCGCGGTTGGCGATTTTCTTCATCCGGACCGTATTGTTGTCGGCGTGGAATCCGACCGGGCTGAACAACTGATGCGTGAGATTTACGATCCGATCATTCGTCAGAAGTTTGTTTGTCCGGTTCATGAGACCTGCACCACTCCGAAAGACAATGTATTCCTGGTGACGGACACCAATTCCGCCGAGCTCATCAAGCACGCTTCAAACTCATTCCTGGCCATGAAGATCTCTTTCATCAATATGGTCGCGAATTTGTGCGAAGTCGTGGGCGCGGACGTCGGCAAAGTGTCTGAAGGCATGGGACTAGATCCTCGCATCGGAAATTCTTTTCTGAATCCTGGCATCGGTTTCGGAGGATTCTGTTTCCCGAAAGATGTTCAGGCTTTCATCCGCATCGCGGAGAAATCCGGCTGCAACTTCTCTCTTTTAAAGGAAGTTGAAAAAATCAATCAACAGCGAATCGCGCACTTCGCCGAAAAAATACGAAAAGAGTTATGGAGCGTTCGCGGGAAAAAGATCGCGGTTTGGGGACTTGCATTTAAGCCCAATACCGACGATGTCCGCTTTGCTCCCTCGATTCCTTTGATCCAGATTCTGGTTGAAGAAGGGGCGGTTATCAGCGCCTATGATCCAGAGGCGTCCGAGAAAGCCAGGGAACTGCTTCCGGCGATCACCTACTGCAAAGACCCTTACGAGGCAGCGCAATCGGCCGATGCAATTCTGATCGTGACCGAATGGGACGAATTCCGCACCATCGACTGGGCACGTTTAGCGAATGTCGTCGAGCGCCCATTGATTCTCGACGGAAGAAATATGTTCAAAGGGCCGGATGTGGCTGTCCATGGATTTCAGTACGTCAGCATCGGCCGCTTGCCGGGTGTGCCCAATCCTGAAGTCGAAGCCGCCGGCGATTCGCTGGAGACCGAAACGCGTCATCGGACCGCCTAGGAACAGCGCCAGACGATTACGCGGGGGAAGTATAGCGAGCGATGCGCCGGGCACCACCCGGAGAGACCGGACGATTCCGGTCCCCCGCTCCAACATCCAATCAACAATAGCTTTATTCTTTCCAGTTCATGACACAAAACTCAAGCTACGTCATCATTAGTCCAGCGCGGAATGAAGCTCAGTTTATCGAGCTCACTCTGAAGTCCGTGGTAGCGCAAACCTTGCTGCCATCGAGATGGGTGATCGTGAGCGACGGTTCGACGGATGACACGGACAATATCGTAAGTAAATACGCGGCCCGGTACCCGTGGATTGAATTGCTGCGGATGCCGGAACGCAAGGAACGCGACTTTGCCGGGAAGGTGCATGCCTTTAATGCCGGACGCGAGCGCGTGAAAGAGTTGAATTACGAAGTGATCGTCAGCCTGGATGCCGATATCTCATTCGACGCGGACTACTTTTCTTTTTTGCTCGGAAAATTGTCGGCCGACCCGTCGCTGGGATTGGTCGGAACGCCGTTTCAGGAAATGTCCGGCGAGACTTACGACTATCGCTTTGTCAGCATTGAGCATGTGTCGGGAGCGTGCCAGGTATTTCGCCGCGAATGTTTCGAAGCCATCGGTGGATATTTGCCGGTCAAAGGCGGATCGATCGATCATATCGCCGTCATCAGCGCGCGCATGAAGAGTTGGAAGACGCGGACGTTCACGGAAAAGCTTTGCCAGCACCACCGGAAAATGGGTACCGCGCAGCGCGGCGTTTTGACATCCCGATACAAGCTGGGCATCAAAGATTACGCGGTAGGCAATCATCCTTTGTGGGAATTGTTCAGGACATTCCGTCAGATGATGGTCACGCCGTTCATCTTCGGAGGCCTAGCGCTCGGCATAGGTTATTTCTGGGCCTTGCTGCGTGGCGTGAAGCGGCCGGTGTCGCGCGATCTGATCGATTTCCACCGACGGGAACAGATGCAGCGGCTGAAGAAATTCTTTCGGATTGGCAGTCCTCTTTCCAGCGAGACCCTGCCGAGGGCCGTTGAACCAAACGTCGGCCCACGGGCAGCGGAATAGAATAGATCTTGGCAATCTCCAACAATCTAACTGTTCCGGAATCTGCGGTGGACACATCTCCGACGAATCAGTTTTCAGACGCGAACCGCAAGTCGCCTCGCAACGGCATCCTCATCATCAATGCCGATGATTGGGGACGAGATGCGGAAACCACGGACCGCATTCTGGAATGCGTGTTGCTAGGCTCAGTGTCTTCGACGAGCGCCATGGTGTTCATGGAAGACTCGGAGCGGGCAGCCGCGCTGGCCCATGAGCGCGGAGTCGACATTGGCCTGCACCTGAATTTCACTACAGCCTTTTCGTCTTCCAGTATCTCCGGTCAGATCGCTAAACATCACCAGCGGGTATCGAGATTTCTATTACGCAGCCGGATGGCTCAGGTTGTCTATCATCCCGGACTCGCCGGTTCGTTTGAATACGTTGTGAAGGCGCAGATCGAGGAGTTCCAACGGCTTTATGGGACGGGCCCGCGTCGAGTAGACGGCCACCACCATATGCATTTGTGCGCCAACGTGCTTTTCGCCGGCTTAATGCCGAAGGGAACCATTGCGCGCAGAAACTTCTCCTTCCGGCCTGGTGAAAAGAGCGGTATAAACCGCCTGTATCGCCGAGGGATTGATCGCATACTGGCGAGGCGGCATCGTCTTACCGATTTCTTTTTTTCTCTGCCGCCCCTTGAACCAGTGAAAAGGTTGGAGCAGATTTTTGCTCTTGCGAACCAGTCTGTCGTCGAAGTGGAAACGCACCCGGTCAATGCCGAAGAACATCGTTTCTTAACCGACAACATTTGTCGCCGTATCGGTGACATTCAGATTGCCCCTCGTTTCACCATCCCCTCACGAGAGAATCTCCCGCAGGGGGCGCATTCGTGAAAAGTTTAGAGATGGATGCCCTCACAACTTCTTTGACATCGGTTCAGCCCGGCACCATGGCGAAAGACATTGTTTTGGTTGGCTTCGCGGAGGCGCTTTCAGCCCCCGAAGTGGTCTGGAGCCTGGTCGAAGATGGTTTTCAGGTTGTGGCATTCGCGCGCAAGGGACGGACGTCGTCGCTGCGCCACAGCCGCCATGTGGTGTGTCACGAGATTTGCCCGCCGGAAGTCGATTTGCAACAATCGCTTTCCGATCTGCGCTCTCTGTTGGCGTCGCTCGAAGACGCGTCCGGCGAATCTCACAGGATTCTTTTCCCGCTGGATGACAAGGCGGTCTGGCTATGCGACAAACTTCAACTCGGGCCGCCGTGGCTTTTGGCTGGACCAGAAGGTGGCGCCGCAGAACTCGCCTTGAACAAACATCTTCAGTTCCAGGCAGCGCGGGAAGCTGGCTTCGATGTTCCTGAAGCTCTTTTGGTCAACACGGCTGACGAAATTTTCAAGTCGAGTATCGCCCAATCATTTCCGCTGATTTTGAAGTCCGCTGAACCGGTGCCTACCCACGATGGCCGGGTCGTTGAATGTCCCAAGTGGATTTGTGCGAACCGGAGCGAACTGGAAAGTGCAGTGAAAGAGTGGGCAGAACGAGTACCGCTTTTGATCCAGAAATTCGTCACCGGCAATGGCGAAGGCGTGTTTGGACTGGCAGCGCCGGACGGAATCCGCGCCTGGAGCGGCCATCGCAGGGTGCGCATGATGAACCCTCAGGGGTCGGGATCGAGCGCCTGTATTGCGCAGTCCGTATCGGAAGACATCAAGTCCAAAACCCAGCGGCTCATCGATAATTCAGGGTGGCAGGGTCTGTTCATGGTCGAGCTCTTACGCGATCGTGCCGGAAAATTGTGGTTCGTCGAACTGAATGGCAGACCCTGGGGAAGCATGGCCCTGGCTCGCCGGCAAGGCCTTGAGTATCCATCCTGGCAAGTGAGATTGACCATCGACCAACAGTCCAGCGCCGGATCCGCAGCATCTTCCATGCCTGGCTTGGTCTGCCGTCATTTGGGTCGTGAGTTCATGCATGTTCTGTTCGTGTTGAAGGGCTCAAAGTCGAAAGCCTTGACCGAATGGCCGCCATTCTGGAAAACCATGGCCGACGTGCTTCCGGTCCACCGCAAGGATACTTTTTATAACTGGCGGCGCGACGACGCTAAAGTATTTCTCGCCGATTTCTATTACACCGTCCACAACAACGTTTTCAAGTCGCGGCATTAAACTCTATGGAAGTCCTTGCCGCATGTCATGTGCATTCTGAATGGTCCTACGATGGCAGTTGGACGCTCGAGGCCCTGCGCGATAAGTTCAGCCGACGTGGCGATCGCATTCTCTTGATGACGGAACATGATCGCGGTTTCACCGAACAGCGTTTCGCGGAATACCGCGAAGCTTGCGGGAAACTAAGTTCGAGCGAGATGCTGGTCGTTCCGGGCATGGAGTACAGCGACGCCGCCAATCGCATCCACGTTTTAGTTTGGGGCGTGCCATTTCTCGGAGAAAATCTGCCGACCGCGGAAATGCTTGAGAAGGTGCGCGTAGCCAACGGTGTTGCAGTGCTGGCTCATCCGTCCAGAAAAGATGCGTGGCAATCCTTCGAGCCCTACTGGGCCGAACGGCTTCTCGGGATCGAAGCCTGGAATCGCAAGTATGACGGATGGGCGCCGAGCAAGACTTCGCCCGCTTTGCTGCAGTCTAGTAACGCCATCCCTTTTGTCGGACTGGACTTTCACAGCGACAAGCAGTCTTTTCCTTTAGCGATGGCGCTCGATTTGGATTCCAGCGCTACAGAGGAATCAGTCCTTCATTGCCTGAGATCGCGCCGGTGTTCAGGTCGCGCTTTTGGTGTTCCTCTTGGCAACAACCTGCTGCGCACGACTATGCCTGCGATGGGCGTCGCCGAACAAGGCAGACGAAAGCTGGCTAAGTTTGTCAAAGGCGCAAAGGCGAAGCGCGTTGAGCAGTAACACCGCGATGCCGAACCATCACATCAGTGTTTGCATCTGCACTTTCAAGCGGGCAGACCTCTTGAGAAAAGTGCTGACTAAGTTAGAGAATCAGCAGACCGATGATCTTTTCACTTACTCAGTGGTGGTGGCGGACAATGATGCCGCACGCTCCGCCGAACCTGTCGTTACAGAGATCTTGCGAACATCCGCTCTTCGCATAACTTATTGCGTCGAACCACAGCAGAACATCGCGATGGTACGAAATAAAGCTCTCGATAATGCCGAAGGCGATTTGATGGCATTCATCGATGACGACGAGTTTCCTGGAGAGCGCTGGCTTCTTGATCTGTCCAACGCCCTGAATTTATATGCCGCGGACGGGATCCTTGGCCCCGTGAAGCCATATTTCGAGACCGAACCGCCGCAATGGATTAGAAGGGGAAAATTTTTCGACCGGATCGACCACCCGACGGGATATAAACTTTCCTGGCCGGAAGCACGGACAGGCAATGTGCTGTTCAGGAGATCCATCCTGGATTCCGGGCAAGCGCCGTTCAACTCTGCATTCGATACGGCAGGCGAAGATGTGGATTTTTTCCGGCGCATGATGGAAAAGGGTTGTTCGTTCGTGTGGTGCAGCGAGGCCGCTGTCCATGAAGTTGTGCCGCCTTCGCGTTGTACCAGCCGTTACATGCTCCGGAGAGCATTGCTGCGTGGCAGCAATTTCCCGAAGCATGGAGGTCATCGCCTGCGGAACGCCGCCAAGTCTTTGCTGGCCGTGCCTTCTTACACGCTGGCTTTGCCGGTCCTGGCGATGTTCGGCAAACACGTATTCGTGAAATATCTGATCAAGCTTTGTGATCATGGCGCCCGGCTTCTGGCGCATCTCGGTTTGCACCTGGTCACTCAACGCGAAACGTAGTGGACAAGGCGTTTCGCAATTTAATTTTTGCTTAGGAGGTTCGTCGTTGTCTTTATCACAGTCCATGCCCGCAACCGCAGGCGTCTCCGTTGACAGCATCGAAGTCAGTGTCAGGGGCAAGTGGGTCACTTTTCCCGCCCTGCACGTTAACGGGAACACTTTAGTGGTTACGGGAAAATCGATCCGGATTGCGGCCCTGCACGACGAAGAATGGCTGGCTGCGGAACTGCCAGACCCGGAGCTTTGTATTCAGAAGCTGAGGCAGATGTCGCGGCCTGCTGCTGACATCTTCACTTTTATGCAGATGTTGCCGGCCATCGAGCCCAGGTTCTCTTATCCACTCGAATGGGTAAGTTTGGCCGTCGCCGACGTTCGCGATTTCAAAACATGGTGGGAAAAGCTGCCCCAGGAAACGCGCAAGAATGTCAGAAGGGCTGAAAAAAGAGGCATCGTCATTCGCGTCCAGGAGTTCAATGACGAAGTGATTCGCGGCATCACCGGCGTGCAGGACGAGACACCGGAGCGCCAGGGAAGAGCGTATCCGCACTACGGAAAGTCTTACGAACAGGTGAAAAGGGACCATTCGGGATTTGCCGATCGCAGCGATTTTATCTGTGCGTATTCCGGCGATGAATTCGTCGGATTTCTGAAGTTGGTCTATCGCGGAAACATCGCCTCCGTGCTGCAACTGAATTCCAAGATAAGTCACTACGATAAAAGACCCTCCAACGCTTTGCTCGCCAAGGCTGTCGAGCTTTGCGCAGCACGGGGCATCTCGTCGCTGACTTATGGAAGGTTCAACTACGGTAATAAGGGAGACAGCAGTCTTCGAAACTTTAAAGTCCGAAATGGATTCTCCGATACGCTCGTGCCCAGGTACTACATCCCACTCACCGCGTGGGGAAAGTTCTGTGTGCGAACAAAACTTTATCGGGGACTTCTCGGAATTCTTCCTCGTGGTGTGATCACGACGCTCGTGAAGGCACGAGCTAAATGGTACAATCACTAGGATGTCGAATGAGCCGGTGTAGCTCAACGTCAGAGCGGCCGACCTGTAATCGGCAGACGGAGCGTTCAACCCCTCCCGCCGGCTCCAATTTCTAATCCTGAGTTTCTTCCTCGATTAACCAAGAGCTTCCTACTTACCAGTTCTTCATCCTTAAATTATCGAATATGCCAGGAATCGTAGGTCTCATAACCCGGATGCCGCGTGAGCAGGCTCAGTCTCAGTTGCTGCGCATGGTCGAGACTCTTCGCCACGAATCCTCATACGTTACTGGGACCTGGATCGATGAGTCTCTGGGAATTTATGTCGGATGGGCTGTCCGGAAAAATGGTTTCGCCGATGGCATGCCGCTCCGCAACGAGAAAAAAGACAAAGTCCTGATTTTTGCCGGCGAAGAATACCCCGATCCAGCGATCAAGCGGCGGTTGAAAGAGCATGGTCATACGTTTGAATCCACGGGGCCAGAATATTTGGTTCATCTTGCCGAGGAAGATCCGGTATTTCCCAAGAATTTGAATGGCAGGTTCCATGGTCTGCTGACTGACATCAATAGTGGCGCGGCCACGCTCTTTAACGACCGCTACGGCATGCAGCGGATTTATTATCACGAATCCAAAGAGGCCTTTTATTTCGCCGCCGAGGCCAAAGCGATTCTTGAAATCCGTCCCGATCTGCGAAATGCAGATGCTCGTGGCTTGGGTGAGTTTGTTGCCTGCGGCTGTGTGTTGGAAGACCGCACAATCTTCCAGGACATCCATGCCTTACCGCCAGCTTCCGCGTGGGTATTCCGGAATGGTCGACTTGATCGTAAAGGCAAGTACTTCGAGGCTTCGGAGTGGGAAAATCAGGGGCCTTTGGAGCCGGAAGCCTACTATCAGCAGCTTCAGCAAGTGTTCTCCGCAAACCTGCCGCGGTACTTTGATGGCCAGGAGCGAGTTGGCATGTCGCTCACCGGAGGCCTGGATACCAGGATGGTCATGGCTCGATGGAAGGCCGCGCCGCAATCGCTTCCGTGTTACACGTTCGGTGGGCCCTATCGTGACTGTCAGGATGTCGTCATCGCACGGGAAGTTGCCAGAATTTCCGGGCAGTCCTATCAGGTTATTCCGGTGGGCGATGAGTTTCTTTCCCGCTTCGCTCACTACGCGGAACGTGCCGTCTATCTGAGCGATGGCTGCGCTGCCGTAAATCGGGCAGCCGATTTATACGTCAACGAGATTGCTGCAGGAATTGCGCCAGTAAGGATGACTGGCAATTATGGCAGCGAAATTCTTCGCCGCTTACGGGCGTTCAAACCGGGTTTGCCCTCTGCCGGACTTTTCCAGCCGGAGTTTCTCTCGCAAGTCGATCTTGCGGCCGGCACTTATGACAAGCACTTTCAAGGGCACGCCGTTTCCTTCACAGCGTTTCGGCAAGCTCCGTGGTATCAACAGGGACTACTTGCTTTGGAGCAGACGCAGCTCTCTTTGCGCTCGCCGTTTCTTGACAACGATCTCGTGCAGACTGCTTTTCGGGCCCCTAAGTCAGAGATCATGAAGAGCGATATCTTCGAGGACAACGACGAGTGCGGCCGCTTGATCTCCGAAGGCGATGCCGCTCTGGCCCAAGTCCCAACCGATCGTGGCTTGGGTGGTAAAAAAAGTTGGTTAACGCCGATGCGTCGTGGGTTGCTCGAGTTTACCTTCAAGGCGGAATACGCTTACGATTATGGTATGCCGCAATGGATGGCCCGGATCGATCACGGATTTTCCATGCTTCACTTCGAGCGGCTGTTTCTTGGACGCCACAAGTTTTGCCATTTCCGGGTCTGGTATCGCGATGCGCTTGCGCAGTACGTGCGGGAAATATTGCTTGATCCTCGGACTCTTTCCCGCCCATACATCGAGCGCAACACTCTGGAAACCATGGTGTCGCACCACCTTAAAGGAGACCGGAACTACACTACCGAGATCCACAGATTGTTGACGCTGGAACTTCAGCATCGGCTGTTTTTGGATCCCCAGTAAGCCCGGCACTATTGCGAACTCTTGCATTATCGGTCTGCCTTCTGTTCATTGCGTGGCTTGTCGTGCGCGATTGCAAACGGCGGACTTCGGTGAGTGCGGCGGTTTGGATACCTACGATCCTTCTCTTAATTCTGGGGTCCCGTCCGGTATCGTTATGGCTCGCAGGCGGGGCCGGTAGCATTGGCGAGATGGGCAATGAGATTGCCGGAAATCTAATTGACCAGCTTTTCTTTGCTTTTATCTTAGGCGGAGCGCTCCTGGTGGCATCTTCGCGCCGGGTCAAGTGGGGAAAATTTTTCGCGGCAAACCCCGCGATCATGGTCTTTTACGGGTATTTTCTCCTTAGCGTCTGTTGGTCAGGAGATCCCGGCGGTTCGATCAAGCGCGTGGTCAAAGATTTCGGCATGCTATTCGTCATCGCCGTCATCTTTTCTGAAAAGAATCCGCTTCAGGCCATGCGCGCTGTTTACGTTCGGTGCGCGTTTGTATTGTTTCCTCTGTCTGCAGTGTTTGTGAAGTATTTTCCAGAATATTCCCGATCATTCACCATTGCCGGGGATGTGATGATTACAGGCGTGACCACCCAAAAGAACTCTTTGGGCGAAATCGTTTTGGTTTTTACCTTGTTCTTGGTTTGGGATTACCTGGAAACGCCTCACGCCGGCAAGAAATTCCGCTGGAGCCGGATACCATGGGACAACGTGATCGTGCTTCTCATGGGGGCATGGCTCTTGCACCTCTCGGAAAGCAAAACATCACTCATGTGCTTGCTCGTGGGAGCTTTCCTGATTGTGCGAAGTGGATGGCTCGTTTCCAAAACGGTGAACCGGGTAGCCTTGGCCGGAGCGCTCTCGCTTCCATTTCTCTTGTTTTTTTCGCAGCAGTTCAGTTCGGTCATCGCGCCCATCGTGGAAGCGATGGGACGCAACATGACATTTACCGGCCGCACTGACATCTGGGCCCACATTACTTCCAAAACTGTCAATCCTCTAATCGGAGCCGGATATTGGAACTTTTGGGGCGGTCCGAGCGGTTTTGCCATAAGCCAGGCAATGACCACCATTGTCCCGAATGCGCATTGCGGCTATGTGGATATGTATCTGGATGGCGGCATTATCTGTCTGTGCATACTATTTTTTATGCTGCTGATCTGTGGCCGCCGGATCATCAAATATCTCACGGTGAAGAACGATGCGGACCGTTACAAGCGAGTGCGATTTGCCTTTCTAGTGGTGGCGATCATTTATAACTTGTCGGAGACGGCGTTCGCGCGCATCAGTCCGATCTGGTTTACCACGTTATTGATGCTCGTTACTTTTCCCGCCATGAAGACTGCGGCGAAAAAGACGCGTGAAACGCTCCGCACCGTGGCTGGTCCTCCGTCAATTGGTCCCGCACATCTGTAAACTGATTCGAAAAACAGAATGAACAGTTGGTCAAAAAATCGTTGGATAGGGCTCGGAGTCCTGACCGTCGTTCTCCATGCCACCCTGGTTTTCTTTATTATCCCGGCGTTCAGCAGCCGTCTTGCTCCTTCATATAATCAGGACCGCTTCACCGATGGCTACGATGCGCTGGCAGCCAATCTTGTAGCGGGCAACGGATATCGTTTTTACCCTGAGACATCGCTGACCCTCATGCGCGAGCCCGGCTATCCGATTGTGCTGGCCGGATTGCTGATTGTGTTTGGAAACAGTTTCCTGGCGGTGAAGCTCACCAATGTGGTCCTGGCGCTTGCGACTGCGTGGCTCATCATGCGTCTGGGCCGCCGGATCTCAAGTAATCCGATATTGCTCGTTGCGCCGCCTTTGCTGTTTCTGTTCCATCCTGCAACCTTGATCGCCGAAAGTCGCGGTGGAGTAGAAATCCTGTTCACCTTCCTGGTGATCGCGTTCATGCTGGCCGTGTATAAGGCGATCGAAACCAATACCTGGCAGCGCTATGCGTTGGCCGGAACTGTGCTGGGCCTTACCGTGCTGGTCAGAAGCACGCCGATGTTGTTCCCCGCATTTCTCTTCGCATATCTCGTTGTTATCCAAAGGCAGCGTGTTCCGACGCTCACCATTGCCCGTAACATTGCGATCATGATTGTCGCCATGGTCGTTATGCTCTCGCCATGGATCATCCGCAACTACAATCTAACCGGACGCTTTGTGCCGACGGCGGATGTGCTCGGAGTTTCGGCGCATGCAGGTCAATACATCTGCACCCACTTCGCGGGAGACGAACCGTGGGTGCTCCTTGATCGCGATGCATCCCGGGAAAGAAGCCAGTTGGCCCTGGCGCAGGGTTACCAATTCAAAGATGGGTACTATCAGGCATTTTATTCAACCGAGGATGAGTTGAATTTTTCCGGTTTCCTCGCCCATCGGGTATTCGGTACATATAAAGAAAATCCCGCGCTATGCGCCAAATGTATGGCCTACAACCTGTTCAATTTCTGGTTTGCGGGAAAGTCCCGGATGTCGACTGTGATGAACGTAGTGGTACAACTTCCATACCTGATTCTCGCGGCAATTGGTATCGTGGTATGCGTGAAAAATAAACAGTTCCTCGCCATAGGACCTTTCGTAGTATTCATTGTGTATGTGGTCGCGGTGTATGTGCCGATTCT
>DATBAX010000360.1:0-29362 GCA_036271275.1 Terriglobales bacterium
ATGTCCACCGCAAGATCAAGAGCGATATCGCTGTGGTACATGCCTGGACAAGTTATGCGTTGGGTGCCGATTTTTTGAAACGACGTCCAGTTCCGAAGCGCAACCACCGTATAAACCAGGGGAACTTTAACGCCGTAGTGCAGCGCTTCTTTCTGTTTGTCAGGCAATTCCGGACACATATAAGGGATGGCCATATTCCAGCAGGCCAACACAGAACCCTTCGCGCGAACGGTAAAAGCCTTAGTGCCGCTGCCGTACGTGACTTCCACCTCTTTCGCGGATGCCTTGTCGCCAATGTGCTTTATGCCGACCGCCGTGCTATTCAGGCGAATGCGAATCGGAGAGCCTGGCGAGTCAAGCTTGCTGTAGTCAACGCTGGCGGTAACGACGTCTTCAGCCGTGTGACCTGAAACCGCGCTCGGAATCAGAGAGCGCACCAGCATTCGGGCAATGGACGCATTGCCATCTGGAAAGTGAAAGAAATAAGGTGATTTCTCAGGAGTAACGAAACCTAGCGCAGTAAAGCTGATGCGCGGGCCAGGCACGCGATCAAGGTTCAGTCCCTGGAATCCGGGAAGCTCAATGGCCCAGCAATCCAGCGCAGGAACTGCATCGATTCCAACGCCATAAAGGCCATGGGTCTCGCTTTGATAAAACGGCAGTACGTCGGCGTGGACCTTGACCACGTTCAGTAGAAAATCTTTGTAGCTCATTCGCGAGAGCCGGTCTTTTTTTTCGGCTTGCGACAGGCGCGGCATGTAATCGACCCTGTCTTCTTCAATGCGCGCGATATCCCGCCGGGCATCTTCAGATAGAGGCGTCTTCGCCAAAAACTCTGTCCACGACAGACGAGGCTTCTGATTCGCGTTGGAGATTCCTATGTTTTCGCTAAAAGGAGAACCGAACTGCAGGGGAGGCTCTTCGGTCACCAGACGGTCGACGCCGAAAGTCTCCTTGTCGAAGAAACGAGCTGATTTGAGCCCACGGTAGACACTGCGATCATGACATTTCGCTTCGAGCGCGGCAGGATCGATCCCCAGGTCGGTCATCAAGCCGTGAGCTTCCTTGCTGTACGGGAAAGGCGATTCAATCGCCCACGTTCCTCCGTTCGCCAGCATCAGTTTTCCGCCGGAACGAAATTCGTTGCGCTTGGCGTGGCCGCCAAAATCGTCGTGGTTGTCGAGAATGAGAATTCGGGCCGCCGGATTTTTTGCGCGATAAAAATAAGCGGCTGCCAAGCCGCTCAGCCCACCGCCCACAACTACCAGGTCATAACTTTCGCGAGTGTCGACCGGCGTTCCGGCGTTCTTCCAGAATTTTCCATCGCGTAGATCGTGGGCAATCTTGAAAGAGCCGTCATGGCTGCCGCGCATGCCAGTCAATTTGGGTGGGTAGTATCCGGGAGTGTTCTGAGCCAGGTTGGATTGGTCAGTCGCCGAGGCAAATCCTGGAATGAGAGAACTCGCAGCTACGCCACCTAAAGCAATAGCCATTCCGTTCAGGAAATCCCGGCGGTTGATGGGTCGATCCATTCCCAGCTCGCGATCACGAGCTGGATTGCGGTCGTCCTTTTGCATGATGGCCCTGGCTTACTAAATTAAAGATGCGCCGAATCGAGACCGGATTGGCAAACCTTCCTGTAATTCCGCAAAGTTAGAGAAACCGCTCCAATTTGTCAATGCGAGATTCTAAACCTTGCTGGAATTAATTGCAGAGCTTAAAGGCAACTAGCGCAGGCGCGCGGTATCCCGAACTTGCCGGGCGACGACTTCTAAAAAGTGTTCGAGAGATTCATCGGGAGACCGCTCCAGCCCAGTCTTTGCTGTGATGCGGGCGGCGATCTTATAGGCCGTATCGCCGCGAACGACTTCATTCAAATCGAACCGCCGTTGCAGGAAGGTTTCGATCAACACCAATTCGTCGGAGGTGATGTGCGCCAGTTTCGAACCGGCGGCATCCACGGAAGGGGGATTGTCTACGGCGAGAGTTGAATCATAAGGAGAAGTTCTTGGCATAAGCGAGACGGTATTCAAGTCCGGCATAACTTCCTGGCCGCGTTTATCGTGAACGACCACGGTACCGGCCACGTAGTCTCCAAGACGGCGGTGCTGATCGTTCAGCATCATGCAAACAATGCCCACGGCGTAGACCCCGGGAAATCCGTCAATAGCACGCAATAAGTTGCGGCCAATGGCTTCGTAAGCATTGATCGGGCGGCCAGAGGTGTGGATGACCCGGATTCCCGCGATCTTCTTTCCGGGAGTCTGGCCTTTCCAGATAATCTCAAAAAATGCGAAGTATCCCCAGTAAATACAAAAGACGAAAAGAACAGCCACAGCCGGGAGGAAGGATTCTGGAATCCATTTGAAATACCGGCCCAGATGCCCAAGCGAGGGGACCGCCCAGGCGGTAGCAAGAAATATAAGAAAAATTACAAAATAGAGCACCCATTGCAGTAGAGTATCGATGGCCATGCCAAGGAAGCGGCTGCCAATCCCGGCCAAAGGCAATTCAAGCGCGATTTGCTCGGGAGTATCGATTTTTATTTGATCGGTTGATTGCACTTGTGATCTCCACTCGCTGGTTGGAAAAACGCAAGCCCCACTGGAGCCGGCTCGAAGACCTGCTCAATGACAGCGCGCGCAAAGGATTCAAGTCGCTCAATCGTTCCGAGCTGCAAGAATTGAGCCTCCTCTACCGCCAAATTGCCGCCGATCTCGCGGTCCTTCGCGAAGACCGCGGTTCTATCAATTTTGCCCGGTACCTCAATCAGTTGCTGGCGCGCGCCCACAATACCATCTATTCGGCCCATCGGGCGAGTCCTTCTTTAGTGATCGATTTTTTCGTGCGAACTTACCCTCGAATTTTCCGGGAGAACCTGCTTTACACCGCGACTGCATTCCTTATTTTCCTGGTAGCTGGTGTTGTCGGTTCCGCTATCACCTATCATGATCCGGATTTCAAAGTAAAGATTCTCGGCCCGGAGATGGTCGAAACCATCGATCGCCACGAAATGTGGACCCATTCCATCGTAGCGATTAAGCCCTTAGCCTCCAGCGCAATCATGACCAATAACATGAGCGTTTCGTTTATGGCGTTTGCATCTGGCATCACCGCCGGTATTGGCACGATTTACATGATGGCGTTCAACGGAATCCTCATCGGAGTCATTGGAACGGCCTGTCACCTTTCCGGCATGAGCTTGAAATTGTGGAGCTTTGTTGCGCCCCACGGCGTTCTCGAATTGCCGGCCATTTTTATTGCCGGAGGAGCGGGGCTGAAAATCGCATACAGCTTGCTGTTCCCCGGATTCCTACCACGACGCGAGTCCATCGCACGTGCCGGATCGGACGCCGTCAAACTCCTGCTCGGTTGCGTGCCCATTCTAGTCATCGCAGGTACCATCGAAGCTTTTGTCTCTCCGACGGAACTGGCGGTGAAATTCAAATTTGGACTCGCAGCTGCCCTCTTTACCTTGCTGATCGTCTATCTCTTCTGGGCGCCGGCCGAAAAACCTATAACTGGTCCCGCTGCTTGATCTCCAAATAGGAATTCACCAGAGTAGGCGATAGCTTTCCGGAACTGGTTTCTAACGCAAGCGCACCTCGCTCTCTCAGCCGTGCCAGCAACAATTCTCGCCGGTGAACAACTTCCTGCGCTGCCGCCGTCTCGTACATCTGATCGACATCTTCCGGCTTGCGGGCCGCGAGCTGGTTTAAGTCAGGCTGACCAATCACGACGAATAGAACAAGATGACGTGGCATAAGCCTTGACGCCGCTTCAATCACCTCAGGCGTCATCGCAGTCTCCGCCAAATCAGTAAGCCAGACGACCAGGCTGCGGCGCTTTTGGTCGGTGAGCAAGCGCCCGGCGGCCTGCAAGTGATCGGCTTCCCATTCGTCCTCGTGAACGGCCGCAAGCTGTTCGATGATCTGTCGCAAGTGTGCGCTGCCACGGGCCGCGGGAACACGCTGCCGGATTCCACGGCCATATGCCAGCAATCCAACGCGATCGCCGGAATACATTGCGACCTGTGTGAGAGTGAGGGCGGCGTTGACCGCATAGTCCAACTTGCTTAGGCTCGCCACCCGCGCCCGCATAAGGCGGCCGGAATCGACCAATATCCAAATGGTTTGACTTCGTTCGATTTCATACAACCGGGTCACCAGCTTGCCGCGGCGCGCACTGGCAGTCCAACAGATATCGCGGAATTCATCGCCTTCGCGATATTCCCGGAGACTTTCGAATGCGCGCCCCGTGCCACGAAATCGCGAATGCCGCTTCGCCAATTCGATTTGACGGCTTCGTATCAAGTAGACCGAGTTGCGCTTGGCTTCGTCCAGGTTTGGATAGGTAACGACCGTTTGCGCCAGATCAACTTTCGCCCAGCGCTCCGCAATTCGCATCGCACTCTGATAACGGACGTATGCATCTTTCAACTGAGCCTTGCCGCGCTCTTTGGGGAGAATCGAGTAATCAGCCGAACCCTCGTCGCGCGGTCGAGTAGCCACATCTACTTGCGCAGGTTCAAATCGCAGTTGGTTGGGAACGTTGTCCAATATTTTGGCATGGATGGTGGAGTTTGATCGATTCATGAGCGTCAGTCTGACTTTCGCGCGCACCGATAAAGCCGAGGGCGCGAGCCATGAACGACGAACGCTCAATTGTGCGGGCTTTGGCAGGCGAAGCAAATCCAACAGCCAGGCAACGAATACGAGTACGTCCCAACCACCCATGGCGTATGCGAAACGCCGGTCGACGAATGCAGGAACGATCCAGAGGAGCCCCACTAGTACCAGGAAGAAGAAACGGTTCCCAAACGCAAACCCGATCCGTTTGAAGGGACGGGCTTGTCCCTCCACAGAAGCTGGGACCAGCGCGTGGGGATCACTCATTTAGGAACCTCGACCGCCCGCAGCACGTCCTGAACCACCTGGTCGGGCGTGATGCCTTCGAGATCAGCCTCGGGCCTGACCACAATGCGATGGCGAAGGACTGGAAGCACGGCCTGTTTAACGTCGTCAGGAATGAGATATTCGCGACCATCCAATGCAGCAATGGCTTTGGCAAATACCATCAAACTGACGGCTGCTCGCGGGCTGGCGCCTAAAGACAAAGCCGGCCAATCGCGACTACGCCTTACCAGGCTTACGACGTAGCTAAACAAAGATTCCTGCACAGTGACCGTTCTTACTTCCTGACGCGCTTGCTTTAACAATTCGGGATCGATTGGGACAAGACCGAGGGCATCCAAATTATGAGAATCAAATCCACTCTGGACGTTTGAAAGTAATTGAACTTCTTCCTTAGCGTCCGGATAAGGCACCCGAATCTTGACCAGAAAGCGATCCAATTGAGCTTCAGGAAGAGGGTACGTTCCTTCAAAATCGATCGGGTTTTGGGTGGCGAACACAGTGAAAAATGGAGAAAGATCGTGGCGCGTGCCATCGATCGTGACCTGGCGTTCTTCCATACATTCCAGAAGCGCTGCCTGCGTGCGTGGAGGCATGCGGTTTACTTCATCTACCAGCAACAGGTGGGTGAAGACTGGGCCGGGATGCAGTTGGAATGTACTGCTGGCAAGATTGAGCACGTTGGTACCGATAATGTCAGCCGGCATCAAGTCGGAAGTGCATTGCACTCGTTGAAATTCGAGCCCGAGTAAATGAGAAAGCGTTTTGACCGCCAGAGTTTTGGCGATGCCGGGCACTCCTTCCAGCAGCGCGTGGCCTCCGCACAGCAACGCGATCAGGCACTGTGTCTTAAGATCATCCTGACCTACCACGGCTTTGCTCATCTCTTGGCGGATGTGTTGCGCCAGCTTTGGAACGGCTTCCATCAATTTTTCTCCTTGCCTGTAATACGAAATAATTTAAGTTTGGCCGCAAAGTCGTCCAGCGACTGCACCAACTTCAAGGCAATGCCGGGTTTGAGGTCGGATTGATAAAGTACGGATTCGCACGCTCGCAGTGTTTCGGCGAAGTGCGGGTCTTTAAAATCCCAGCGTTCGCGAACGGCCCGTTCCATTTCCTCGATCGACGCGTTTCCCGCCATTCCGAGACGCCGGGTCAACCAGTACCGAAAGCGGTGATAGCTGACATCCACGGCCACGGGCGCGGCATCTGCCTGTTCATACAAGGCGCCAAGAGTGCGCACAAATTCTAATGGGGAAAGACGGGCTTCGACCGGAGGAATGGAAATTGGTCCGCTGCGTCTTGAGTACGTGATAAGAACGGCCAGAGTAAATAGTGCAAGTTGCAAAAACATCCACTTCAATGGAGTTCTTTCGGCCGAGGCTATGAGCGAACGCCGGTATCCGTGGAAATACTCATCCCACAATATCTGTCTGTCCTTTGGTTCGCCCATGCAGGCGAAGAAGAACTCCAGATTCCCAAGCTCTTTCAATCCCGCGTTGGTGAGAGGGGTGGCTGAAGCCCACCAGATGACCTCGCCCTTGCCGATTTTATATTTCACGACTCGCTGCTTCTCGCCGTCCCCGTAGAGCGGAATCGCAAAAGTACTGCTGTTCCATTCCGCTTCGGGTGCCATGGTAATTTCTGGCGTCGACCGCGTGATAGCAGATGGTGACCGTGCCGACATTTTTTTCCAGGTTGCCCCTTCGAATGGATCCGGGACAGCTCCGCTCGCTGGCAGGAAAAACCCGGCGAATACACCTGTGGCAACTATCCTGCCTCCCTTTTCCACAAACTCGGTCAGCTTGCGGCGTTCATCCGAGGTAGGCGAGCCCTGCGGAGCGGCCAATACCAGAGTCTTGCCTACGGGATCGGGCAGATCACTCAGTGAGTCTTCCCAGCGCTGCACGTTGTAGCCGGAATCCTTGAGCAGTAGATAGGCAGCCTTTGCTCCGCCCGAACCGGTTGAGTAGGTGCTTGGAACGTCATCGTCCGGACCCGCGCCCCTGGCAAAAATGAAACTGATCGTAATGATGAGCAAAAACAACCCACCGGAAATCAAAATAATTTTGCGGTCGCCACGGTCCAACTTTAGCGGCATCCAAGTTTCTCCAGCTCCGACAACGTCTGTGAAAAGGCCGCCGCATCAGCTTCTTGATTGCCGTACCACACAATCTCGAAACTACGCGTCAGTGCTACCAGCGTCGAGTGGTGCTCGCTTGAGGAAGGTAGGAGCCGCAAATATTCTCTGGGTGTACGGGCATAATCAGGACGCCACAATCCCTGCGCCTCCAGAAAAGACACGCCACACCAATAGCCCAAATGAATGGCGTCGCGCCAATTGCCATGCTCGGCGGCGGCGCGGGCTTCAGCCATCCAGAGCGTCCATTCTTTACTTGAAACAGGTAGCGGGTACGGCATGATCGTTTCTAATTCCGAGCCATCTTTTATGGCACGGTACATCCAATAGGCCAGCAGCAAAACTGCCGCTGCGATCAATCCGTAGATCAATACATTCCCGATGACGGGAATTACAGATGACCCCAAAGTGCGGCCCAATAAATGGATCAGAAATTGGATCACTCGGTCTTTAAGGCGATCAATCCAGGTGGGGCCATGGATACTGTTAAACTCCTGAGCGGCAAGAATGCGATTCAGTTGGGCGCGCTTTTCGGAAGCATTGGAAGGAGCAGGCTCAAAAGATGCTGCTTCCGCACGCAGGTGTTCCAATCTCTTGCTGATCAGGTCCTGCGCCGTGTGGTCAGGTTTTTTCCGCCAATCGATCAGGGCACTACGCAACCATTCGGAGGAAACTTCAAATGTTTGCTGATCGGTTTGGACACGCCAAACTGTGGGAATTTTTTGCAACAGCTCGGAGGTCTCCGGATTCGTATTGTCCAGCTCCCGAACGGAAGAATCGAGACGATCTAGTTCGTCCAGATATTGGTGGAGGGTAAACGCGCCCGATGGTCCAGGCTCGGCTTCCGCGCCCGAAGCGGCGCACAGAAGCGCCGCCAGAATCAGCAACATTAAACTTAAAGAGATACGACGCACGCCCATCGCCTATCCGGGAAGAGCCGTAGCTGCATCGCCTGGCGCACTATCCAGTGCCGCCATCATGTGTTGCAGGTCGAAGGCTTCTTTCCTTACTTTTTGATCGTAATAAGTAAGCGAAAGAGCGATCGTAATCAACGGGGTGACCAGTGAGAGACTGAGGAAATTGCAAATCGGAATCACTATTTGGCTCCACAAAGGAACCATCGCCGCATTGTGCCCCTGCCTGGCAAATACTCCGATGACCGCAAACATGGGAATCTCCCAGAGCCAGTTGATCGCTATGACCAGAAAGAAATAAAGAATATAGATCACCAATATCCGAAGCCGGCTGCCCTTGGTCAATTCCGAACTACGCGAAATGGAGTCACCGAGGCCGGTGTCTTCCAATACCGCCACCGGTATCACCAGTGCCCACATCAGAGCCAGAATAATTCCGGGAATAATCAACAGAATAAATCCCAGCACGGTACCGATTCCCACTCCAATCATGATTAAAGAAATCGATAAGATCCGTCCCTTGATTCCGGCGAAGGCACTTGAAATCGTTGCTTCCCGGTCGAGATGCACGTTCGAGACGGCGACCACGGTGGCACCCTGGGAAGCAGCAGTCACTCCCAACTGGATGATCAGAGATCCGAATGTCCAAATGAAGAACAGGCCCGAGAACATGCCCCCTCGTGTTGTGCCGATCGCGACTCCAGTGAGTTGAAAAGCCAGCAGCAGCAGATATGGCAGCGCGTGAATTCCAACGAAAAGAGCAAAATGCTTTCGATAGAGAAAAAAGCTTCGGTCAAGCAACTCACCCAGGCCCAATGGACGCAGCGCAGTTGTCATGGAATCGCCCCTTCGTTTACTACTGACTAGAACGTCGGCGGGATATTAACACACCCTCAGGGTTTCAACTAGACGATTAAAATTACGAAACTGGGCCGATTGATTTCACATTGATTTGACAGCTATCATTTTTATTAACAATAAGATATAGCCACTATCTCATCCATTCGATGAGCCGATTCGCGGCAGTGTGACTCTGACCACGCATCCCTGATGTTCGAACCGATTCAACAGTTCAATCGATCCTCCGTGGGCTTCTGCAATTTGGCGAGAAAGCGCTAAACCAATGCCGCTGCCTCCAGGCTTGGTTGTGTAAAAAGGAACGAATGCGTTACTCGGATTGAGAAGCCCCGGACCGTTGTCGGCGATGGTGAGGATCATATCTTTTTCTTCGAGGCCCCACTGCATTACGACCTCGGGCTGGGACGAAGAAATTCCTCCTCCTCCATTCGCTGAGTTCCCCGGAAGTGACGGTTCAGAAACTGCCTCGACTGCGTTACGCACAAGATTGATGAGCATTTGTTCAATTTGATCCGGGTCAACCGTCAATTCAACATCAGGACCACGAACCAACTTGAGCTGAAGTCGTGTTTCCAATCCGGCGACTCGTTCCAGTATCGGAGTCAGCGCGACTCTCCGCAAAGCCGGCGGAGGCATTTGGGCGAGTTGCCGGTATGCCTGGAGAAAACGATTGAGTGACGCGGAGCGGGTTTCGATAATTTCCAGGCCTCGTTCAAAATCCTGCCGCTGTTCCGTACTCATGCTTGTATCGGGAAGACGGGCGCTCAGGCTGCCGGCGATTGACTTGATAGGCGCCAACGAATTATTGAGTTCATGACCGAGCACTCGAATCAAGCGCTGCCATGCAGTCCGTTCTTCTTCCCGCAGGGCGCGGCTTACATCGGATAAGACAATCAGAGTATGGGGAACGCCTTTCTGACGGAAGGTGCTTCGCCGGACCATCCAACGGGCGCTCGGGCTGGTGGACTGGACCGGAACAATGGCCTCATTCTCTGCCGCAAAACAGCCGGTCAGGCCAATCTCTTCGGCGGAGCGTCCCAAAATCCTTATCGAGGACTGTTGAAGCATTCTTTCGCCGGCGGAGTTTACCAGTCTTAAAATTCGATCCGGATCAAAAGCAAAAAGGGGGATATCGATTTCTTCCACTACGCGGCGCAACAGTGCTGTGGCCTCGATTGCCCGGATGCGTTGATCGGCCAGCAGGTCAGCCAACGCGTTCACTTCGATGGACAGTTCGCCCAGAGCATCGTCCGTGGCCGCGCCGCGCGCGCGAAAGGAGTAATCTTCCTCGCGGAGAGCGGCAACCACATTCGCCAAAGTCTGCAACGGCCGAACGGCCTGGTCCTGCAAGGCCATGGCGAGCAACCACCAGGCGAACAAGATAAGGATTGAAACAGAAAGTTTGGATTCCAGCGCCCAGGATTGTCGCCAGATGAGAATGCCGCTTCCGATCATTCCTGGAAGAGCGACAAGAAAAGAAAAGACATTTACACGGCGTTCATAGAGGAGGCGAACTCGTTTGGGTGGAGGCTTGCGCGCGCCGGGCTTTCTGCCCCCGAGCAGGCTAGAGCCCATATTTCTCCATCCTGCGATAGAGAGCGCCGCGGCTCAATCCCAGTGCCTCCGCGGCCTGACTTACGTTGCCTTGGAAACGCTGCAGCGCCTTGCGGATAAGAATGGCTTCCACTGATTCCAAACTCAGTTCTTCAAGATTCTGGCTGGGCTGGCGTTGCAAATTCAATCCCATGTCCGAGGCCTGAATTTCGTTGGTCCGGCACATCAATACGGCGCGCTCTAAAGTATGTTCCAACTCTCGCACATTGCCCGGCCAGGAATGTTGCATCAGTTGCTGCAAGGCTGAAGCATCGAATCCGGTGACCGGCCGACGGTATCTTGAAGCGTAGCGGGTCAGGAAATGCACCGCCAGCGCGGGGATGTCTTCGCGGCGGTCCCGCAAAGGAGGGACATTGATTTCCACCGTGTTCAAGCGAAACAACAAGTCCTCGCGAAATTGGCCGGAGGCACAACCCGCGTGGAGATCGGTGTTGGTGGCCGAAATCACTCGCACGTCCACTTTCCGGGTGCGCGAAGATCCTAGCCGTTCAATTTCTCCCGACTCCAGCACCCGCAGCAATTTCGCTTGCTGCCGCATGGGCACGTTGCCGATTTCATCGAGAAAAATCGTGCCTCCGTCCGCGAGTTCGAATCGTCCGATGCGATCGGTCCGGGCGTCCGTGAAGGCGCCCTTCACGTGTCCGAAAAGTTCGCTTTCAAAAATGCCGTCAGGAAGAGCGCCAGTGTTTACCGCGACCAGCGGACGGGACGCTCGTGGCGAGAGTGCATGCAGCGTCTGCGCTACAACTTCTTTGCCGCTGCCGTGTTCACCGGTGACCAGAACATTAGCGTCGGAAGGGCCAATCCGCGCGATGGCTTCCAACACAATTTGCATGGACGGCGCAGTTGCGATGAACTCGGGGCGTCCCTGGGCCCGGAGTAATCGATTTTCCGCCGACAAGCGCTCCGCGCGTTGCAAGGTGCGATGCAGTTCCACCTGGGTGCGGAGGATCGCCAGCAGCCGTTCATTTTCCCAAGGTTTCTGTACGAAATCTCGTGCTCCGCGCCGCATGGCTTCGACGGCCAATTCCACATTGCCCCAGGCGGTCATGACGATTACAGGGACACTGCTATCCAGGCTTGTGATTTCGGAAAGCAGATCAAGGCCTTCCTGTCCCGAGGTTGTATCGCGAGTGTAGTTTAGATCGATGAGGACGGCGTCATACGAGCCGGTAGCGAGGGCCTCTCGCACCAGTACGGGTGAATTGGCAACGTCAACTTCATATCCTTGAGGACGCAGCAATAGCCCGATAGCTTCCAGAATATGCTGCTGATCATCGGCAGCTAAAACACGCGGACGACGTTCTACGCGTCGCTTGCTGGGCTGGGAGATGTCGATCTCCGCCGGTTTTGTCGGACTTTGCATAACGAGTTAAGGACCGGGAGCGCTTACCGTACCGTTGATGGCGTCCTGGATCAGTATCCCATTATGTTCCAAAGTCGTCCCGGTTGCGCGGTCAAGTTCTACTTTAGCTTTCTCGTAGATGGTCCGGGCGGTCACCAAGTCCAGCTCGGCGACGGATAAATCCCGCTGCGAGGTCAGCGTCTGATAGCTCGATCCCGCACCGAGCGTCTGCTCCTTCTTGGTGATTTCGAAAGTACGCTCCGCCAGATCCCGCGCCTTTTGCGCAGCCCCTACCCGCGCAGCAGTTTGTTCGAGGGCGTATTGCGCGTTACGAACCTCAATTCGAATTTGCTTCTTTAACTGCTCCTCCCGCAATTGCGCCTGGCGGTATTCCAGTTCCGAGCGGTATTGGTCAGCTTTGGCAACCCGGTTCCGCAGCGGGATATTCAAATTCAAGCCAACAAAATAGTCGGGAGCGGAGTTATTGAAAGTGCTTTGCAGCGCATCACCAATGCCGCCGCTCGTCGTGGATGTGCAACCAGCGCAGAGCGGATTCAACTGGCCAGACAACCCCGAGCCTCCGTAAAAAGCTTCGAAGGACAAAGTGGGCAACAAAGCGTTCCTCGCGGCGATCCGGCTGATCTGACGACTGGAGAGGTCCGCGTTGGATTCAGCCAACTCGGCGCGGCCATGCAAGGCTTGAGAAATAAGGTCCAGCACCGGTTGCGTGCTTTCGGATTTTACCGGCTGGGTGCGATCTGTCGGCACCACCGGCATGGCCTCGAGCACTGGGTCGTCCAGACTTTTGGTGAGCGCATTTTTCATCAACGATTGTTGCAGCTCAAGATTCGTTCGGGCGACGGTTAACTCCTGGTCGCGCTTGGACACCTCGGCTTCGGCGCGCATCACATCCATTTCCGGGATGCTTTGCAATTCCAACTGTTTCTTCGCGTTTCCAAAAGTTTGCTGAGCGAAGGCAAGAGACTGCTCATTCACCTGCGCCTGCTCATAAGCGCTGACGAGGTCCCAATAAATATTCTCAATCTGCGTTACCGTCGCCACGACTTGATCCTTGAAAGCGATTTCAGAAATCTTCTTGTTATTACTGGCGATTTTTAAATAACGGAGATTGGGTCCGAAACCGAATCCGGCAAGCAGTTCCTGACTAAACGCAAGCCGGTACTGGGAATTCAATCCTGGCGAGAGCGTTGTAAAAATGCCATTCGTGGTCTGGCGATTGTTGTCGAATCCCAAAGAAAGATTTGTGCCGGTCGCAAACGACTGCGAATAATTCACGTTGAACTGGCCGGTATTAGTTTGCAAAGTGGGAACGCCGTTGATCTGCAAGTTAGACAGTGGCAGCGTCTGATGTTCTTCTCCCAGGTTTACATTGATCGAAGGATCGTAAGAAGAGACGTTGGTCCCGGTACCCAACGTAGATTGCACCAGGCCGGATGCGCCCGCGCCGGCTCCGCCTGCGCCGCTGGTTGTGCCGCCGGCTCCCGCGCCTGGAGCCCCAGAGCCCAGGCCGCCCACTCCGCCTCCTGGAGTTCCCTGCACCACGCCCGTATTCACACCACGGAAAAGTCCACCCGCCTGGGTTCGCAGGATGTCAGTGTTTGCGATGGGAATGTTGTATCGGGCGATAGCCAGATCGAGATTGTTTTCCAAAGCCAGATCAATCGCATCTTTGAGTGAAAGATAAAGTTTGCCGTCTCGCACCAATTGATCGATCCGGGAAGAATTTGCAAGTACAGGTTCCGGCACTAAGTCCGGCATGTAGGGATGAAGCGGACTGTACGATTTCGGCATTTCCAGGCGCACCGGCGTCGGAGTTTTTACCGGCGCCGAAGGAGCCGATGCTTCCTGGCCTGAGACCATCCCGAACATCGCGAATAATAATGCCCCAACCGGAAGAATTCCCTTGGTAAAAGATTTCATGCGGTCACCACAGGTTCGTGCCGCTCAAGGCCAGGGTTTCCCGTATCACTCACCAGCCAGCCATCGCGGAGTTGCAAAGTACGAGTGCCGTACGCCGCATTGGCGTCGGAGTGGGTGACTTGCACGATGGTCGTGCCCTGCTGATTGAGTTCTTTAAACAATTCCATGATTTCCTTGGCTTGCGCTGAATGAAGATTGCCGGTAGGTTCGTCGGCCAATAAGAGCGCGGGTTTATGAATAACGGCGCGCGCAATTCCGACCAGTTGTTGTTGCCCACCGGAGAGTTGGTTGGGATATAAATCTTTCTTGGCGACGATCTGAAAGCGGTCCAGAACATCGGCCACAAGACTTTGCCGCTGGTCCCGTGGAATGTCCTTATAAGAAAGAGGGAGATCGATGTTCTCTTGCACAGTCAGATCGTCAAGCAGGTGATAGCTCTGAAAAACCATGCCGATATTTTTCTTAGCGAGTTCGGCACGCTGCTTGCGCTTCATGGTGTGTACCGCTTCATCACGGAACCAGTACTCGCCCGCCCACTGGTCATCCAAAAGAGCCAGGGCGTTTAATAAAGATGACTTCCCCGCCCCCGATGGTCCCATCGCGGTAATAAATTCACCTTCGCGAATTTCCAGATTTACCCGGCGCAATACCCAGGTCTGAGCCGCGGCAGTCTTGTAGCTTCGTTCTACGTTCTTCAGTTGAATCATCTTTTCCTCAGTTCACGAAATTCCGATCTACTCGTAGCGCAACGCAACCATGGGATCGACCTTGCTCGCACGTCGTGCTGGCAAGAGACTGGCCGCGGTTGCGATTAACCCGAGCAGTACAACAGAAACTAACAATGTCAGCGGATCGTAGGAATTCAATCCGAATAACAGTGAACCTGCGCTGCGCCCCGCGAGCAGCGAGAGAATGCTACCGATCACGACGCCGATGAACATTAGATATGCAGCTTCGCGCATGACCATCCCGACCACTTGTTTGCGGGCAGCGCCTAACGCTACCCGAATTCCGATCTCGCTTCTGCGGCGAGCTACCGAATACGACATCACTCCATAGAGCCCGACCATCGCCAATAGCGCCGCCAGAAAGCCAAAGAATCCTGACAGCATCGCCAGCAATCGTTCCCGCACCATTCCGTCGCGAATATCCTGCTGAAAATCGCTCGGTTGGATGACAATCTCCGGGTGTTTTTCGGCGATTCGCCGTTTGATTGCGACAGCCAGCGAAGGATCCCCATGGATCATCATCCAGGTCCACGGATGTTGGTTCGGTGATTGCGACGCTGCCGCAAAAGTTTGGGGCGGGATGCCGCAGGCGAGGCAGGAGTATTTCGTGTCGGGAACCACTCCGACAATTTCATAAACGGTGGAAGGATATTGAGGCTCGGGACCGGTGCGAAGGGTTTGTCCGATGGGATTCGCGCCGCCCAGAAATTGCTTCACGAAAGCCTGATTCACCAATGCCACTCGTGGAGACGTTCCAGTATCGTTGGCGTTCAAACCTCGACCGCTCCGGATCGGAATGCCCATCGTCTTGAAATAGTCAGGACTCACCCAGACGAATTTCGAAGGACCTTCCGAGGAGCCGATGCTGATGTTGTGGGTCCAACTTCCACCCAATAGAGGCACGGTGGTTGTGGTGGCGGCATCGATCACTCCCGGCACCGAGCGGACTTCCTCCAGCAGATCGCGTTTGAATTCCTCGTATCGCTGCGGCGGCACCTTGGAATCACCAAACCCCACGAATGCTAGAATGGTTGCGTTTTCTCGCATCCCTGGATCCAGTGTCATCAGGTTGCGAAAACTGTGTACAAATAAAAGCGCTCCGACTAGCAAAACCAAAGACACTGAAATTTGAACGACCACCATCACCTTTTGGATGGAAAATCGATCGCGGCTGCCAGCCAATCCACGGCCACCGCTTTTCATCGCGGTGACTGGTTCCGCGCGAACGGCGCGCAATGCGGGAGCGACTCCGAAAACAATGCAAGTTGAAGCCGCGACCGAAGCCGCGAAAATAAGGACGCGCCAATCGGTATCCGTCGACAAAGTAATGGAATTCCCCCCAGTCGATAGCGACCAAACCAGGACGCGGCTCAACAATTGTGACAACCCGATTCCTAGCGTCGTGCCCACGACCGCCAGCAACCCGCTCTCCGTGAGCGACTGCCAGAACAGTCGAGTCCGTGATGCGCCCAACGCCATCCGCACCGCAATTTCACGTTCGCGGCTACTCGCCCGCGCCAGCAACAGATTCGCCAGGTTCGCGCACGCGATCAGCAACACCAATCCTGTTATGGACAGCAACAGCCAGAGAGATGAATCGTATTCGTCCCGCAGCCAGCTGACACCCGCACCTGCCGGAAAGGCTCCTAACTTGTAATCCTTAAACTGCTGGACCGCTTGCGTGCTATAACCTGCCGGCGCGGTGGCCTCGAAAAGCCCCGCGCTAATCGCATTCAATTGTGCGGAAGCACGTTCCAGCGTCCATCCCGGACGCATCCGTCCCATCACCGAAAGATCGAATACCTCAGCTTGCAATTCTTTGGGATGACATAACGGAAAAGCGATGTCGAAGTTATCGCCCACGACCATCCCGAAAAATCCGGGGGGCGTCACGCCGATTACTTCCGCAGGATGTCCATTGACGATGAGCGTCGCGTTCGTATTCAATTCCCGGCCGCCCATTTCGCTCCGCCAATATGGATAACTCACCACCACCCGCGAAATCGTGCAATCGCCTTCATCGCCGGGAACGAGCAACCTTCCCTTCCATGGCTGGATTCCGAGCACGGAGAAAAATTCGCCGCTCACCTCGAGCCCCTGCACGGGATGCGAATCGCTTGCCTGACCCACGCGCTGGTCCTGGAGATCCCAGGCGAACACTCCGGAGAAAGGCTCGTGGTGTTTTCGAAGTTCGTTCCAGACCGGATGCGTCAATTTTGCGTAACGGCCGTTGGTGACGCCAAACCCTTGGTTGCCGCCGACGATCTGCACTTCCGCAAGTTCTTTTGGATCATGAATCGGGAGACTACGCATGCGCACGGCATCCAGCAGTTGGAAGATTGCGGTGTTGGCCCCAATGCCCAGCGCAAGAGACAGAATTGCGACCAGTGCGAATCCGGGATTCGAACGAAGCTGGCGCACTGCATAGTTGAGGTCCTGCCGAAGTCCATTCATGCCGTTCTCTCCGTTATTCGTAGCGCAGCGCCACCATGGGATCGACCCGCGCCGCCCGACGCGCCGGAAAATACGCCGCCAAAATGGTCACCAGGCCTATCGCTAGGACGGCTGCAACAATCGTGATCGGGTCAGAGGAGTTCAATCCAAAGAGTTGAGATTGAATGACTCGTGTGAGGGCGAGCGTGATCGGAATTCCTACAGCAATGCCGATTCCCAGCAGCCATAGAGATTCTTTGAGCACCATCCACAGCACCCCGCCACTCTGTGCACCGAGGGCAAGACGAATACCAATTTCGTTCGTACGTCGCACGACGCTGTAGGTCATCACTCCGTAAAGGCCGATGCAGGCCAACGCCAGAGCCAGCAGCGAAAAGAAGCTCGCTAGTTCGGAGATCAATCGCTCGTTGTCCATGAAAAGATCGACTTGCTCGCCGATCGTTTTCACATCGAGCAGAGGCAGATTGGGATCGATCTCGGCTATTGCCGCGCGAACTTCGCCGGCAATACTTGCTGGGTCTCCTGTGGCTCGCACTTGCAGCCAGTAGGCGAAGGCGTCGTCCTTCGTGAGTTGGGCCAGCGGAAGGTAAATCATGCGCTGGGGCCTTTCCCGCGCGCTGTTGTACTTGGTTTCCTGCACCACGCCCACAATTTGCCAGGGACCCGGAACGCTCGGATCGCCGATGGTGAACTGGTGACCGAGCGCGTCGCCATGAGGGAAGAAATAATCCGCCATAGCCTGGTTCACTACTACAGATTTTGTGGAAGTGGGAGTGTCCTGCTCACTGATCGGCCTTCCCTGCCGCACCGGAATGCCGACGGTTTCGAAATACCGCGGCGACACACGATTGATTAACGTGGACAAATCCTGGTTGGGCGCAGGTGTATTTCCCTGAATAGAAATGGGCGAGATCCAATTGCCTTGGCTTATTGGTGGAGCTCCCGAAAGCGCCGCCGATCGGACGCCGGGAAGGCCATCGAGCCGGGTGAGAATCCGCTCGTGGAGGCTGTTGAGTTGCTCTGACTTATATCCCGCGAATTTCGCGTTGAGATTGGCCAGCAGAACGTTCTGGCGATCGAATCCGAAGTCTTGCTTCTCTAAATTCTGCAGTGTACGCAGAAACAACCCCGCGCCCACCAGCAGGACCAGCGATAATATGACCTGCCCCGTAACCAGAATTCTTGGCAGAAAATGGCCAGCGTGTCCGCCAGAACCGGACGTTGTTCGCGACGTAGCGTTCAGAGACGGCGCGATATTAATTCCCAAAACTCGAAACGCCGGTGCAATCCCAAACAAAACTCCTGTCAGCAATGAAACTCCCGCCGCGAACAACAGAACGTGGAGATCAGGTTTCGCGTCCAGCGCGGTATGTTTGGCTCCAGCGACCACAAAGTGAATGAGAACGCGCGTCCCCCAAAAGGCCAACACCAAGCCCAGCAATCCGCCGAGCGACGAAAGCAATAACGCCTCAATTAATAGTTGGCGCACAACCAGGAAACGGCTTGCACCCAACGCAATGCGCGTCGAAAATTCACGCTCGCGCGATGCTGCCTTACTCAGCAGAAAATTCGCCAGGTTGACACATGCAATCAGCAGCACCAGCACCACGACGCTCATCAGGATGAACAAGGGCTGCGAATATTGGTCGCGAAGATGTGATAGGCCGTGCCCCCCAGGCAGCAACTCGACATACACACCTTGGATTTCTTTCCGGCGCGACTCGGAAACGCCCGCGCCTTCTCGAGCGACCATAAATTGCTGCACTTGCCCGGTTACCCAAGCCTGGGCTTCCTTCACGCTCACTCCGTCTTTGCTACGACCCATGAGATGAAGCCAGAAGAGTCCATGCGGATTCAGCAAGGACGGTTGCAGCATCGCCTCCTGCTGCATGGTGATCGGCAGCCACATGTCGGGAGATTCTTCGTTCAGTTCAACGCCATAAAAGTTTGCCGGCATCACTCCGATCACGTTGAACGAAGTTCCATTGATGGTGATCGACTTGCCGAGTACCGCAGCGTCCGCTGCCAACTCCTGCTGCCAATATCGATAACTGATTACCGCGACAGGATCGCGTCCAGGCGCATCGGCATCGGTGGCAACAATGGGCCTGCCCAGCATGGGCTCGGCGCCCAACACGCTGAAGAAGTTTCCCGAAACCAGATGGCTCGTAGCCTGTTTGGCGGCTCCGCCACTTGCGCCGTCGCGCACGCTAACCGTGACGGGAAAACTGCCGAAGGCGCAAATGTCCTGCAACGGACCGTGGTCCCGCTGGAGTTGCTGATAAAAATCGTAAGTGAAAATATCCAACGGCCCAGGAGTGATGCCGTCGATTACTCCTCCGTCAGTCGCCTTGCCAAACGAAACCAGCCGCTGCGGGTCACGTACCGGCAGCGACTTGAGCATCAGGCCATTGATCAAGGTAAAGATGGCGGTGTTCGCACCAATCCCGAGTGCCAACGACAAAATTGCAACTACGGCAAAACCCGGACTCTTGCCCAATTGCCTGAATGCGTAGCGAATATCCTGGATGATCAATTGCATACTCCCTCATTCTTCCCGCAAAGTTTTCATTGGATCGAGCTGTGCGGCGCGGCGGGCAGGAAAATAACTGGCCAGGAGCACAGTTGAAGCCAGCAACACGGATGTCAGCAGCAACGTCAGCGGATTGAACAAACTCACGTGATAAAGCAGGCTCGATAATGTCCGTCCGATGGCCAACGTGCCGACGAAGCCCACCGCCAATCCGGCCAGAGCGAGTTGCAATCCTTTTCCCAACACTAGCCTCAAGACATCTGCGCGCTTTGCCCCCAGCGCCATGCGGATCCCCAGCTCTCGAGTCCGCATCTTGACCGAATAACTGATGACTCCATACAAACCCAAAGCAGCCAGCAACAATGCCAATCCCGCAAACACCGACAATAGGATCACCAGGAAGCGCCGGCTTACCAGTGATTGATCAACGCGCTCTTCCATGGTCTTAATGTCGTAGATGGGCTGGTTTGAATTGACTGCCCCAATCGCAGTTTGCAAAGCATTTTTTAAACTCGCCGGATTGTCGTTGTCGGTCCTCACCAATAACGCCACTGATGCCTGGGGAGCCTGTGACAGAGGCAAATAATAGAAGCCTTCTTTGGTGTCGGACTCTAGCGACGAACTTTTCGCGTGCTTCACCAAGCCCACAACCGTCATCCAGGGGCTCTCGTCGCCGAATCTAATATGCTGGCCGATAGGATCCTCGTTAGACCAATATTGATGGGCGAGAGTTTCGTCGATGACCACGACCTGTTCGGTTTTCAGCCGGTCTTCGGAGACAAAGTTTCTCCCGCGCAACAGAGGAATCTGCAACGCAGAAAAATATCCCGACGAGACGTAGCGAATATTGCCGTGCGGCCCGGGATCGTTTGGCGGCTGGGGTCGTCCCTTGATGGAGAAAGATGACATGCCTCCCCCGGCAGTGAAAGGAAGCGTATCTGTGAAGGCCGCTACCGTGGCTCCGGGAATGTTGTTCAGCTGGTCTTCGGCTGCGGCAAAGAACGCAACTTTTTGTTCGTCTGTTTTATAGACCGTGGGAGGCAGTGACATTTGCGCCGAGATCAATCCTCGCGGATTGAAGCCGGTCTGCACCTGCTCCAACTGTTGCATGCTCCGCAACAGCAATCCCGCGCCAACTAAAAGCAGCATGGCCAGGCCAATCTCGCCGATCACCAGCAAAGAACGCAGTCGCTGCCGGGCCCGGCTGGAAGTTTCCGAGCGTCCGCCCTCTTGAAGAGCCTGGAACCAGCGGGCATGCGTCATTTGCCATGCCGGCGCCACGCCACACAACAGGACGCAGATCACTCCCGCGAGGAGCGCGAAAAGCAAAACTTGAAGATTGTTGTGCACGACGACATTCAGCACCAGGCTGTCCGGCGCCAGAAACAGAAGTAGCGGAATCGCAGCTTTCGCAATGCCCAGTCCAAGAGCGACGCCAATTGTGGCCAACAATAAACTTTCGGCAAAGGCCTGTCGCAAGAGTCGCGAGCGGCCTGCGCCTAGCGCAATCTGAATGGAAACTTCGCGCTGTCGCCCCGAAGCACGTGCCAGTTGTAGCCCGGCAATATTTGCGCATGCAATAAGAAGGATAGTGCCCACCGCCGTCAACAGAACAAACAGTGGCTTGCGCAGGTCGCCGGCAACGAAATCGACCATCGGCATGCAAAACAAATTCCAGCCTGCCGCTTTGCCGTAACTATTTACTCCCTCGGCGGCTACATCTTGTGCCGAGCGTAGATGCAGGAACGAATTCGCTTGTTCAAAACTGACCTCCGGTCGCAAGCGCGCGACACTGAACAAGTTTTCGTTGTAGCGATAGTTGGGATCGAAATAGCGTCCCGGAGGCAAGCCGATCGGCACCCATAGTTCGGCTGCATTGGGCCAGTTGAACCCCGGTCCCATGACACCGACCACCTGATACGACTCCTGATTTAAAAGAAGACTGCGCCCGAGTATGGAGGGGTCCGCGCCGAAGTGCCGCTGCCATGTCAAATAAGAAAGGACGACTTCACGATTCGCATTCGGCTGATCTTCCTCTGGACGAAATACTCGTCCCAGATAAGGCCGCGCCCAGAACACATCAAACCATTGCCAGGAGACCATCGCTCCACTAAGCTTTTCCGGATTCGTGCCGTCGCCGCTATAGTTAAAATCTCCGGCCATTAATACCGCGGCGGACGTGAAGATATTTTTAGCGACAACCGCGTCCCCAAAATCGGGCGCAGATAAACTGATGTTGCCGAGATCGCCGGCAGCGTAGTGAGTGCGCAGTGCCACCACTCGCTCAGGATGCGGAATTCCACTTGGGTTGAGCAGGATGGCGTTCATCACGCTGAATACAGCAACATTCGCACCGATCCCCAGGGCCAGGGTGAGCACGGACGTGGCGGCAAAGCCCGGATTCTTGCTCAGTTGCCGGAATGCGTAGCGAATGTCCTGAATTATTCCCGTCATCTATATTTCTCCTACTCGTACCGTAGCGCGACCATGGGATCGACGCGGGCCGCCCGGCGTGCGGGAATGTAACTGGCGAGAAGCGCCGAAACGCCGAGTACCGCGGAAACCGTGGCAAGCGTGGCGACATCCCACGATCGAACCCCGAAAAGCAATCCTCGAATCAGCATCGCCACGGCGATCGAACAAACGATGCCTACGGCGATTCCAACGCCGGTCAACCACGCCGCCTCTTTCATGATCAATTGATAGACGGACGCACGTTGCGCACCGAGCGCCATGCGCACTCCGATTTCGCGAGTTCGCTGGCTGACCGAATAAGCGATGACGCTGTAAAGTCCAACTACGCCCAGGACAAGCGCGAGCGCTGCGAAGCCTCCCACCAGCCATGCCGACGAGCGGTGCATGTAGGCGGTTTGGGAATTGTCGATTCTTTGGGACATTGTTAATTCGTCCATCGTGCCAATGCCGGGACCGATTTGACGAACCGCCGCATCCAATGTCGGCAACAGAGTTTCCGCCGCTTGCGCGGTGCGAACGACGAGGGAAAAATAAGTGTCCGTGCTTTGGTTGCATGGATAGTAGATCGCCGGCCAGATTTCGGAATCGAGCGAGCCATCTTTCACATCTTCCACAACGCCGACAACTTCAACGATCGATGTGGGCGACAACTCGGTGTCGCCAATCTTCTTTCCGATGGGATCTTCGCCGGGAAAATATCGCTTTGCCAGCGTCTGGTTAATCATGACCACGTGTGGCTTCGAGGCATCTTCGGCGTCGGTAAAATACCTGCCACTGGCCAACTTTGCTCGTATCGTCGTGAAGAAAGCGGAACTCACATCCCGCTCGTTCACCTCATTGTGTTCACCGTTGTAAGGCTTGCCCACAAACCTGATCCAGGTAGTGTTCCCATTGAAGCTCACCGGCAGCACGCTTGAAGTGCCCGCGGACTCCACGCCCGGCAAACTCTCGGCTCGGGCCACGATCTGCCGCGTCGCGGCAATAATCTGTTCGTCATTGCTGTATCCGGTCTTCGACAACGCGACCGTCAGCGTGGCCAGATGATCAGACTGAAATCCTAGTTCCACATGAAGCAAGCGATACAAGCTCTTGCCCAGCAAACCGCCGCCCACTAACAAGACAAATGCAATCGCCAATTCAACAGCCACCAGGTTCGCACCGAATCGCCGCCACAAAGTTCCTGCCGAACCACGGCCACCTTCGGCCAAGCCTTCCTGCATCTTTGACAGCGGAGAGCGCAGAATCGGGGTGAGTGAGAACAAAACCACCGCCATGACAGCAATAGCGAATGCAAATCCCAGCGTGTGCAGATTCAGCCCAAGCCCTCTCAGGTACGGCATGTGGTCGAGAAACTCTTTTGACAGAGCGCGCAGCAAGAGCTGCATAAACAAAGAAGCGATTGCCAGCCCAAGCACACTGGCAGTTGCTACCAGCAGCGTCCCCTCGATCACAAACTGTCCAACCAATCGAGCCCACGATGCGCCGAGCGCGCCCCGCACCGCGATTTCCCGCTTGCGGCTTTCGGTGCGGACCAGCAACAAGCTCGATACGTTGATACAAGCAATCAGCAGCAGCAACCCGGCCCCGCCTAGCAGGGTCAGGAATATGGCACGAACATCTCCGATGATCACTTCAGACAGTGGAACTACACTCGCACCCTGGCCGCGGTTGGAATCTGGATATTGTGTCTCCAGCTGCTTGGCGATTGCCTGGGTATTGGCGAGCGCCATCTCTACGGTGATTCCTGTTTTGAGCCGCGCAATTCCATACAGACCGTGGCAACTCCGTCTAAGATCACAGGGACTGTCCGCATGAAGGGCTGTCCAAACTTCAGCGTCGCCGCTCGGAGCGAATTGAAAACTTTCCGGCAGCACACCGATGATGGTATGAGCAACGCCACTGAGCCCGACGGTCTCGCCAACCACACTCTTTCTTCCGCCAAATCGCTTTTGCCATGTATTGAAAGTCAACAGGGCGGTCGGAGGCGCAGCCGCAAGATCTTCACCGTCGTAAAAATCGCGACCAAGCATGGGAACGATGCCCAATGTCCGAAAGAAGCCGGCACTTACCCGTTCGCCTGGAACGGGCTCCGTACCCGTCGGAGTCTGCATAAGATAACCGTTTCCGCCGAACACATCGAACCCATCAAAAACCCGATTGAGTTTTTTCCAATCCTGGTAATCAGGGTAGGAAAGATTGGCGCGAGGAATGAGCGGCACGCTCTCTGTGACATGGACCAGGCGAGTCGGGTTGGGATAAGGAATCGGTTTGAGCAGCGCGGCATCCACAAAACCGAAAATGGCGAGACAAGGGGCAATGCCTAATGCCAGAACGAGAATCGCCGTGCAGGCAAAACCGGGGTTCTTGCGCAGTTGGCGTATCGCATAGTGAAGGTCTTGTGGTGTTCCGCTCATCTTCATTTCTCCTATTCGTATCGCAGAGCCACCATGGGATCGACTTTGCTTGCCCGGCGCGCAGGAACGAAGCAACCCGCAAGGACCGCCACCAGGACGACCCAGGGAACAATCGAAAAAGTCGCCAGGTCTCGCGAACTCACTCCGAACACCAGGCTGTCCATCAGGCGCGAAAGCGCGAAAGCTCCGAGAAGTCCGACGACGACTCCAGCCAAAGCCAGCTTCGCTCCTTGTGTCATGATCAACAGAAGTACGCTGCGTTTTTCTGCTCCCAGCGCGATGCGGATGCCGATCTCCCGTGTGCGCTGCGAAACCGAGTACGCCATAACTCCATAGATCCCCACGGCTGCAAGAGCCAGCGCTAACCCGGCGAACGCTCCGATCAACCACATGTCGAAGCGGCGTAATGAACCGGAGTCGGCCACCAGATCTTCCATACCTCGGACGTCATATACCGGCACGGTCTTGTCGACATCCGCTACCGCGGCTTGAATTGAACTCAACAGGCCGGCAGAATTTTGGCTCCGCAGGGCGAAGCCCATGTTCCCTTCCAGCAGGGGCAAAAACGCCGCCGGCACCTGCGTATAGGGGTAGTAAACCGTCGGCTCGATGTCGATGTCGGCCGCCCAGTGATGCACATCGGCCGCTACTCCAACCACCATGCACCACTCGCCACCAGGCATCGCCGGCTTGAGCCGTTTTCCCAGCGCATTCTCTCCGGGCCAATACAGTTTTGCCAGACTGTCGCTGACCACAGCGACGTGCGGCGCCGCCGCGGTGTCATGCTCGTTGAACTCGCGGCCGCTCAATAAGGACGTTTGGAGTCCGCTGAAATAATCCGGTCCAATCGCACGAAGGCGCGTGACCAAAGCGGTCTGCGATGCAGGAGGCGGCGTCCCTTCGATTGCGATCGCCATCGAAGGATCTACCCCGCTCATGGGAAGATTTCTTGCCAACACCACTGACTGCACGCCCGGCAACACTCGCAGACGGTCCAATACCTGTTGATAGAAAAGCGGGATGCGGTCGCCTGAAAACTGCGCTGGCGCCGCCAGTCGGAAGGTCAGCACGCCAGACGGATTGAATCCCGGATCGACAGCTTCGGCCCGCCACAAGCTTCTCAGCGACAAACTGGCCCCGATGAAAAGAATCGATGCCAGTGCAGTTTCGGTCACCACCAATATTGCGCGATGTTTGCCGAAGCCTCCACTGCTGCCTCGCGATCCATCTTTCAACGTTTCACTGACATTGACTCGCGAACTTGACCAGGCCGGGGCGATTCCGAAAAGGATCCCGACTACCCCGCACAACACTGCGGTATAGATCAGGACGGTGGCATCCATGGTGATGGCGTTTGCCGATGCAATGCTTGCCGGAAGCGTTCGCCGCAGCGCTTTGACCGCCGCCCATGCGAGGCCCAAGCCAACGGCGCCGCCTGTTATCGCGAGGAGCATGCTCTCGGTCAGCAATTGCCGGATAATCCTGAAGCGGGCCGCACCCAATGTTGTGCGGATAGAAATCTCGCGCCGGCGCATCGTTCCCCGCGCCAGCAACAAATTCGCCACATTCGAACATGCGATTAGCAGGACGAAACCCACCGCGCCCATCAGCAACAGCAACGCTGGCTTCACAGCTCCATTCTGAAATTCACTGAATGGTTGCACGGTCGTTCCCAGACCGCCATCGCCGTTGGGGTCCTGAGCTTTCAGTCGTGTTGCGACGGCGTCCAATACCGATTGCGCTTGCTGCGGAGTCATTGCCTGAGGGAGCCGCGTGAACGCAAACAGCCAATGAACATTGCGCGCGGCAGCTTGCGCGTTCACGGATTCGAGTTGCAGCGGAATCCAGAAAAGCTCTTTTTCCGACATGACGTGAAAGCCTGCCGGCATCACGCCGATCACCGTATATGGCGCGCCATCCAGGCTCACGGTTTCGCCCAATATGTTTCTGCGTGAAGCAAAACGCGTGGACCAGAGCGCATGACTTAGCAGCACGACCGCACCAGCTCCCGTACGGTCTTCTTCAGCAGAAAACGTCCGCCCAATCGTGGGTTGCACTCCCAGCATGGGCAACAAATCGTAGTTGACCTTGCCTCCGACAATCCGCTCCGGCAGCTCTTTTCCTCCGAAATTTTTACCGGCAGACGAAAACGCGCCAAGATGCGCCAGAAGATCTCCCTGCTGTCGGGCTTCCAGAAAAGCAGGCGTAGAAAAAGCATTCGGTCCTCCGTTTGCCATCGTCTTCCATACCACCATCACGCGGCTGGAATCAGGGAAAGGTAAAGCATGCAAGAGCACAGAATTGATCACGCTGAACATCGCCGTATTGGCGCCGATCCCAAGGGCCAACGTCGCAATGGCAATCAGAGTGAAGGTGGGGCTCTTACGTAACTGCCGCACCGCATAGCGGAGATCCTGGAACAAGCTGTTCATGATTCATTTCCTACTCGTAACGAAGTGCCACCATGGGATCGACCTTGGTCGCTCGATGGGCCGGGATGTAGGCAGCGGCAAGCCCAACGACGCCGATCGCAACGCTCACCAATGTCAAGACCACCGGATTTCGCGATCCGACTCCGTACAACAATCCTTGAAGTGTTGAAGTCGAAGCCAGCGCCGCCACGGTGCCGATGCCGATGCCTACGCCGAGCAAAACCGCAGCATCGCGCAACACCATCCAGAGCACTCCGCTGCGTTGTGCGCCCAGAGCCATTCGCACACCGATTTCGCGAGTACGACGCGACACCGAATACATCATCACGCCATATAAGCCGACAACCGTAAGAACGAGAGCGAGTCCAGCGAAGGTGCTCAGCAGTACCATGGCGAATCGCGGCGACGAAAGCTGTGTTGACATCAAATCTTTCATGGTGCGGACTCCCGTCACGGGAATGTCCTTGTCCATGGAGGCCACGACCTGGCGAATACTCGGCTCAAGGCTAAGCGGATCGACTGCCGTGCGGATCACGGACGCCAGGCAACACCACTGAGGCAATTGGGCGGAAGGCGCATACATTGCAGGTTCCATCTCGCGCCCCGTTGCCCCGACGTGCATGTTCCCGACCACGCCCACAATCTCCCGCATCGGTGGGTCTCCCGCGCCGCCGCCAGCTCCGGGCCTGATCTTCTTTCCAAGCACTTCTTCGCCGGGAAAATATTTCCGCGCAAATGCCTGGTTCACAATCAGGACATGCGGAGCTTTCATGTCATCGTGATCGGAAAAGTCCCGGCCTTCAAGAAACGGGACCTGCATGGTACGAAAGTATTCCGGCAACACGACATTGAAATCGTTGGCCGGACGTTGTCCTTTTGGCGCGGGGTGTTCGGGGTCTTCAAAAGAAATGATTGCCCCATCGTCTGTCATCGGCAAAAAGATGGCGGCTGATGCAGATTGCACCCCAGGAAGAGCACGAACCTTATCGAAATAATCTTTATAGAACTGAGAACGTTCCGGTGTATCGGGAGTTTCGAAATGCAACGTCAGTAAATGATCTGGATTGAAACCATGGTCGGTGCGCAACAAATTGGCAAAGCTGGTAATCAGCAGACCGGCTCCGGCCGTCAGCACCAGACCCATTGCGACTTGTCCCACAATTAGGGATGAGCGCACCCAGTCCTTGCGGTTGGTCTCACTTCGTCCGCCGGCTTTCAGCGTGGCGGTAAGGTCGGTCTTCGAGGCCGCGATGGCGGGGACAATTCCGAAGAACAATCCGGCTACAAATGAAAGAACGACCGCGAATGACAGTACTGTTAGATCCACTCCTGCATCCGCCGCACGAGGCACGTCGCCAATCAATCTCAGGACTGCTGGTGTACAAAAGAAAGCCAGCCCGCACCCAATCAAACCTCCCAAGGTGCTCAGGACGAGACTCTCGACCAGGAGTTGGCGAACGATCTGACGTCGGCCTGCTCCTAGTGCCGACCTGACTGCAATTTCACGCTGCCGTTCACGCATCCGCGCCAAAAGCAGGTTGGCGATATTGCCACAAGCAATCAACAACACAAGCGTCACCGCGCCGAGAACGATCAGCAAAACTGCCCGTGTATCTCCGACGAGTGCAGTCAGTTCTGTTCTCACGTATGCCGAGTTACGCCGGGTATTGGTGTCTGGATATTCGCGAGCAAGATTCGCCGCAACGGTCTGCAGGTCTTTGCTGACCTGCGCCACCGTTACGCCGGGCTTCATTCTCCCGATCGCGCTCAGAAAATGCATCCCTCGACTCGCAGTAGGTGGATCACTGGCAGGAGTAGTATCGACCGCCAGAGTGGTCCAAATTTGGTCCTGGGGTGCACTGACGGGGAAGCGGAAGGAAGCCGGCATGACCCCGATAATTGTAAAGAGGTCGCCGCTCAGCTTGATGGAGCGGCCGAGAATCGATTTGTCGGAACCAAACTCGGATACCCACAATCCGTGGCTGATGAGGACTACTTTCGCACCGGGCTTCTCGTCTTCCTGAGCAAAGCCGCGGCCGAGTTCCGGATTAACTCCGAGGGTGGGAAGCAGTTCCCAGGAAACGGCTTGCCCGTCGACCCGCATCGGCCGTTCCAGCCCGGTCAAACTGAACGAGACGTCATGATAGGAAACCAGGCTCGATAACGTATGGTTCTGCGACCGCCAATCGAAAAAGTCTGGATAGGAAAGCGAATCAGACTCGGGATTCTCAGCTCTGGTAGATTCCGCGTCAATCAACCGCTCAGGTTGCTGATACGGAAGGGGGCGCAGCATAACAGCGTCGATCACGCTGAAGACTGCCGTGTTGGCGCCGATTCCGAGAGCAAGCGTGATCAATGCCACTGCGCTGAAGCCCGGATTCTTACCGAGCTGACGCAATGCATAGCGAACGTCCTGGAAGATTCCCCTCATGCATGCACTTCCGCCATTAACTTCTTCAACTCTTCTTCCGCCACCACCTTGCCGTCGAACAAATGCACTTCACGATCGGCATGTTTCGCGAAGCGGGGATCGTGCGTCACCATGCAGATGGTTGCGCCTTCACGATGCAGATTCTGCAATAGCTCCATGACGGCTTCACC
>DATBAX010000361.1:0-5978 GCA_036271275.1 Terriglobales bacterium
GACGGATATTTTGGAAACCAACCACTTCCCCTCTGGCCGATATTCTGGCTTTCCGCAGTGTTGAATGTTGCAGCGCAGTTGGGGGATCTGGTCGAGTCGTTAATTAAGCGCGGAGCGGGAGTGAAAGATTCCGGAGCAATATTGCCAGGCCACGGTGGAATGCTGGACCGGGTGGATGCGCTGCTGTTTGCGGCTCCGGTGCTTTGGTACTATGCGGCCTGGCGGGTGATGCATTAGGCTGGCGAATTAGTGTTGCATCTAGCCGCAGAGCGAAAGAATGTAATCTCGTTTGCCGATTTCGCATCACTCCCTGGCTCGAGCTCACCCGAGTCACGTCATAATTTTTCTATGAAACACATCGCCATCCTCGGCTCGACCGGCTCAATTGGACGCAGCACGCTCAGCGTCGTTGAGTCGTATCCCGACCGCTTTGAAGTCACATCCCTGGCGGCAGGAAAGAATCTCGATGCTGCATTCGAGCAAGCAAAGAGATGGAAGCCACGATTGATTTCCGTTGCCGATGAAAAAGACGCTGAGACGCTAGCTTCTCGTCTTAAGTCCGCCGGGATCGCAGGCATAGAAGTCACATCGGGATCGGTGGGAGCGATAAGGGTCGCAACCCATCCCCATGTCGATTTTGTGGTGAGCGCCATCGTCGGCGTGGCTGGACTCGAAGCAACCTACGAAGCCGTGCGGGCAGGCAAGACGGTCGGCTTGGCCAATAAAGAGTGCCTGGTGGCTGCCGGAGAGCTCATCACCGCCGAAGCCCGCCGCCAGGGCAAGCCGTTGCTGCCCATCGATAGCGAACACAATGCCGTGCATCAGTGCCTGCGGGGCGGCACCATGCAGGAGGTGCGATCCATCTGGCTGACGGCCTCCGGCGGGCCGTTTTTGAACAAACCAAAAACCGAATTTGCACGTATTACTGTTGAGGAAGCTCTCAATCATCCGACCTGGAAGATGGGCAACCGCATCACGATCGATTCGGCGACTTTGATGAACAAGGGCTTTGAGGTCATAGAGGCTTGTCGTTTGTTCAACTTACCACCGAGCCAGGTCAAAGTAATGGTGCATCCGCAATCGACGGTTCACTCCATGGTCGAGTTTGTGGATGGCAGCATACTTGCTCAATTCTCAGTGACGGATATGCGATTGCCAATCTTGTACGCCCTTACTTATCCGGATCGCATCCCGTCCGATATGCGCTTGTCAGTCATGGACTTACGGCATCTCGACTTCATCCCGCCAGACATGGAAAAATTCCCTTGTCTGCGGCTTGCGTATGAAGCGGCCGAGGCCAGTGGTGGAAAAACTGTTGCATTGAACGCCGCCGATGAAATTGCCGTATCTTCCTTTTTGGAAGGCTCCATAGGATTCGAAGACATTCCGAAGGTTATCCATGAAGTCCTGACTGCAACTGCAATCGGTAGTTTGGAATCTATAAGGCAGGTATTGGAAGTAGATAGTGAAGCGCGCCGGGTGGCTGAGGAAGTTGTCAGAATGGTTCGGACGTAGCCCAAAAGTGGGCTGCCAATCCCGCTCATAAAATAGTAATCTTAAAAAATCATCTGAATAATTATCTATGCACATTTTAGGGTATCTGAACTACCTGGCAGTGGTCCCGATCCTGGGATTCATGATTTTGATCCATGAGTTTGGCCATTACGCCGTCGCCAAAATGCTGGGCGTGCGAGTGGAGCAGTTTGCCATTGGATTTGGCAAACGGCTGATCGGCTTTCGCAAGGGCGAGACCGATTACCGCATCAACCTGCTGCCGCTGGGTGGTTATGTAAAGATGAGCGGCGAAAATCCCATGGACGATCGCACTGGCGATCCTGGGGAGTTTCTTTCGCACCCGCGCTGGCATCGTTTTCTGATCGCGATTGCCGGGCCCATCATGAACATCCTGCTCGCCATTGGTTTACTGATTGGCGTGTACATGGTGCACGACGAATATCCTGCGGTCTTCGACAAACCGACAGTGATTGTCGGAATCAAGCCGGATTCCCCGGCTGCAAAAGCAGGCATTCAAGTTAACGATCGCATTGTTGCCATTGACGGCATCCAGAACCCAGGCTGGGAGCAGGTTTACGGGAAAGTTTGGCTTAGTGCGAATCAACCGCTGGACGTCACGATCCAGCGCGGCAATCAGACGTTCGAAAAGCAAATTGTTCCCACTCCAGTCACCGAATCTGACATTGGTTCGGCAGGATGGTATTCCGACGATTCCGTGATTGTGGGCGACCTTGAATCCGACATGCCTGCCATAAAAGCCGGTATGCAGGAAGACGACAAGATCGTTGCCATCGACGGAAAGCCTTTGCCATCGATCGATGCCATGATTGCGGGCTTGCAGGAAACCAAGGAAAAGCCGGTCGAAGTCACCGTTCTCCGCCAGGGGAAGGTCATGAATTTCAACGTACAACCGGTGCTGGCAAAAACCGAAGATCCCAATGAGAAGCGCTATCGCCTTGGCTTTAAGCCGTCGGCGGAAATGAAAGTCACGAGTCTTGGGTTCGGGGACGCGGTGCGGAAGTCTCTCGCCGAAAACAAGAAAGATTCGCTGTTGATTCTCGAGTTGGTGCAAAAAATGGTGCGCGGCAAGATCTCCACGCGCAGTATTGAAGGCCCCATTCGCATTGGCCAGGCGGCCGGCGAAGCCGCTCGTGAAAAAGGCTGGACACCCCTGCTGGGATTGACCTCGGCCATCAGCCTGAACCTAGGCATCTTCAATTTGCTCCCAATTCCGATCCTCGATGGCGGCGTAATCCTGTTTCTGCTCCTTGAAACTCTAATGGGTAGAGACATCAGCCTGAACATTAAGGAACGGGTCTATCAGGCGGCATTTGTGTTCCTTGTGCTGTTCGCCGTGATGGTGATCTATAACGATCTGCGAAAGACCCTGCCCGGCATGATGCCTTGATATGTCCGTAGAGCAGTGAGATTCCTCGTGAGCTGAAACTCACGAGGAATGAAAGATTAAGAGCAGGTTCACTCCACGGCGACATCCCCTTTCGGGACTAATCTGCAATTTTTTGCATAGCCCGCCAAAGATAGTAATCCCCACTTGGTAATACCACTCCCAATTTGCTGCTGATTCAACGGACGTTAGCAGGCACGTTTCTGCCGGCGAACTGGCAGGTGCAGTGCATTTCTCCATAGTGTCAAGACGACGGGCCTCCCCTCCAAACCTGTTTCTTTTGATGGTTTTGCCGATTTTCAGGCTATGGAGGATGCAATTGAAACTTTCATCGATATTCCGAATGGTGCTGATGGGCGCGATCCTATTAAGTGCGGTAGCCGCATTTTCCGCCGAATACAATGACGCGCCCTACAAACGGGAAGTCGTAAATCACAAATTCTTCGACAAACAAAACCTCCTCCTGTTTGGCGAAAACACTGTGGCACAAACGGTCGCGCTGGTGGCAATCCAATCCCACGGAGACCGCATGCAAAGCCGGGGCAGAACCTTGGACGGATACGAAAAGCACTTTGAATCCTACGGCTACGGTTGGGGAGCAGCTTACCGATATGGCGGCGGCGTAGCGCTTAATGTGTTCGCTACCTATATGTTCCACGTCACAGGTCACCATAAACTTGAACGCTGGGTACCGATGGTAGCCATCGGCCATGCCGCGGCCTCGACGGGATACGCGTTAAGGGGCTCCAGGCAGGGCGCGGGAGGCTGGTAAAGCGAAACCGGGATTAACCACCAAGGACACGAAGTTACACGAAGGAGATCTCTCAAAGGCTTTCCTTGGTGTCACTTCGTGTCCTTTGTGGTTTTATGCTTTTGCCTGCGTGTTAAAATAAAGCCTCCCGATGGCGAATATCCAACGCAGGAAGTCCATTACCGCCTCGATTAACGGGGTTCGCGTAGGCAGCACTGCACCAATTGTGGTGCAGTCTATGACGAACACCGATACCGCCGATATCCCCTCTACCGTTAAGCAAGTGATCGCTCTGGCGCGCGCCGGTTCTGAGCTTGTCCGAGTTACGGTCAACAATGAAGACTCCGCCGCCGCCCTGGCGCCGATTGTCGAGCAACTCGACAAACAAGGCGTCAACGTTCCCATCATCGGCGACTTTCATTACAACGGACATCTTCTTCTGAAGAAATATCCCGAATGCGCGCGGGCGCTGGCGAAGTATCGCATCAATCCCGGCAACGTCGGCATCGGCCGCAAAGACGACAACAACTTCCGCACCATGATTGAAGTTGCGGTGGAGAACCAAAAGCCGGTGCGGATTGGAGTGAACTGGGGTTCGCTCGATCAGGCATTGCTCACCCGCATGATGGACGAAAATTCGCGGCTGCCGGAGCCGCTCGAAGCGCGCGATGTGACCATGGAAGCGATGGTGGTCAGCGCCTTGAATTCCGCGGCGTTGGCGGAAAAGTATGGTCTGCGTCCCGATCAGATTATTCTGAGTGCGAAAGTCAGCGGTGTGCAGGACTTGATCGATGTCTACCGTTCGATGGCTGCGCGCTGCAATTATCCACTGCATCTTGGCCTGACCGAGGCGGGAATGGGCGCGAAAGGCGTGGTCGCTTCAAGTGCTGCCCTGGGCGTGCTTTTGCAGGAAGGCATTGGCGATACCATTCGTGTTTCTTTGACCCCTGCACCGGGTGGCGATCGCACCGAAGAGGTTCGAGTTGGGCAACAGATTTTGCAATCGCTGGGAATTCGGAGCTTCACTCCGCAAGTCACGGCGTGTCCGGGATGCGGCCGCACTACAAGCACTTTCTTCCAGGAAATGGCGGAGCAGATTCAAACTTATCTGCGCGAACAGATGCCGACGTGGAAGGAACGATACACCGGCGTGGAAGAGATGAAAGTCGCGGTGATGGGTTGTGTAGTCAACGGTCCGGGGGAATCCAAGCACGCGAGTCTTGGGATTTCTTTGCCGGGAACGTTCGAAGAGCCGAAAGCACCGGTGTATGTTGACGGACGGCTGTTTACTACGTTGAAGGGCGACCGGATTGTCGCCGAGTTTATTCATATCCTCGACGAGTACGTGGACTCCCATTACGCTGCCCGGCTGGAATTGGAAACGAAGGCTTAGACGGGGAGATGACAAGGGGTTGGGGAGTCTCGAATTATGATTCGCGGAACCTCGCCATTTTCATCCACGGCCTCGCGTTTAAAATCCCTCGCTAATCGGCCCCTGAGCCTACCTGTGTCTTGTTGCCACTTCTCTTATAACGATTTTTTTGGCAGCGCTTCCGTTTGAAACATCCGGTAATGGGTCAATCTGAAATTCATTTCCCAAATTAAGAAGGGTCATCCTGAGCTTGCGAAGGATCCCACGCGGTGCACAGGCGCTTTGCCTGATGGTTCGCGCCAGATCCCTCGCCCGGCTGAAGGGTGCCGCATCTTCGGGATGACTAGAATAAAAATTCAAATTGATCAACTACCTCCTCGGCAAATGAGCCGGCTTCATCGTATGATTTGTGCGAATGTGTGCGATGCGGAGGAAGCTATGAACACAGGACGTCGTGAGTTTCTGGCAGGAATCGGTGCTGTAGGAGCGGCTGGCTTGGCAGGATCTTTGCCGGGAGTTTTAGCATCGGCGGAGGAATCTCAAGTGCAGCGCATCAAGTCACCGTTTCGGGTTGCGGTCATCAACGACGAAATCTCACAGGACTTTGGCCATGCTTGCGAAGTCGCTTCGCGCGACTTCGGGATGCAATGGATTGAGCTGCGTGGCATGTGGGACAAGAACATCGTGAATCTTGACGCAAAGGAAATCGCTGAAGCGCAGCGGATCCTCGACAAATATCAGTTACGCGTGACTGACATTGCCAGTCCGCTATTCAAGACGGATTGGGCGGGCGCGCCGCGATCGAAATACAGCGAAGATAAAAATTTCCACGCCGGCTTTACGTTCGAGCAGCAGGACGAAGTGCTCGATCATGCCATTGCGCTAGCCAAAACTTTCAAGACGGACCGAGTGCGGTGTTTCGATTTTTGGAGATT
>DATBAX010000362.1:0-7786 GCA_036271275.1 Terriglobales bacterium
GGACGACGCTGGGTCAATCCGCGTTTTTCGACCGCCAGTGTTTCCTCATCCACCGCACGCTGGACGTACTGACGCAGAATGCGTTCCAATCGCTCCATCTCGGTCATGGACGTAGATCGGATATCGACTCTCATGCTGGCCGACTCAGGAATGGAATTCACCGAAGTTCCACCGCGGATTACGCCAATGTTGAATGTAGTTTTAGGCGACGCCGGCACGGGGGTTTGGGTGAACGACTGGATGGCGCGAGCCAGCACCGGAATTGGATTGGGCGAGCCGAAGTCGCTCCAGGAATGTCCTCCGGGTCCACGTACGATGACTTCAAAGCGGCGGCTGCCTAAAGCTTCGGCAACAATGGTGTCGGAACCCGCGCCATCCAGTATCAGGCTGCTATGGATGGAATTCTTCCATTTAGGGTGGGCAAAAAGATGACGCATGCCGCGCAGATCGCCTTCGCCTTCTTCCCCCACATTCCCTACAAAGAGTATGGGCATGGAATTAGAAATCCGGGCGCTGTTCAAGGCTGCCGCAATGGCCAGGAGCGCGGTCAGGCCCGCACCGTTATCGGAAACGCCGGGGCCGTAGAGCCGGCTTCCCTGCTGGCGAATGTTGAGGGGCGTTCCGGCGGGAAAAACAGTGTCGATGTGCGCGCTTACTGTCACATAACGCTTGCCGATCCCCGGACGCAGGCCGAAAACGTTCCCTACTTCGTCAACGTGGACGTCTTCCAATTCGAGCTCGTCAAAACGGTCTTTGAGCCATGCTCCCCGGGCCGTCTCGCCAAATGGCGGGGCCGCGATGCGGGCCATCTCCAGTTGCCAGTGGGCAAATTGGGGCTCCTGAGTACGAAACCAAGCCAGAGCCGAACGGATTTCGGGCAATGCGGTGAGGCGTGCGAGTTCCGGCGGAACGCCAGGAAACTCTTTCGACACTTCCGCGCGTGAAGTTGGGCCCATGGGTTAATCGTCATCTTACAATGCAAATCCGCCGCAGCTAATAGCCGATAGGGTCACTGAAGATTGGTTTTTTGGGGCTGGCCTCACGGAATCATACGAAGCTCTCCCAACAGCTTCTTTGGCAATTGGCCAGCAACTATCGGCGATTCAGTGCATCTAAATTCCTGTGGGGAAACATCGTCGGTCCGGCTTTTCGAGCTCGGTTTCGCTACACTAATCCTATGAATCGCACTGTTCTGATTGCACCGGTATTGCTTGCCGTATTCGTTCTATTGGGACCACTTTCGCCGAACTGCCAGGCCGATGAAGGCCCGCTGGAATCCGCTCAGCCCAAGGGCCTGAGTTCGGACCAGATTATTCAGCATTTTGCGTCCAAGGAGAAAGAATTCAAGCAGGCCCGCGAACTTTACACCTTCCGCCAGGACGTTAAAGTGCAGACTCTGGACGGCAGCACCGTGCGCGGCGAATATCACGAAGTGTTCGATGTCACTTACGACGACCAGGGGAAACACCTGGAGAATGTGGTCTTCGCTCCGGCATCCACCTTGGACCAGGACCCGAGCGGAATTATCCTGTCGCCGGAAGATCTGCAGGACTTTCGCCATCGGCTGCCATTTGTGCTGACCTCCGACGAAATTCCCGAATACGACATTCTTTATATGGGGCAGCAGCAGGAAGATGAGCTGCATTGTTACGTATTTGACGTGGCGCCCAAAAAAATCGAAGGCAAGAAGCGATATTTTCAGGGACGCATCTGGGTGGATGATCGCGATTTCCAAATCGTCAAAACATTTGGGAAAACCGTTCCCGATATCCGCAAAGGGAATAACGAAAATTTATTTCCGAAATTCACCACCTGGCGGGAACAAGTGGATGGCAATTATTGGTTCCCGGTTTTCACCAAAGCGGACGACATTTTGCATTTCAAGCTGAACGATGTTCACATCCGCGAAATCATTAAATACAGCGATTATCGGCGTTTCGGAACCAAATCCAAGATCACTTACGAAGGCAGAGAAGTGGAAAAGACGGAGCAACAAGGCCAGACGCCGCCGCCCGCGAATACGCCTCCGGTAGAACCGCCGAAGTAGGGGGAGGGACTTTTAACGCCGAGATCGCTGAGGGGTTTGAGCGGATTTGGCCGGCCGCGACTCTCCGGGTATGGAACTTGCTGACACCTGCCTTGGTTTTGATTAAACTAGGGCGCGCATGGGATTCAGCGTTCGTAAACTTTCGCAGTTCATCGGCTTCATCGTTTTGGGAACTTCTGTGTCTTCATTCGCGCAGGAAGGCACGCTGGATCCGGCCCCGCCCAAAGATATTCCGCCGCAGCAAATCATCCAACGCTTCACCGCCAAGGAAAAGGAATGGAAGCAGGTGCGGGAGCAATACAGCTTCCAGCAGTCGCTTGAAGTTCAGGAAATGGCGGGATTGGAAGTGCGCTCCGACTATCGACAGGTCGCCGAAATCAGCTACGGCCAGGGTAAGCGCACCAAGAAGGTCGTGTTTGCGCCGCAGGCGAGCATGAACGTGAGCAAGGAAGACCTGGAGGACCTGGAAACTCGTGCGTCGTTCACTATCAGCACCGATGAACTGCCGCAGTACACCGTGACGTACGTAGGTTCACAGAAAGTGGACGAACTGCATTGCTACGTTTTTGACGTCGCCCCTAAACAAATTGAGAAAGACCATCGCTATTTTCAAGGACGAATCTGGGTGGACGATCAGGACTTTCAGATCGTGAAGAACCGTGGCAAGTCCGTCCCCGACTTCACGGTTGGCAAAGGGAAAAAGGCGAAGGAGAATTTGTTTCCGCAATTCACCACCTGGCGTCAGCCCATCGACGGGAAATATTGGTTCCCCACTTATTCCTCAGCGGATGACACGCTACACTTTCGCAAGAGTGATCTGCACATCAAAGAGAAATTAAAGTTCACGGATTACAAGAAAACGGAAACGGCAGTTCCGGCGGATGGGAAAGCGGCACACCAGTAGCGTCAGTTCTTACAATCATTTTCAATTGAGCCAGTCCCAAACGTGCACTGCAACATCCTCGTGCAGACATAAGCTTCATATCAGGGCTCGCCTGCAGCCGTGTCGTAACAATCGCTTTGAAAAAGGCTTTAGCTGCCGAGCTGCGACGCTGACGCGCGTTTTGGCATTGACATTCAAACGGCACGGCTGAAGCCATGCCCTGATACGAAGCCCCTCGCTGCATGATTCCTGGTGGTTTTAATAAAATAGTTCTAGTAGAAAAGATACTTCCGCCACTTGTCGTCCGAACGGCCCATGAGGCGCATGATGTGGCGACTGGTGTGCAGATTGAAAGCGCGCGGTTCGCGCATGAGCTTCATGCCGGCTTCGATGGGATATTGGTTTCCCTTGTGACGATTGCACCCATGACAGCAGGCCACCAGATTTTCCCAGGTAGATGCTCCGCCGCGTGACCGCGGGATCACATGGTCCAGCGTCAAATCGCCAGCGGAAAGAATTTCAGCGCAGTATTGGCAGGTGTTGCGATCTCGCAGCAGGATGTTCTTGCGAGACAACGCACGCGTCTGATGCGGGATGCGGCGGTATTCGAGCAGACGAATCACTGAAGGCACGCGGAAAGCCAGACGCGCGGCGTGCAGGAAGTGTCCGTTTTCTTCCTCAGCCATGGCCACGCCTTTCAGCACCAGCACAATGGCGCGGCGGGCGGCGCAAACGTTAATCGGTTCGTAGGATGCATTCAGCACCAGCACCGGCGCGTGGAGGGCATGACCGTCGCCATCCTGATGAATGCCCGCGACGGCCAGCGGCTGAGTGTGATGCCGGCTTAATCCTCCCAGCGAATTGTTCCACTTCCCTGACATCGGATTGCTTACCCTGTGGCCGCCATGGCCATTCGGGTCTCGACCTCCAAACTTGATTCAACATGAGCGGCGTCGTTCTTCAGTGTGCGGGCCGCAGTGGCTACAAATACTTTAGATGCTCCTGCGCGCCGCAAAATACGGGCGCATTCGGAAACCGTCGTCCCGGTGGTGAAAACGTCGTCAATGAGAAGCACGATACGCCCCGCAACTTCGGACGGATCGGTCACGGTGAACGCACCGCGAAGATTTTCGCGGCGTTGATGGCGAGTCAGGCCGATCTGGGATTTTGTGATTCGCTTGCGTTGCAGCAATTCAGATTGCAATTTCAGACGACCGCCCAGGCTGCTCTGTTTGACCGCGGCCCTCGCCATCAGATCAGATTGATTGAATCCACGTTCGCGTTTTTTCGAAGCGTGCAGCGGAACTGGAACGACCAGAATCTCTGTTGAACCAAACGCGGGTTCCAACTCCGCAATGACTTCCGCCAGCATCCGTCCCAATACGTTGGCGGCGGGCCGCACCTTGTCATATTTCAAAAGATGGATGAGCTCGCGCAGACCACCGTCATAACTGCCGTAAGCAATTGCCCTGATGTAGGGAGGCCCGGCGCGACGGCATAATTCGCAGCGGACTTCGCCCGGTTCGGAGGAGACCGCGAAAAGACCGGCTAAGCGTTCTCCGCAGACAGAACACAACGCCCCGGAGATCGGCTGCATGGCCGAAAGGCAATCTTCACAAACTGGAAGCCTTGAAATGTTCAGGAGAGGGGCGTTACAAATGCGGCAATCGGAAGGGAAAAAAGTAGCGAACAAGCTTGCAGCGGCGACGTTCAACTGGGTGGCTAAAGACGAGGCCAAGGAAGTCACCCATGTGTGTTCCCTGGCGACGGTTTTAGTCCCAGTAGTCCGAGTTAGGTCCCGGTCACTGCTGAAGACGAACCTCCCACGTCCGGCCGGTGCGACGGGCCACGGCTGAAAGTATCTGCCTCAGTATAATGGCGCGGAATGCTTGTGCGCAACGCGGAGGGGTCTGGTTAGGCAGCCATGTCCCGCGCTGTGTCGGGTTGGGGACGTTCCGATACCGGCAGAAACACGATTCTGTAGTCGCGGCGGAAGCACTTGGCGCAGCGCACCGGGCGAAGCAAGAAAATGGGAAGCAAATACCTTTCCGTGACCGTGCGGGGACGTGAGCGAAAGCCGTGGAGACTGCCGCAATCGCTACATTGAAATTGCATGAATAGCATTGGCTAACGCACCTCGAAAGCCGGCCAACGGAAGGTCTGACGACGCGAATTATATAGCAATCCCGCGCCGCAGATTGAAGTTTTCGAAGTCCGGATTGACGGCAACAGGTCCGATTTAACGCCTATTTTTATGGGTCCGTTGAGCCCGTAGCTTGTAATGCAGGCCGGGTGCATGTTAACTTGCGCCGTCCTGTTATAGAGCTGTATTTCTGATCGTTACGAGGGTCTTATTCATGAGTACTCCTAACCCGGTCGAACCTACCGGGACGAAAAAATTCCAACCTTTTGTTCCGGAAGGCATGCAAATGCGCGAGCTTACGTGGCGCGCCCTGCTTCTGGGACTTCTTTTGACCGTTGTTTTGGGAGCGGCCAATGCCTACCTGGGGCTGCGCGCCGGAATTACGATCGCGGCCACGTATCCGGCGGCGGTCATTGCCATGGCGGTGCTGCGAGTCTGGAAGGGATCGCTACTGGAAGAAAACATTGCCCGGACCGCAGGCACGATCGGCGAAGGCCTGGCGGCGGGAGCGATTTTCACTATCCCCGCATTCCTGCTCGCCGGGGTGTGGTCTTCTTTCGAGCCTCGAGAGGCGTACTGGAAGTCCACTGCATTGATGCTGGTGGGAAGCATTCTTGGTGTGCTTTTCATTTCACTGGTACGACGAGTGATGGTGGAAGATCCCGAACTGCCATTTCCTGAGTCGGTCGCTGCGTCGGAGATTCACAAAGCTGGCCAGCGCGGCGCGCAATCGGCGAAATATCTTTTCTGGAACATGGGCGTCGGCGGCATCGTTTATATTCTCGGACGCTTGGGATTGTTTGCCACGGATAAAGATCTTCACTTTAACGTGGGCAATCTGGGAAGCAGTCATGTGCGGCTGGGGCTCTCGGGAAGTCCCAACGTGGTCGCGGCTGGGGGCATGAGCACGTTTGCGGCCCCGAGTGTGAGTCCGGCTTATCTGGGCGTGGGATACATCATTGGTCTGCGGCTGGCGTCAATCCAGTTTGCCGGTGGAGTGCTGGCCTGGGGATTGATGGTTCCGCTCCTTATTTTCTTTCTCGGACCACAGCTCAAACATTATCTTCCTGCGGATACGCCTGACGATTGGGCCAACATGGCGGTATCCGTATGGCGGTTCGTGGTTCGTCCCATTGCGGTGGGGGGAATGCTGGTGGGTGCGGCGTTCACCCTGTTCAAGATGGGAAAGAGCCTGACGGCAGGATTGATGAGGGCCATTTCCGATCTGCGACAAACGGCTGATGAGCGAGCGCAACTTTCGCGTACCGAGCAGTACATGAGTTCGAAGGTGGTCTTGAGCCTGATTGGACTCATGTTCGTGTTGATGTGCTTTCTCTACATCCACATTTCGAATCTGCTTTGGCCTGCGGTGCTGGCAGCCGTGGTCATGCTTGTGGTCGGCTTCTTTTTCGCGACGGTTTCGGGGAGCCTGGTGGGTTTTATTGGATCGTCGAATAATCCGGTTTCAGGACTGACGTTGTCTACTCTGCTCATTGCGGCGTTGCTGATGGTTTCTCTTGGAGTCTCCGGGCCACACGGTGTGGCGGCAGTGTTGGGCGTCGCGGCGGTCGTGTGTATTTCGTCGTCGGTCGCCGGAGAGCTGCTACAAGACTTCAAAGTTGGATACATCCTCGGTGGAACGCCGCGCCGGATTCAGATTGCGGAACTCGTCGCCGTGGTCGTAGCCAGTTTGGTAATGTACTGGCCGCTTTATCTGCTGAATAAGTCTTTCGGTTTTGGCAGCCGGCAACTCTCGGCGCCACAAGCGGGACTAATGGCTACTCTCGCCATCGGCATTGTCGGTGGCGATATGCCGTGGCCGCTCATCGCGGTCGGAGTTTTCTTCGGCATTGCCATGATCATGATGCAGGTAAAAAGTCCGATGCTGGTGGCCGTCGGCATGTACTTACCGTTTGAAACTACATTTGCAATATTTCTCGGCGGCGTTTTCCGCGCTCTCGCGGATTGGATGGCCAAGAAACGCGGCTACAACCAAGCACAACTGGCGCGTGTGGAGAATGCTGGAGTGCTGACGGCTTCCGGACTCATCGTCGGCGAATCCTTGCTGGGCCTGGGCTGGGCCGGAGTGGTTGCGGTGGGACAATGGCGTCATTGGACATTGGTACAGGCGTTCAGCGCCCCGTCTTATGTTGTGGGGTTGGTGGTACTCGTCTGCCTTGCGGCCTTAATGATCAGGTTGCCGCTGACGAGTGCCGGCGATCCGAGCGAACCCGCTCCACCTACAGCGATGATGTGATTCCCATCTGAAAAGTTTGAACCATCAAGGACACGAAGTATCGCCAGGGAAAGACTTAGACGATTTCCTTCGTGTTACTTCGTGTTCTTTGTGGTTTATGGTTTAAGCATGACGGTTGCACAAAACATCGGGCTCATCCAGCAGCGAATCGCAACAGCAGCCCAACGGGCTGGACGCCGTCCCGAAGAAGTCACTTTGATGGCGGTAAGCAAAACTTTCCCCCCTGAACTCATTCGCGAGGCTTATCAAGCAGGGCTACGACAGTTCGGCGAAAATCGCGTACAGGAGTTTGCGGAAAAGATTCAGTCGCTCGGAGATTTGCAGGATGCCGAATGGCACATGATTGGTCATCTACAAACCAATAAAGCAGCCAAGGCCGCGGAATTGTTTAGCGCGATGGATGGAGTAGATTCGCTACGCCTGGCCCAAAAACTGAATGATTCCGCGGGACAACTT
>DATBAX010000363.1:0-2709 GCA_036271275.1 Terriglobales bacterium
CACCATTCGCATTCACTTCAAAGGTTCTGCGGGACAAAGTTTCGGAGCATTTCTTGCCAACGGCATCACTCTTACCCTCGAAGGCGAGGCCAACGATTATGTCGGCAAGGGTCTTTCGGGCGGACGGGTGATTGTGTATCCCCCAAAAAATTCACGGTTCCCCGCGGAAGAAAACATCTTGATTGGCAATGTCGTCCTCTACGGCGCGACCACCGGCGAAGCGTTTTTCAACGGAATGGCTGGCGAACGGTTTGCTGTCCGTAATTCTGGTGCGACTGCGGTGGTCGAGGGCGTGGGCGATCACGGCTGTGAATACATGACGCAGGGTCTGGTGCTCGTCCTTGGAAAATGCGGACGAAACTTTGCCGCTGGAATGAGCGGTGGCATCGCTTATGTATTCGACGAGAAGTTGGATTTCACGGAGAAGCGTTGCAATCTGACCTCAGTCGATCTCGAACCGGTGATCGAATCTCAGGATGTGCGCATCGTTCACGATCTCGTTGCGCGGCATCATGAATTGACCGGCAGCAATCGCGCGAAATCCATTCTTAATAACTGGACGGAAATGTTGCCGCGATTCATCAAAGTATTTCCTCACGAATTTAAGCGGGTGCTGGGTGTGAGCCGCTCGCGAGAGCAGTACATTCCGGGCCAGCCGCTGCACATGCCGGTTGAACTCGAGCAGGTGCAACATGGGTAAGACAACGGGATTCATGGAATTTCCGCGCGAACTGCCGCAGCGCCGTCCCGTGACTCAGCGCGTCAACGACTGGTTCGAGATTTATCTCGATTTTCCCGAAGATAAGCTGCGCACTCAGGGCGCACGCTGCATGGATTGCGGTGTACCGTTTTGTCACACCGGCTGTCCGGTGAACAATCTCATTCCTGACTGGAACGATCTCGTCTATCGCGGACGCTGGAAAGAAGCCGTCCGGCAATTACACTCGACCAACAATTTTCCTGAATTTACAGGGCGCATTTGCCCCGCGCCGTGCGAAGCCTCGTGCGTTTTGGGGATCAATCAACCAGCGGTGACCATCAAACAGATCGAAAAAAGTATCGTTGAGCGTGGGTTCGCAGAAGGGTTGATCCGTCCAGAGCTACCGAAGTCTCGTACCGGCAAGAAAGTCGCTGTAGTGGGATCTGGGCCCGCCGGGCTGGCGGCCGCGCAACAACTCAATCGTGCCGGACATTGGGTCAGGGTCTACGAAAAGGCCGATCGCATAGGCGGACTACTGCGTTACGGTATCCCAGAATTCAAGATGGAAAAGCGCATTGTGGACCGGCGGCTGGAGCAGATGTCCGCCGAAGGCGTGCAATTCGTGACCAAGGCGCATGTCGGAAAGAGCGTGCCGGTCGGTGACCTCCAACGTGAATTCGACGCAATTCTGCTTGCCGGTGGCGCTGAACAATCTCGTGACCTGCAAGCGCCCGGCCGCGAACTCAGGGGCATTCACTACGCGATGGATTTCCTGCCACAACAGAATCGGCGTTGCGAAGGGGATACGCTGGAAGGTGAACTTGAAATTCTTGCGACTGACAAACACGTAGTCATCATTGGTGGCGGCGATACCGGCGCGGATTGCCTGGGTACGGTACATCGTCAAAAGCCGCGTTCGGTACGCCAATTCGAGATCATGCCGGTGCCGCCGGAAAACCGTTCGCCGCTGACGCCGTGGCCACTCTGGCCGATGCAGTTGCGGGTCGAGGGCGCGCACGAAGAAGGCGGTCTTCGCGAATGGAGCGTCGCCACGCAGAAATTCACGGGCGATGCCGACGGCAATGTGAAGCAGCTTCACGGTGTGAGAGTAGGAGCTCCGCCAAAGTTCGAGCCAGTTTCCGGCGGCGAGTTTTCTATCGACGCCGATCTGGTTCTTCTCGCCATGGGATTTGTTGGGCCAGTCCGCAACGGCATGATCGAACAGTTGGGAGTGACTCTCGATGCGCGTGGCAACGTTGCCGCGGATGCAAATTACATGTCGTCAGTTTCCGGCGTATTCGCGGCCGGCGATATGCGCCGCGGACAGTCGCTGGTGGTATGGGCCATCGCGGAGGGACGAAAGGCAGCGGCTGGCATCGATCGATATCTGAAGGAAGCCACTATGGGACAGGTTGTTTCGCAGGCTCCCGCGGAGACGAACGCCTCGCTTTTCTAATTTTTCCGATACACTCAAGCATTGCATGGTCACACTTCCCGATATCCAGGCGGCCCTGGGACGAATTCGCGAATCGATCTATCTTTCGCCCTGTGCTCGCTCCGAACATTTTTCGCAGCTTACCGGAAATTCGGTTTTTCTCAAGCTCGATAATTTGCAACGCACCGGTGCGTTTAAAGAACGCGGGGCGCTGAATAAACTTTTGACGATGACCGCCGGGGAGCGCGCCCAGGGCGTGATTGCGGCGTCAGCGGGGAACCACGCGCAGGGCTTGGCTTATCACGCAGGGAAGCTTGGCGTTCACGCGAAGATCTGCATGCCACTCACCACACCGCTGATCAAAGTCTCGGCGACGAAATCGTATGGAGCGGATGTTGTGCTTTATGGCGCGAATTATGACGAAGCGTGTGAAGAAGCCATTCGGCTCGGCCACGAACAGCATTTAACCTTTGTCCATCCGTTCGATGATGACGCGGTCATCGCCGGGCAGGGAACTCTTGGCCTCGAGATTCTCCAACAACATCCCGAGATTGAGGTGATCGTCGCTCCGATC
>DATBAX010000364.1:0-8092 GCA_036271275.1 Terriglobales bacterium
CTACTCGGCGGTGCTGGCGAAGCTGGGCGTCGGCCTGAATACTTACGATCTCAACGAAGACGATGGCTGGCAGCCCGAACTCGAAGACATCAAGCGCAAGATCAATCCTCGCACCCGCGGCATCGTGCTGATCAATCCCAATAATCCCACGGGCTCGGTGTGCTCAAGAAAAATGCTGGAGCAAATCGCGGAGCTGGCGCGGCAGCACAATCTGATTATTTTCTCCGACGAAATTTACGACAAGCTCATGCTGGACGGCGACGAATGTATTTCGATGGCAGCCGTCGCACCCGATGTCCCGGTAGTCACTTTCGGCGGCCTCTCCAAAAACTATCTCGCGCCAGGATGGCGTTTGGGATGGAGCATCGTGAGCGGCGAAGCGGCAGCCGTGAAACCTTACATCGAAGGCGTCCATAAGCTGCTACGCTCGCGACTTTCAGCGAATCATCCCGAACAGTATGCAATCAAAATCGCACTGGAAGGTTCGCAGGACCACTTGATTGAAGTTTGCCGGAAACTGCGATCGCGCCGCGACATCACCATGAAGCGCTGCAACTCGATCCCACACATCAGTTGCGTTTCACCGCGTGGCGCTTTCTATGCCTATCCCCGACTCGACATTCCCGACGACGACGAAAGCTTCGTCAAAGAACTGATTCTGCAAAAACACGTCATGGTCGTACACGGCTCCGGCTTCGGACAAAAACCCGGCACCAAGCATTTCCGGATCGTGTTCCTGCCGGATGAAGCGACATTGACGAAAGCGTACGATGCGATTGAGGAGTTTGTTAGGGAGAGGTATCGGTAAGGGTCGTTTTGTCGCGCGCAACCCAATTGCGGACCGCCTTCTTCACTTCGCTGTGCGCTATTAGCATTCCGGCGTCAGCCTGTCGCACGCTCTGTTCGATTTGATCCCGTTGCCAGACGAGGACTTCCTCAAGCGGGAGATCTAAGCGAGCATATTCCGGCGAAGCATTTGGCCTAGTGTTCACAGTTTTTCACTTCTGTATTCATCCTATCAATTCAACACAGGAGATTGGGCCACTTGGGTTGGATTTTTATCCATAGTGTTCACAACCAGATAGCCTTTGTCGCGCAATTTCTACCTATTGACAACCGGGCCCCAACCTTCCGACTTCAGTCTCACAAAATGCATTTTCGCAGCGCCAAGGAAGGCCAAGGAAGAAAGTAAGGGTCGTGTCAGGGCATGGCCTTTGGCCGTGCCGCCAAATCGAAAGGAATTGACTTCCGCGCCGAGAGGCGCAACCGCTATAGACGGCTATTCGCGTTTAGTCGATTCACCCATAAAAAAGGCAGGGCTGAAGCCGCTGCCCTGACACGGAACCAACATCTCGAAATTCACTACTTCCCCAAGTTCACCCCTCTTGGTCTTTCTGTTGGAATCTGCTTAAATTCAATCAATGCATTACTCCGGAAGTTCACGCCGTGATTGATATCCACTGCCACATCCTTGCCGATGTCGATGATGGCCCGAAATCGTGGGACGTGGCCCAGGAAATGTGCCGCATGGCGGTAGCCGACGGCATTGAACACATCGTCGCCACGCCGCACGCCAATGAGCGCTACCACTACGACCGCCCATATCTGAGCGGATTACTCGACCATCTTCGCGGGCTTGCCGGTCCGGCCCCGCGATTCAGTCTGGGCTGCGACTTCCATCTTTCGTACGAAAACATTCAGGACGCATTGATTTCACCGGAGAAATATTGCATCGAGGGAACTAAATATTTGCTGGTTGAGTTGAGCAATTACGGCATCCCCGCCCAGATGGACGATTCGTTTGCCAAGTTGCAGGAGCTTGGGATGACGCCAATCATCACGCACCCCGAGCGCAATCCGATTGTGCAGCAAACTCCGCAACGAGTTCTGCAATGGGTAGCGCAAGGATGCGTGGTGCAAGTGACAGCCTCGGCCTTGACCGGGCTTTGGGGCGAGCGCGCGTGGCGAACCGCGGAGTGGTTCCTAAAACGAAATGCCGTGCATGTGCTGGCCACCGATGCTCACGACACCAAACGCCGGGTACCGATCCTATCGGAGGCGCGCAAACTGATCGCGGAAGACTATAGCAAAGAGATTGCCCAAGCACTGGTCGATGACAATCCCCGCGCCATTGTGAACGGAAAGCCGCTGCCTTATTTTCCAGATCCGGTGATGAAGAGCTGAGTGCGGTCGCGGGTCTTTAGGTTTTAGGTCTCTGGGGAATCAGATCCGAATCATGGTAAGATTGTCTTACCATGGAAACCAAGGTTTCGACTAAGGGACAAGTCGTTCTTCCGGGGCCGCTTCGCCGCCGACTGGATATTCGACCAGGAGATCTCCTGGAGATCGACATAGAAGACGGCCGGATCGTCTTGACGCCACGCAAGAAGCGCTCCCATCGAATCTCACTTGTAACTGATCCGGTTACTGGATTGCCAGCCTTGAGTGCGGGTCCGAAGGCGCCCTCATTGAGTAGCAAGGAAGTTGAAGAAATTCTGGCAATCTTTCCATGATCTACCTGCTCGACATGAATGCTTTAGTCGCTTTGGGATTTATCAATCACGAATTCCACGATCGTGTCGCGTCCTGGGTTCAATCTCTACAGATCCAATCCCAAAAGATCCGATCTCAAAATTCGCTGAGCCTGGCTAGTTGCTCGATTACCGAGCTCGGATTTGTGCGGGTCTTGGCGCAAGCTGCGGCCTACGGATTTACCGTCACTCAAGCCCGTACATTATTGCTGCGCCTTAAGCAGGTGCGCACCCTGCCTCTTGTGTTCATCCCAGATGAACACGACGTTTCTCAACTACCCAGTTGGGTTATGGCCCCGCGACAAATTACCGATGGCCATTTGAGCAAGCTCGCAACCGCCAACAGCGCCGTCCTCGCAACTCTTGACGAGAACATTCCCGGATCGTATTTGATTCCGCGTTAATTGAGGTCGCGGGTCTCTGGTACACGGTTTCGGGATTTGCACACAGGCGCCGGAGACCTGACACCCGAAACCCGAGACCTATCTATTGATTATCCGTGCTGACAGGAGCCGCCGCAGCATGTCTCGCTTCCGGCTGTGTAGTCATCGCGCTCTCCGGATTCAGCAAATGCTCGTGGTCAGGACCGAGTCCCAGCTTGATCAGCGCTCGTGAATCGGGGACTTGCTTACTCTGCCATCCGTGGTCGGCCTGATATTTTTGCATGGCCTTTTGGGATGCGTCGTTCCAGGTGCCCGCCGGTTCTCCGCTCAGGTAATGTTCACGAATCAAAGCTTCCTGGATTTCCTGCGCGCGTTTGGGATCGATGACCTGCTGCCCGCGCTTTTTGGAGCTTACAGAAGCCTTTCGCGATCTATGCTTTCTAGTTGAAGTCTTGTGGGTCGAAGCTGGCTTGGCGGTCTTGCTTGAAGAAGTCTTCTTAGGCGCTGCGGGTTTGTCTGCCGTGGTCGTCTGGGCAAGCGAAAGCGTCCCCGCGAGGATCAATCCGCAACTGACGATTTTCACCGGCCAGAGTCTGTTCCCCTGCAATGCTCACCTCAAGAAAAACTATCAACCACCAAGGCACTAAGGATTTCCTTCGTGAAACTTCGTGTCCTTGGTGGTTCAAGAATTCAGCGAATCCCGTGCCAAAAACAAAGGGCCTGGCACTTAGTCATGATCTCCCGACCACGGCTCCAGTGCCAGTCCCATTCGTGCACTATCGATGTTACGGAAGTGTACCGGCCAAGAAGATCGTACCGTCCTGACGGCCCGATCCGCGCTGCCGGACCAGGAACACCACATCCTGCCCACTCTTTAGCGAGGATTGAACGTGATTGAAATCGTCCTCGTTGTTAACCGGCTGTTTGTTGATTTCGAGAATGACGTCGCCGCGAGCCACACCGATGTCGTCAGCGAACGACTCTGCCTTCACGTCCTGTACGATGACGCCCTTGCCGGCTGGGATTTCCAGTTTGTCCGCCATCTCAGAAGTAATCGCACGTACGCTGATGCCCAGGCGGCTTTCTTTCGGGGTGCTGTCTTCGCCGTTTTCCTGATCGTCGCCAAGACGGGCTGCGAACAATTTCGCTCTGTCACCAACCGTGACGGACGCATCCTGCTTCTTGCCGTTGCGAATAAAGCCAAGAGTAATTTTGGTTCCCGGCTTGCGGCTGGCGATATCGCCGACCAATTCGTCGCCGTTTTTCACCGACTTGCCATCGACTGATGTAATAGTGTCCCCACGCTTGAGGCCTCCCTGATCGGCGGGACTGCCAGCGGTGACATCGGAAACCGTAACGCCCGATCCCATGCCATAGACACGTTCGATCGCCGGATTCTCTTCGGCGTTAAACATAATGCCGATCGAACCACGAGACACGCGATGCTCGGGCCCAATCAGATCGTTATAAACCTTCGCGACCGTATTTGAAGGCAATGCAAATCCCAGGCCAGCATACGAATTCGTGTCGGTAAGAATTGCGGTATTGATGCCAATCACTTCAGACGCCATATTCACCAGCGGTCCGCCGGAGTTGCCGGGATTGATCGCAGCATCGGTTTGAATAAACGACTGAAATTGCCGGCCTGGCACGATGTTGCGGCCTTTAGCAGAAACGATTCCCGCGGTGACGGTCCCGAGCTGACCAAAAGGACTGCCGATCGCCAGCACCCAATCGCCCACCTGCATGCCCTCAGAATTTCCCAACTTCGCCGCCGGCAGCGCGTGGTCAACATCGATCTTGATCACGGCCAGATCGGTTTCCTGGTCGGTGCCGATTACCTTGGCATCATGCTGCACGCCCGGCGGATCGTCTTGCAATTTGACCCGAATGCGATCCGCTTTTTCAACGACGTGGCGATTGGTGAGGATGTAGCCCTTGGAATCCACCAGCACGCCTGATCCGAGAGAACGTTCACGAATCGGACCCTGGCCTTGCGCGCCACCCTGTCCGCCAAAAAACTTGCCAAAGAAATCGTCGAAGGGGTTCTGGCCCTGTCCCTGGTCATCCGGATCTTCCGGCTGGGCGCCACGGCCACCGCGGCGGCGCGGATTCTTGATCGTCGATTCTGTGTTGATATTCACGACGCTCGGCCCCAGTTGTTTGGCGACTTCAGTGAACTGGTTCGCAGACTGATGCATCGCGGGCACAGTCAAAGGCGTAGCATCCGACGCCTTCTTCGTTTCCTGGCCCTTGACGCCTTTGGAGATTACGGTTCCGATCAAAATACCAACCGCCAACGTAGCCAAAACTGCGAATGTGGACGGGAGGCGATTCGCCTTCAAACGCGTCCAAAAAGCGCTTTCGCGCTGATCCATAATGACTTCCTCCGGAAAATGGCCGAACTTTCTGATTATACCTTTTGCCCGTTGAGGGCACCAACGGGCGAACGGCATCTCTTTCATTAGACGCAGCAGGAAAGAAAAGCGTTGTGAATCTTCACGTGGCGCGACATGGTTAGCCTATTGGTGAAATTGCGATGTACTAGCCGAGAATCTCTTCTTTCACTTCCACCGCTTCCCCCGATTGCTGTCCTCTCACCCCAGATTGCGAAAAATGTTCAGGGTGATCTGGTCAATTTCGTTCCAGCCCCCATCCTGACTGAGGCCCAGCGACCAGTTTATTGTTCCGACGGTGAACACCTGTCCCGTTCCATTGGTGAAGGTCCCCATAGTCCCTGCGGACACCCTGGGATCTTTATTTCCCGGATCACTGAGGGGAGGGATGACGGCGAGGCTGGAAAAATTCGAAGGCGAATTGAGGTCGCCCTCTTGAAATCTGTCAGTTTCCGGACCCACGACAGTTTGCAGGAACTTGTAAAGGCCGAAAAAAGATGTGATATCGAAATTCAAACCGGCGAACGCCCAGTGGTCAGGCTTGATCACACGGTAAATGAGTGCGGGAGTAGTCGGGTTATACCAACTGACGCCAGTCAAGCTTGTCTCGGGCCGGTTGACGGGCTGGTCGAACCAATTGACGGTGACAAGATCGGGATGACTTTGCGTATAGGGGTCGACCGTAGAATCCTTATAACAAATCTGTTGCTGACCCTCGAGATCAAAACGTATCTGCCACCAGGACACGTTGGCGCTAAGAAAGGCAACGTTTCCACCCGCTTTGGTAAAGCCTTCCACGTTGTCGCGCATCTCCTTTGACCAGTATTCATCGTGGCCCACACTGACGAGGAGCCGGTAGTTTTGTAAAAAGCCCGCATGGTTCGCCTGATCTTTATGAAGATCGGTGGCCGTGCAGAACTCGACTGCAATCCCTTGCCGCGCGAGCCAGCGAATTAAAGGCACCTCCCAATGCTGCCACTTCTCAATCCCAAAAAAATCCAAATAGGGTCGTTTTGCGGAAACACGAAAAGCCCGAGGCAATCTGGAGTCGCCAGAGCCGGGTGAAGTAAACATTAGAAAATCCAGCGCGCTCATGCCGTAGAGGCCTCGACCACCCCAGAAGTTGTAGGCTGAGTATGTGGTGTCAGCGATGGAAACAAGAATCTTCGACTGACTCCCCGGAACCAATGCGCGTACTACGAATGGAATTACCATCGCATACTGCGGGCCCTTCGCCACAGATCGCCGAAGAACAACTCCGCCCTCTGCGCTAACCGGAATGGGGAAGGGAGAGGGCGTTTCGACCCGCGCCAGATACAAGCCACTCGGCCAGTCTCGCGGGATTACAAGATCGGCCACCGGCGGCCAGGCGGGTCCGTCCCGGAAATCCAATGGTCCAACGGGAAAAGGCTGCGGGAATTGCTGGATATTTTCCAGGGTTGTCATCAACACCCCATCCGCACTTTGATCCTGGCGGTAAATCTTGATTGTGTAAGCTCCCACCCGGCTATTTACATAAAAGCTGACGGTCTCCCCGGGCAGAACACTTCCCGAAGAAACGTATCCTTCGAGAGGCTCACTAGGAACCGATTCGTAAGGATAGTGAAAATAGAACTCACCGAGGCCCTCAGACCGGTCATAAAAGAGAAGGCTTTTAAATCCGTTGAAAAACTTCAGGTCCTCAGGATCGACCACCCAGAACGTGCCGGAAACGATGATGTCCCAGTTGCTACCCATGTCGGGATAAGTTTCCGGGCTGACAATGATGTCTTCATAAATAAAGTCGCTGTAGACAAATGTTCCGGTACCCGACGCCCGGTCATAAAAGAGGAAGCCGGTATCGAACCATCCAAAGTTGCCGGGGATGATGTCCGTAGCTGGTGGCAAGCCTTCCCTGCCAACCGGGGTCCCGAGATTCGCGTTGCTGATGTCGTCGGCAGCGAGAGAATATATCTCGCCGTAACCCGTCGAGCCTTCGTAGAACAACAGGGCTCCGCCAGCAACCGAGTCTCCGACGACGTGAGTCCAACTCTTGCGCCAGCCGTCGCTTTCCATAACCAGTTGCAGTTCTCCCGACCCGTTGCAACTATGGATCTCGCCGTGGCCAGCCGCTTGATCGTATAGGACCACTCCCGAGAAGGCAGAACCGGGGATCGCGACGGTAGTGATGTGGGTCCAGGATTTGCGCCAACCCGAGTACTCCTTGACGCTAACCAGATTCCCGTCGACCGTATCGTAGATGGCGGCAAAACCCGCTTCCCGGTCGTAGAAGAGCAATCCGGTGCGATCGGCTCCGTAGAAGATGCCGGAGATTATGTGCGTCCAACTATTTCGCCAGTTGGAATGACTTTGAATAAACGAAATTCCGCCCTGACCGTCAGTGTCGTAAAACTCCGCGTAGCCGGTACCGCGCTCATAGAACAGAAGGCTGCTATACGCTGAATTAGAAAACTTTCCGGCAACGATATGCCTCCAACTGCGGCGCCAATCCGTGTGGGACCCAATTGGCCCGAAGGTTGGAGGAAACAATGGCGGAGCGTCAGGGATGGGGACCGCTGGCTGAAATGGGGGAATTGGGGGATGCATCTTGTCCTCCGCATTTATCGAGAAAGCAAATTCGCGAAAAATATACCATTGTTTGTCTTCGGCTGTATGTCACGGAAGGGCAGGTTACAAAACGCGAATGTAGTCCGCCCTGAGCCGGGCTGTCGGCAGATTGAAATTCCGCGGACGACCCAGGAATCTCGTTCTGAAAGACGGAATACGCTTGGCATCAATCCGT
>DATBAX010000365.1:0-3690 GCA_036271275.1 Terriglobales bacterium
CTTGAAAGTTTTTCCGCCAAGAGCGAGCCCGACGAGTTGATGCCCTAGGCAGATTCCGAAGATGGGTGCGCGTCCCATCAGTCGACGAATGTTGTCGACGGCATACGTGCAAGGCTCGGGATCGCCCGGACCATTCGATAGGAACACGCCATCAGGTTTGAGACCCAGAACTTCTTCCGCCGGAGTCTGTGCTGGAACGACGGTGACCTTGCAGCCTTCGCCGCGAAGCTTACGTAGAATGTTGTGCTTGATCCCGAAGTCGTAGGCCACAACATGAAATCGCGCCGGCTCGTCTTTCACGCCAACGATTTCATCCGGCAGATGTGAGCGCGAACCGGTTTCCCAAACGTACGTGCTTTTCGTACTCACGACTTTGGCGAGATCCATTCCGTCCATCTTCGGAATCGATCGAGCTTTAGCCACGAGTTTGTCGGCGTCGGTCTCGAGCGACGACACCACGCCACGCATGACGCCGTTATCGCGCAAATGCCGTACTAGCGCACGTGTGTCGATGTCGGCCAGTACCGGGACTTTAAATTGTTCGAGATATTCTTCGGCAACCTGCTGCGAACGCCAATTGGAACTGACGCGCGAAAATTCACGCACAATCAGTCCCTCGATATAAGGGCGCGTCGCTTCGTTGTCGTCAGTGTTGGTTCCGTAGTTGCCGATTTCTGGATTGGTGAGAACTACGATTTGGCCTGAATAGGAAGGGTCGGTGAAAATTTCCTGATAGCCGGTGATGGAAGTATTAAAAACTACTTCCCCATGACATTCGCCTTTGGCTCCGTAGCCTTTGCCTCGGAAGACTCTGCCGTCTTCCAGCGCAAGGATGGCCTGCATTCTCGCTCCAAGGAGTGGATTTTACAAATTCTAACAGGCCTTGAGGGTTCGGCCCCAAGAAACTGGGAGATAACCTGTGGATTTCTTTTCGAAGCAACCGTTTCCTATCGGAGTATTCCCATCTTTTCCACAGGCCAATAGCCAAAAACTGCCTTGCCGTAAATCAGTCCGGATTTCACGGGGCCAAACACGCGGCTGTCTTTCGACACATTGCGGTGGTCTCCCATCACAAAATACGAATTCTGGGGCACGGTAATTTCGCGGTATGGATGGGCGTCCATAAAACTGCCCGGCACATAATCTTCGCGGATGGGCTTGTCGTTCACGTAGGTCTGGCCGTCACTGATGCGGATACGATCGCCTCCGACTCCGATAACTCTTTTGATAAAGCTTTTTGAAGGGTCGCGTGGATACTGAAATACGATGATATCTCCGCGCTGAATGGCTTCAATGCGATACACGAACTTATTCACAAAAATACGTTCCTGATCGTCGAGCGACGGCATCATGCTTGTACCCTCGACTTTAACCGGTTGATAAACGAAGATCACGACGAACGCCGCGATCGCCAGTGAAATCACGAGATCCCGGAGCCATACCGATAAAAAGTTCAATCCTCGGGGACGACCGGTTACCTGCCTTACGGAGACACCGCCCGGTGGAACGATATCGGCCTGATTGGACATTCGTGTTTCAATTCTATATGGCTTGACTGGATACGAGAGAAAGATGCGAGACAAATTTGCGGTCCGATCTCAAACTTCATCCAGGGTCGATATTCGGGTTACAATGAGAATGAAAGGGATTTCGTATGCTGAAACGTGGCTTGATTTTGGCGGGCTTATTTCTCATGACTCTGACCATGTCACCGTCGCGGGCAAGCTCTCAAAGCGCGGACGTGCCCGCATACAACACCGCACCGCCAGCTAAGAACGCCAAGCTCCCCGCTATCCTGAGCAGAGACAAGCTCGGAATCGACGAAGCTCCGGAGGAGTTTCAGGCCCACGCTTACGAACTGGCTGCGAAAATTCCCGATGTCCTTCAGCAACAGCCCTGTTACTGCTACTGTGACCGAAATATGGGTCATAAGAGTCTGCATAGTTGCTATGAGGGTACACACGGCGCCCAGTGCTCGACGTGTTTGAAGGAGTTGTACTACTCTTATTCCATGCATCAAAAGGGCAAGACGGCGGCGGAAATTCGTCAGGGGATCATTCGTGGCGAGTGGAAGCAGGTTGACTTAAAGACAGCAGCTTCAATCAATTAGCCTTGGGAAGCAACTCGGCGAGTTGACGTGCACTCAAAACCCGCGTATAACCTGCTTCGCATCGATTATGTGATTGTTTTCCACAGTCGGCTGCGAACATAGGCCCGATAGCGGAGTGGGGAGTGCAACGGGATGAAACGGAAACCACCAGCAAAAGTTAAGGCTTCTCCGTCTAAGCCTAACAAAAAAGGAGCACTTACGAAGAGTACCGGAAAAGTTTTGCACATGGCTCAGAAGCCCGCACCGAAGAAATCCGTCGGCGACGATCCTCGTTATGCACAAGCTGTGCAAAACTATGAGGCCGGCCTGCGTGCGATGCAGGAGCGTAAATTCGATAAGGCGAAGACTCACCTGTTAAAGGTCGTTTCCGGGGCCAGTAAAGAACTGGCGGATCGTGCCGGCGTGTACTTGAACAACTGCAATCAGCAGTTGGAGAAAGCGACCAACCACTTTAAGAGCCCGGAAGAGCATTACGATTACGCGATTTCTCTCATGAATCTTGGCGACTATGTGAGCGCCCGCGAGCATCTGGACACCCTTTCCAAGCAAGTTCCGAAAGCTGACTACGTTGCTTATGGTCTAGCAGCTCTCCATTGCCTGACCGGCCACGTTGAAGATTCGCTGCGCACGCTGGATCAGGCCATCCGTCTGAACCCTGCGCTCCGGTTCCAGGCCCGCAACGATTCCGACTTCCAGAACCTGGTGGAAGACCCTCGCTTTACCGAACTTCTCTACCCTGACCCGGGAGCTGATCTGGTTTCCGATAACGGTACCGAAGAGGTCAGTTAAGCCACACCCATGAACGAACCTCCGCAACACCCGGCATCCCCGCTTCGGGGAAAGCATGGCAGTGGGGGGTTGCGGGTAGTTGCGATCGGCGGCGGCACCGGACTTTCCACCCTTCTCAAAGGCTTAAAGCAGTACGTCGTTCCTCCCGGCGGCATTTCCTTTCTAACTCCCAATAAGCCTGTGATCGGCGAACTCTCGGCAGTGGTCACCGTCAGTGACGATGGCGGTTCCAGTGGCCGCCTCCGCAAAGAGTTCAACATGCTTCCCCCTGGCGACATCCGCAACTGCATTGTCGCGTTATCTGAAGATGAGGCTTTGCTGTCCCGTTTGTTTCAGCATCGTTTCGAAAAAGGCTCCGGACTCGAAGGACACAGTTTTGGGAATCTTTTCCTCGCCGCTTTGACGTCGCTGACCAGCGACTTCAGCGAAGCCGTCCGGCTTTCTTCCGAAATCCTGTTAACCCGTGGACACATCTATCCGGCGACGACTTCCAATGTCGAGCTTGAGGCTTTGCTGGAAGATGGAACCAGAGTCCGCGGTGAAACCAGCATTACCGCCAGCAAAGGCCGCATCCACGAATTATTCATGATTCCGCCAAACGCGGGCCCGCTGCCACAGACTCTGGAAGCGATCGCGCGGGCGGACGTCATCACAATCGGCCCCGGATCTTTGTTTACCAGCCTTATTCCCAACCTGCTGGTTCGCGGCATTGCGCAGGCGATCGTCAGCTCATCCGCTGTAAAAGTCTTCGTTTGTAACTTGATGACCCAGGCCAACGAGAGCTTGGGACG
>DATBAX010000366.1:0-10850 GCA_036271275.1 Terriglobales bacterium
GCTGACGAAAAGTACGCTTAGGTTCTACCGGGATATTTACAAACTTTATCTCAAGCCTCGCGTGGGCAAGGTAAAGCTACGGGATTTCAAAACCAGCCACGCGCAGGCTGTGCTCGATTCCATCGACCTTTCACACCAAACGCTGCTGCGAATCAAAACCTGCATGTCCGCTGCGTTCACTGTTGCCCAGCAAAAAGATTTGGTTGCCGTCAATCCGATTGGCGCGGCCAAGGCGGAAGGGAAGCGCAAGCGGTTCCACGGCTACGCTTACACGCTGAAAGAAATCAAATACATGCTTTCAGTTCTGGACGGAACCGCCCGCACAGTTGTGGCGCTGGCGGCGTTCACTGGAATGCGCGAGGGCGAAATACGCGGCTTGCGCTGGTCCGATTACGCCGGGGATATCCTGAACGTGAACCGCGCCATTTGGCGTACGCATGTGGGGCTGCCCAAAACCGAGGATTCTGAATCCTACGTGCCTGTTATCAAACCGCTGCGCCTAATTCTGGACGAACACAAGCGGTTAACGAATGGAACTGATGGCTACATTTTCGCCGGGCCGAAAAAGAACTTCGCCTTGAATCTGGATAATCTGGCAAAGCGGGAAATCAAACCAGTGCTGGGCGAACGCTGGCACGGCTACCATGCGTTTCGGCGCGGATTGGCTACCGATATGTTCGGCTTGGGCGTGCCAGCGGAGGTTAGCCAAATCCTTTTGCGCCACGCCGACGCTGCTACAACACGAAAGCACTACTTGAAATTGCAGGGGCATAAACAGGGCGCGGCGGCCATGAAACAACTAGAAGGGGCAATACACAAGGCCAAATTTGGGCAAGGAATGGGCAACAGTAAAAAGCGAGATTCAGCCTCTTGATATGCTTACAACCAGCATAAACATTGGCTGAAGTGCTGGAGCCGACGAGCGGAATCGAACCGCTGACCTGCTGATTACGAATCAGCTGCTCTACCAGCTGAGCTACGTCGGCTTCTGGTTGACTTTCTTTAGTCTACCAAATCATCGGGCGGTGGAAGAACTCGAAGGGTTGATCATGCAATCCGTTTCGGCGACGGTAAAAAAGTCCTGCGCAGAAACTCGTTCGAAGGTCGCTCAAAAAGCTTAAAGCTGGCAATTGCGAACAAGCAGCAAAGCCCCACCGTTCCTATCAGGGCGACCACGGCCATCGGCGTCAATACGGTAAAGGGAACGATTTTTTTAGACACCAGCTGAACAACATAAGGATGAAACAGGTAAAGCGAATAACTTGCATCCCCAACCGCGAGCACCCATCGGGGAAAAGCAATTTTTCCTTCCATCGAGAGGAATGCCATCAAAATAATAAAACCCAGGCCCCCCTGGAAAAGGAATCCGGGGATGATTTTCATAAAATGAATACTGGGCGGAATTCCTCGATCAATCCAAAAAAAGAACGTATAGCAGCCAAGCGATACCAGGACAGCGAGGATGAGCGGAACTCGGGCGAGCCGTGGCCTCCAACTCTTCCAGGCGTAGAAGGCGAGAATCCCAAGAGCGAATTCCATGATGATGGGATCCAGGTAAAAGCTAAGAAATGTCGATCTGGGATGGGCGATGTGGCCCGCGGCAGCCACGAGCGCCAACGCCAGGATTGCGATCCAGCCGGCCATCTTTTTGTTGATCGCTAAAGCGGCGGCGAACACCAGATAGAAAAACATTTCGTATTCGAGCGTCCAGCCCAGAAATAGGACGGGCGCCATCCGTCCGCTTTCTTTTACGAATGGAATAAAAAATAGCGACTTCAATAATTCATCCGGGCGGGAAGTGGTGGAATTCAACAAACGGGGGGCGATCAGTGCAATCAGAAAAACCCCTAGAGTTCCCATCCAATACAGCGGCACAATCCGAAATATTCTTTTCAGCCAAAAATGACTGGGATTCAGAGAAGAAATGTAGCAAATGATGAATCCGCTGATTACGAAGAAGATGTTTACCCCGAATCCTCCCCGGCTGATGAAAGGAACATGGGCAAAAATCACGGTCGTCGCAGCCAGCGCTCGCAAGGCCTGGATCGATTGCAATTCCAGGGGACGAGTTTTCCCGATCGGCACATCTCCGGTGGCAATGTGCGGCGAGCGCGGCTCAACCGCGGATCTTTCCGGCGAAGCTTCGCCTACACTGTTCATGAATCTGTCTTCCCCCAAGCGGACGGCTGGATTTCAGGAATGTATGCCAGATGATACATGCCGGGAATGAGCCATACCACCGCCGCTGATCCAATCATATCGGCACATGGACGGCGATCAAAGGTACCTACGTAATGGATGGGATCGAGGAGTTCTCAGGCCCAATCAGCAGACTCAACTCATTGCTATTCCGCCTGAAGGCGTAATCACGCGATTCCAAGGGTATTTGGTGGATTGACGGGATACCTTTCGAAGTCAGTGCAACTCAGGCGGCGCTCGTCTTGCGGCGTTCCGTTTCATATTCCTGCTCCGACTTGGCGGGCAACAGCACCCAAAGCGTATAGACGCCCACAGCCGTTCCGAAAGGTACATTGAACAAGTTGACGAATGCCAGAACCAACGTCAGGAGTCGCGCCCAAGGTTCGCGCTGCAATAAACCCCAACTTGCGGCAAATCCGGCCGTGGCCTTCACTAGAAGTATCAACGCAATGACGCTCATGAACGTATGCAACCAAAACTGCGAACCGGGCCGCAAGAAAATGGTATTCGCGAGAATGTAGAGAGCGGCGCTGCTGACCATTTCGAAAGCGGCCCAGGCCAGCCAGAGGATTCCAACCAGGCGGACATGTTCCGCTACGCGTCCACGTGCCGGATAGGCGATGGAAGTAATCCCGGCGAGTTCTTTGCCACAGCGACTGCAGAAGCGTTGTCCTGATTGAAGTGGAGTGCCGCATTTATCGCAGAACATAAACTCTCCTCGCCGACAGTAAATAACCGAGTGCTCTCAGAAGATACGACTTGCAACCGATTGCTGTTCCAGTGAAGTTCAAAAAGTCGCCGAAAAACGAAAAGGCCACCCGGCAAAAGGTGACCTTTTCTTTCAAGGGAGAATAGTCGTAACGGAGGTTTAAACCGTCAAAACTTTCTGGGCAAATCTTATGAGCCGCTACGGGGGGTGTCAAGAATTTTTTGGGAAATAAATATGTTTGTTTTCAATGGTTTAGGAAATAAGTTAATACTCGGTATTCGTGCATCATTTTGAGACTAAGGCACTGTGGAAATGCCTTAACCTGCCTTTATTGAGGAGCTTACCTAGGAATCCGTGCCTCGGGACGGCTTTTCTGTCAAATGCAAGGAAATAAATTCCACGTCTTCGGGGCGGTCAAAGAAGCGGCCGGGATACCAGCGTTTTATGAGCAAACGAAGGCCGCCAAACGCTACTCCAGCCACTATGCAGATGCCGGCAAGAATGAAGCAGAGATACAGAATGTTTACGACGAGACTGCCAATGTTGTCCTTCGGCGAAACGTGAGTGTTCTCATTCCAGGTGACGTTAGCTTCGTAATTCACCTCCGCCAGCAGAGCCTTGGCTTCGCTCGACGAGACATGACCGCCCACGATGACCACTAGCGGGCCAGTGCGCTTATCGAAGATCGGAGCGTTCGCCGGTTGTGCTTCGTCGATCTTCTTAAGATGTTCTCCAGCGATCGCCGGAGTGGGATAAGAAATCAGCATTAACGTCGCGGTTCCTTGCGACGTGGTGAATTTTCCCGTGACGACTTCGGCGTCCGCGCTGAAATCCACAAGTTGCACCGGCAGCGGCGCCGAGATCTTTTCCAGTCCAACCGGTCCCACGACATATTTGGCCGTGTTCTTTTCGTACGATTCTCGGGGAAGGTATGCCGGTAACCCGGGCAATTGCGCGGTATTGTCCCGAGGAAATGGAAGATCACCTGCCAACTCGCGCAGTTCGGCGGCGGACATTGCGGTCAGGCCCTCGAAGACTGCATCGACTACGATATTCCCGCGGTAGAAAAGTACGCGTTCATTGAACGACGCTCCCTGGTCTCCAAATTTTTCCGTGACCATCGATGGCGTCTTGTAATACGTAAAGGCACCGTAAGCCCCGCTGGCATCTTTAAAACGCGCCGCTCGGATCGTGAGCTTGCGGCCGTCGCGTACGTAGGTAGCAAGTTCGACGTCGGTGAATCCGTATTCTTTGAGCAGGGCAGCATTCGTGGGATCGGCAATAGCAGGATCAGGACTCGATTGCACGGACGGCGCCTGCCACCCTCCAAACGCTTTGGGGAGAATGGGAATCGGTGTGGCAAACCCCGACGCGACCAGTAAGCCAACTGCGAGGACAAGTCTGGAAATCTTCATGAAGAGAAAGAAAGCACCACTTATTAGACTACAGACTGCCTGAGAAAGTTTCCAATAAGGACGCTGCGGGTGGCCCGTCATTCCGCATTCCAGAGATCGGAGCTGTCCCAGAACAGCCCTGGCGGAGGGCGGGGCTCTTCGAGATTTCCTCAGTCAAAAGCCCCGCCCTCTTTCGCACAAACCGCGAAAGAAGGACCGGGCACCCACTTGCTTGAAGGGAGAGGAAGGAAGACGAGAACTTACTGGCCGGCGCCTTTATCCATCTTGCTGGCGACTTTCACACCGCTTAAGCCGCTGACGTACTTGGAAATGCCGTGATACAACGACTCCGCAATTTTCTGCCGGTACTCCGGGGTACGCAAGCGATGCTCATCGCCTGGATTACTGACGAATGAGATCTCAGCCAGGATGGACGGCATGTTAGCTCCGATAAGCACAATGAATGGCGCTTTCTTCACGCCGCGATTGCGCAATCCCGGATTCTTCGTCGACAACCCGCTATGCAGAGATTGCTGTACATCCGAAGCAAATTCCTGGGACTCTTCGATTTTTTCTTTCAGCGCGATCTTTTTTACCAGGTCCTGGAGTTCATGGATCGACTTGTCCGAAGCGGCATTCTCTCTTGCCGCTACGTCCAAAGCCTCGGAGGATGACGTGAAATTCAAGTAGTACGTTTCCACTCCACGCGCGTCCGGATCCCGGCTGGAATTTGCATGCACTGAAACAAACAAATCAGCTTCTTCCTGGTTGGCGATGGACGTCCGGCTCTCAAGTGGAATGAAAGTATCATCTTTGCGAGTAAAAACGACTTCCGCACCCAGGCGAGCTTCCAATAGTTTGCCCAAACGCCGGCTCACATCGAGGACCAGATCTTTCTCTTCCAGGCCGTGGGGACCAATCGTACCGGTGTCGTGTCCTCCGTGGCCGGGATCGATCACAATCTTGCCAATCTTCAATCCCAATGCGCGGGTCAGCGAACGATCTCCGCTAGCGAACGCCTGTGCCTCACGTGCAGGTGGTTCAGGTGTTGCCACTTTGCGGGATTTTTTGGGGCTGGATGAATTGGCCACTTTCGGATGGTCGATGTCCGGCGCATCCTGAAGGCTGGCCGGTATTTTTGAGTCGGACGCATCGAGTTTTGCCGACGTCTGATCGTCGTCTGAGTCCGCCTCGACGATGGTCTTCTTAATGGGCGTCGAAACACTCGTGAGTTGGACGGGCTTCTTGCTCTCCGCCCGCAACTTAACCGCGGGGCTGTCACTGGCCGTTTCGGGAGCCGGCTTGGATTGCACCACTAGTGCGGCTGGTTTCGATTTCGCCGCCGTCTCTTGCTTCACAACGATTGTTTTCGGCGACTGCTTGTTGCGAATGTTAATGAACAGCCGCGGCGGATTCGACAACAGTACCGCGTCATAAGTGGAGCCGGCATCTACTTCCAGCACGATCCGTGATCGTCCGGGCTGGTACTGGGCCACGCGAATCTTCTTCAACAGGCCGTCGTCAACGTCAAAGGTCTTGCCCAGAAGTTCGCCTGCCAGTTGGGTATCCAGCAGGTCGAAGAACACTCGGTCGGGGTGATCGATACGCTGCGATTCATACTTCACGCCGTCATCGAGATCAATGGATACACGGGTATAGTCAGGCGTTGACCAGTGGCGTACGCCAGTCACATGGATGGTCTTATCGCTCTCGGATCCGGGCGCTGCGGAGTCCTCTGCGGAACCATCGTCATTGGAAACAGGGTTGCCTTTGACGGAATCATCGGCTGAGTTTTTGTTAGTGGACGCTTTCGTGTTTTCTTTCGATGACCCAACGTCTTTGTCTTTGGATTTCAGTCCCGCCTGCTGCACGGGCTCGCTCAACTCCGCGCGGGCCTGCTCCACCAGATGATTGTGCGGATACCGCCGCAGGAATTCTTCGAAAACCTCGCGTCCACGCGCCACTTCGTTCAGATCGTCTTTATAAATCCGACCGATAGCAAGCATGGCTTCAAAGCGAGCGCCGCTGCCAGGATATTCGCGCCGCAAGAATTCGTATTGCCGGATGGCTGAGTGCAGGGCGTCATCGTCATGGAAGCGCCGTCCCATCTCGACCATGAGCTCTGCGGAGGCGGCAACGCTGACGGCCGCCTTGCTAGAGGATGGAGCTCCGAAGTACACGCGACGGTAGGCGTTCACTGCGTTCTGATATTCGTGGCGGGTGCGCTGCTCCGCGGGCCGTTTATTCAGAGCTTCCCGGGTATTCTCGGCAGCGCTGAACTGATTGCGAGCCCAGGCTTCAGATTTGTGGGCACGTGCGTAGGCGGAAATTCCCGGCAACAATAGAAGGAGTGAAATTACACTCCAGCGTAACGCGTATCGGCTTCGAGCAAGGGTCTTCAAAGTTCTGGCCAGTAATCGCAAATCCAACTAACAGCTCCGGTCAACAACTGCCGAAGTCAAGGCTGCGCACTTACCAGCTGCGCGCGCCACTAGTCCGTGTTGCTGATGTAAAGCACGCCTTTGGCATCTCGTTGCACTCGCACCGGTTCCGGCGACACGCTGGTGATGCTCAACCCGGCGAAACTTGAACCGGGAGCAGCGCCTCCGTAGTACAACGCGGTGATCCGGTTCACGTATTTCCGGGTCTCGGCGAAGTGCGGAATGCCATTGCTTCGAGCCACCGCTCCCTGGCCGGCGTTGTAGGCCGCCAGAGTAAGCTTGACGTCACCCTTATAACTTTCCATCAATTGCTTGAGATGACGAACGCCCGCGTCCACGTTCTGACTGGGGTCAAACGGATTGGTCACATTCAACTGACGCGCGGTTTGCGGCATCAGTTGCATCAATCCCATGGCACCCTTGCGGGAAACCGCGTTGGGATTGAAGTTGGACTCCACCTTGATCACCGATCGCACCAGGCTCGGATCCACGTTGTGCCGGGATGCCGCCTGATCGATGGCAGCATTGATTTCCTGCTCGGTAAACGCCTTCCCACGGCCCAAACTTTGCGAGGAAACGGCATGCGTGTCATGGTCTAAATATTGGTTTACTTCGGCCGCCGCAGACCGTGCAGCGCGAATGTTGGCGGAAGGAACTGGTTTCCAGCAATGTCCCGTGGCGCTCCAGTAGACCAGCGAATTCTGCTTGGCCGTCGATCCGGACGAAGTTCGCTTTGCCGGCGTCACGATGGATTCGTTTACGTAGACTTTGTGTCCACTGTCGTCGGTGCTGGCGGTGATTGATGCCGCCGCTTTGGGCGCTTCTGCACGCAAGTATGAAGGGGTGACAAAAAGGAAGGTCGCGAATACCAGACCACTCATCAGAGCGAGTTGTAGGCGTTTTTCCATAGCAATATGCCAGGGTTTCAACACGGAAGCGAACAACACTCCCGCGGCTACCTACCCGCGAACCTGACGGAGAACCACAACCAGAGTGACTCGATTATAGGCCGATCAGAGGGGGTGGGCAATCAATCAAAGGGCCACTGAACCACTGTAGTAATCTATGTAAGTTGTTTATATATATACGTTTATTCTTGGGTAGTGCGGCGGATTCGTTGCAGTCCGTGAAACCTAAGACAGATCCAGGCCCGAGGAATTTTTGACCAAATACGGCAGCCGAACTCTGGATTTCCTCGGTGTAACTTCGTCCCCTTGGTGGTTCCAGCACTTCGCCCCTAAGACGCTGTATTCGTGAAATCAATTTGTCCCATTGGAACTTCAGAGCGCGGATGCGAGCGCGCTTCAAAAGCGGTCTTTGTTATCAGTGGCTAACGCTCCCATGAATGCCTCTCATAAATTTAATTTCTGAAAGTATTTTTAATCTCTGCCAGAAAAACTATCAATTGGACTCTCCAGATCAAACGAAATAACGTGCGCACACTGTCGCATCCACCCTGACCCATTCACTTCGCGACTAGTTTGAAAAATAGCGAGCAGCCAAACTATGAAGAGTGCCTCCATCGCGCGTTACATAGCGACCGTGGCTATGATAGCGAGCCTATCGTTCGTGGCAACGCCCATCACGGTTGCCCAAACTTCCACTGACGCAACTCAACCGACCTCGGCCGATCTCGCCAAGCGGGTTGACGATCTTGAGAAGCAACTGAACGATCTGAAAGCGCAACTGGCAGCACAAAAGCCTGCCGAAGCTCCCGCGCCTGCGGCAGCTCCCGCGGCGGCCGCCGCCGCACCGGCAGCAGCCCCTGCGACTCCTGCGCCGAGTCCACTCGCGGCGCTATTGGGATCCACCACCGTTAGCGGGTTTGTGGACACTTACTACGAATACAACTCCAACCAACCGGCCGGCCGCCAGACGGCGTATCGCAACTTTGACATCAACTCGAGCCAGTTTTCGCTCAATATGCTTGAGCTGGTCCTAGACAAATCCGTGGACAAGACAAGCCCGGTTGGCTACCACATCGCCGTTGGATTTGGACAGGCGGAAAATACCATCAATGGTGGCGAGCTCGGTTTCGATCAGTATCTGAAAGAGGGATACCTTGAGTATCTTGCTCCCGTGGGCAAGGGCCTTCAGATCAACCTGGGAAAATTTGTCACTCCGGCGGGCGCCGAAGTGATCGAGAGCAAAGACAACTGGAACTACTCTCGCGGATTGCTTTTCTCCTGGGCCATTCCGTATTTCCATTACGGCATGAGCGCCAAGTATGCATTTAATGACAAAGTGGCCGTCACTGGCTATGTAATGAACGGATGGAACGGCAGCATCGACAACAACAGCGGCAAAACCGGCGGATTCAGTCTCGCCTGGACACCGAACAAGAAGACCGCCCTGACTGAAAACTTCTTATTCGGACCCGAGCAGACCAACGACAACTCGGACTTCCGCGAACTCTCGGACACAGTGTTGACCTTCAACCCCACTGCCAAGCTGTCCTTGATGGCGAACGTCGATTACGGTCACGACACCATCACCACCACGCCTTCAATCTCCGCGAGTTGGGGCGGCGCGGCCCTGTACGCGAAGTACGCTCCCAACGATAAATACGCCTTCGCAATACGCGGAGAATACTTCGACGATCACGAAGGCTTCGCCACGGGAACGGCGCAAAACATGGGTGAATTCACCGCCACGTTCCAGCGGATGATCGCCAAATCAATTATCAGCCGTGTGGAGTTCCGGAGAGACATTTCCAACCAGCCGGTATTCCCATTCCGCAACGTCTTTCCGATCAGCGATCAGAACACGGTTTCTGTCGGCGTGATCTACGCATTCAGCAGCGCCAATTAGTAAGTAATTCTGTGAATTGGGCAGCCCCAACCGGCTGCCCATTTTTATGTCGCCCTGGTTTTTATTTTTATGTCCTCCTGAGCGCAGTGTGTGTTGCGCGAAGCGAAACACTCACGGAGTCGAAGGCCCTCTACGATAACCACAACGGCGGGTAGGCAAGGGAATCGAGCGAGTTCGGAGGGACGGAACGCTGTCCGGCGGGTTCTACCTCTCGCTCCTGTGATACGCTGATTTTCATTCCATGGGTTCGCCAACAATCCCCGACTTGCAGCGCGCAGTCCCAGATTCGTTGATGCTCTTCGGCTTCTGGTACAGAGCCTTACCAAGCGGGACTCTCGTTCGCAATCGCCTGCAAAAAACGACGTTGCTCGAAACTCCGCTGGTTCTCGGCCGCGATATTCAAGGCAAAGCCTTCGCCATGCACGACGCGTGTCCCCACCGCGGCATGCCGCTTTCCTGCGGGCACTTCGACGGAAAGAATGTTGAATGCAGTTATCACGGATGGAAATTCGAAGCCCATAGCGGACAATGCCAGCTCATCCCATCGCTTACGGCAGATCAGAAACTAAAAGTAGACCGCATCTACGCTGGCGCCTACGCCTGCGAAGAACATGACGATTACGTGTGGGTATTCATTCCTGAACCCAAACCTGCAAGCGCGGGCTTCACGAAAACGGCCGAGCCGCCCATCCCCGCTCCGCAAGTCCCAAAGTTTAGCGACAAATACAAAATCGCTCACCTGACCGCAGACATGCCGGTCACCGTCGATCACGGCATCATCGGCCTGATGGATCCCGCGCACGGACCGTTCGTTCATCAAGCCTGGTGGTGGCGGAGCCAGCACAGCATTCACGAGAAGCACAAAAATTTCGAGCCCATTCCCAACGGCTTCCGCATGAGCGCGCACACTCCGAGTTCGAACAGCGCGCCATACAAACTCCTTCGACTTTATGCTGACGCCGATTCCATCACAACGACCATCGATTTTGTTTTACCGAATTTACGGCTGGAAACGATCCGGGCAGGGAAGTATTGGTTTTCTTCCTTAACCACAGTCACGCCAATCACCCGCAATCAATGCCGGATCGATGTCGTTGCCTGCTGGAATTTATTCCGCTGGTTTCCGCTTGCGCCGGAACTCCTGAGATTTGTCTTCGCGAAATTTGTCGAGCAAGATCGCCAGACCATGGAAGATCAGGCCGAAGGCTTAAAGAACAATCCACATTTGATGTTGATTGACGACGCGGACCGTCCGGCGAAGTGGTACTTCCAACTCAAGGCCGCACATTTGGAATC
>DATBAX010000367.1:0-9258 GCA_036271275.1 Terriglobales bacterium
CAGTAAAGTATTCCCTTGTACTCCGCGCCCTCGGCCTTCATGCCATCGACCACGGGACGCGCAATGTGTTGCATCAACCAGTTGCGCATCTGGTCATCTACGATTGTCTGCGTGGAATAAGCGCCCATGCCGCCGGTGTTCGGGCCAGTGTCGCCGTCGCCGACACGTTTATGGTCCTGGGCCGCGACCAGCGGCGCAATCCGCTCGCCATCACTGAGCACAAGAAAAGAAAGTTCATCACCCTGCAAACATTCTTCCAGCACCACTCGCGATCCAGCGTCGCCAACCAGTTTCCCGCTGAACATTTCTGCCGAGGCCATCAACGCCTCTTCTTTACTCGCGCAAATCATCACGCCTTTGCCCGCAGCCAGTCCGTCGGCCTTTACCACCAGCGGTGTAGAAAATCGCGGCAAGGCTTCGCGAATTTCTTCCTGCGAATTGCAAATGGCATAATGCGCGGTCGGAATTCGATGGCGCTGCATGAATTCTTTTGCGAAACTTTTGCTCGATTCAAGTTGCGCGGCAGCTTTAGTCGGACCAAAAACGCGCAACCCGCGCCGGATAAACTCATCCACCACGCCTAGCTGCAACGGAACCTCGGGGCCGATCACCGTCAGGTCCGGCTGAATTTTATGGGCCAGCGCCAGCAATGCTTCAACATTTTTGATGTCGACAGGCAGGCATTCCGCTTCATCGCCGATTCCCCCATTACCGGGAGCGCAAAAGACCTGCGAAACGCGCGGCGACTGGCGCAACTTCCAGACCAGCGCATGCTCGCGTCCACCACCGCCGATAACAAGAACTTTCATAATTAGGGAAGCATCAAGGTTAGGGCGCGGAGCAGATCATGTCAAACTCTGGGAGCTTTTTTACCACGGAGACACAGAGGCACCGAGAAAACCAAGGAACAAGGCAACGCATTCCTCGACTTTGATTTTCTCTGTGCCTCTGTGCCTCCGTGGTGAATGCCGGTTGAATCTACCTTAACCATACTTAACCCTAACGTATAATCAATCCCGATGATCACCGTCTCCAAAGAGGACTACCTAAAAGCGATTCTGGAAGCCGAGAGCGAAGGCGAAACGGTAATTTCCGCCACGCTCGCCCACTGGCTTTCAGTCTCTCCTCCAGCAGTGACCATGGCCTTGCGTCGCCTCAAAAAAGATGGCTTGGTGCGAGTGCAGACGGATGGTCAGGTAGCTCTGAGCCCTGCTGGACGTAAAATTGCGCACAAGCTAACTCTCCGACATCACTTGATCGAACGTATGCTCGCGGAAATCTTTGGCATGGACTGGTACAAAGTCCACGACGAAGCCGAGCGATTGGAACACGCCGTCTCTCCAGACTTTGAGGCCAAGCTTTTAGCTAAATTAGGACGCGGCGGCGCCTGCCCACACGGCAATCTAAGCGAACTGGAAAGTCCCGAAAGCCGCCGCCGTCGTGGATTGCTGCTGCTCTCCCACGCTGAAGAAGAAAAAGACTACACGGTCAGCGGCATCTATGAGCGGGACCGCCGTCTGCTGGAATTTCTGGAACATCGCGGCATCCGTCCGGGCTCAAAAATCCACGTGACCGTCAAAAACTACGATCAAACTCTGACCCTTACCACAGACGCCGGCACGGTGGCCCTGGGAAGCGCCGCCGCCGAAAAAGTATGGGTGAAATCCCACGACCGCAACAAACGCCCATCCAGCTAAACAAAAATAAAAGCCATGTCATCCTGAGCGCAATGAGTTTGGGCGCGACAGCGACCAAACTCATCAAGTCGAAGGCCCCCTACCGAACCACCGCTCTGTAAAGTCTACGGCCCGAGACTCGAGGCCGTATTAACTATAGTTCACCATCTCCTGTATACTCTTGCTAACATCATGCGCGATCCGATCGAAACCAAAGAGCCGGGCTGGCGGTACGAAGTAACCAGCCCCAGCCTGCCCGAGATCAATCGCAGCATGGCCATCCCGATTTCTTCGTCTTCATTCGCCCGCAAACTCTTGGCCTTCGCCGGCCCCGGTTTCCTGGTCGCCGTTGGATACATGGACCCTGGCAACTGGGCCACCGACCTGGCCGGAGGCTCAAAATATAACTACACATTGTTATCGGTCATCATGCTCTCGAACTTGATGGCCATCCTGCTCCAAGCCCTGGCTATTAAGTTAGGAGTGGTCACTGGACGCGATCTGGCTCAAGCCTGCCGCGATCACTTCAGCAGGCCGGTCGCGCTTACATTCTGGATCGGCGCCGAAATCGCCATCGCCGCCTGCGACCTCGCCGAAGTCATCGGTTCCGCCATCGCGCTCAATCTGCTGTTTCACATTCCGTTGATCCTCGGAGTATGCCTCACCGCGCTCGACGTTTTACTCATCCTCTTCTTGCAGCAGAAAGGCTTTCGCTTTCTTGAGGCTCTGGTCATCTCTCTCATCGGAATCATTGGAATTTGTTTCGGACTCGAAATTCTCTTCTCCAATCCCAGCCTCGTAGGCCTCGCCCACAACTTTTTTATTCCTTCTTTGCAAATCGTTCGCGATCCCGGCATGTTGTACCTGGCCGTCGGCATTCTCGGCGCCACGGTCATGCCGCACAATCTCTATCTCCATTCCGCAATCGTGCAGACCCGCAATTTCGAGCGCACGCCCGCCGGAAAGCGCGAAGCCATTCGCTTCAGCACGATCGACTCCACCGTTGCGCTCACGATTGCTCTGTTCGTGAACGCCGCCATTCTGATCGTCGCCGCCGCAACGTTCTACAGCCGCGGCTATAACGAAGTCGCCGAAATTCAGGACGCCTTCAAGTTGCTCTCGCCCCTACTCGGAGTCACCGCCGCCAGCACTGTCTTTGCTCTAGCGCTTCTCGCATCAGGTCAGAATTCCACCCTCACCGGCACCCTCGCCGGACAAGTCGTGATGGAAGGATTCCTGAATATCCGCATTCGCCCCTGGCTGCGCCGACTAATTACGCGAGGCCTGGCCATCATCCCCGCGATCATTGTCACCGCATTTTGGGGAGAAAACGGCACAGCAAAATTGCTGGTACTGAGCCAGGTAGTCCTAAGCATGCAGCTTAGCTTCGCAGTCATCCCGCTGGTAATGTTCACCGGCGACCGCGCAAAAATGGGCGAGTTCGTCAACGCCACCTGGATGAAAACTCTCGCCTGGATCACCGCGATCGTAATCGCGCTGCTAAATGTCTGGCTGTTAGTGCAAATGGCAAACAAATTTTTCGAGACAAAATAGTTCCAATCCCTCTGTCATCCTGAGCGCAGTGGATGTTTCGCGCAGCGAACCATTCACGGAGTCGAAGGACCCCTACCGAACCACCGCGCTCTCCCCTTCTCATTCCGAACCTTAGCCGACAGGCGAAGTGAGGAATCTGCTTCTCCCGTCCCACTCCCCAATCCGCCCCGAAACGACTAAACTAGAATGTTCAACAATTTCAGGAAGGCCTCATCATGGACAGCTTCAACAGCCGTTCGACTCTTCGCGTCGGCGGACACGATTACGAAATCCACCGCATCGACGCCCTGGACAAACAAGGTGTTTCGACCAAGCATCTCCCTTATTCATTGCGCATTCTTCTCGAGAATCTTCTCCGCACCGAAGACGGCCGCAACGTAACTGAGAAAGACATCCGCGCCCTCGCTGCCTGGGGAACGAAAGCTGCAATCGGCCAGCCGGAGAAAGAAATTGCCTTCACCCCCAGCCGCGTCCTCTTGCAGGATTTCACCGGCGTCCCCGCAGTCGTCGATCTAGCCGCCATGCGCGACGCGATGCGCGAACTTTCCGGCGATCCGTCGTTGATCAATCCCCTGCAACCCGCCGAGCTGGTAATCGACCACTCCGTGCAAGTCGACGAATACGGCACCCCGCAAGCCTTCCAGCTCAACGCCGAACTCGAATTTGTCCGCAACAAAGAACGCTACGGCTTCCTCCGCTGGGGACAAACTGCCTTCCGCAATTTAGCCATCGTCCCCCCGGACACAGGTATCGTCCATCAAGTAAATCTCGAATTCCTAGCCCGCGTAGTCTTCACCCAGGAATCCAACGGCAAACGCTCCGCCTACCCCGACACTCTAGTCGGAACGGACAGTCATACAACTATGGTGAACGGACTTGGTGTGCTGGGCTGGGGCGTTGGCGGAATTGAAGCCGAAGCCGCGATGCTGGGGCAGCCTGTGTCCATGCTGATCCCGCAAGTTGTCGGCGTGAAGCTGACTGGAAGATTGCGTGAAGGTGCGACCGCTACGGATTTGGTTTTGACGATCACCGAAATGTTGCGCAAGCATGGCGTAGTTGGAAAATTCGTCGAATATTTTGGGCCCGGCTTGCAGGAATTGCCGTTGGCCGATCGCGCAACCATCGGAAATATGTCGCCGGAATATGGTGCGACGTGCGGAATTTTTCCCGTCGACAAAGAAAGCCTCACCTACCTCCGCCTCACCGGGCGCACCGAAGAGCAGATCGCCCTGGTCGAAGCCTACTGCCGGGAACAGGGGCTGTTCCACGACGAGAAGACTCCCGAAGCAACTTACTCGGAATTGCTTGCATTGGATCTTTCCACAGTCGAATCGAGTCTCGCCGGACCAAAACGTCCACAGGATCGCGTGCTCCTCTCGCAGGCCGGAGAATCTTTCCGCATCGCGCTGCCTTCGCTGATTAAAGCCAAGGCCACGCCCAATCCCGCGCCAGCGGCTTCTGGTAGCGCTTCTTCCGGTAGCGTGCCCAAGCAAGTCGATCGCTGGGAACAGGAAGGCGGCAATCCCACGGCGGTCGGCGTGGAAGATCATCTCTCCGAAGAACATGTTTCCCCAGACGTCAAGAAAACTTTGCGTCACGGCAGCGTGGTCATAGCCGCCATCACCAGTTGCACTAACACTTCGAATCCATCGGTAATGCTGGCCGCCGGCCTGCTCGCCAAAAAAGCCGTCGAGCGGGGATTGCAAATGCCGCACTCAGTAAAAACTTCTCTAGCTCCCGGATCAAAAGTGGTCCGTGATTATCTTGAGCGCGCCGGGCTTACACCGTATTTGGAAAAACTAAAATTCCACATCGTGGGATACGGCTGCACCACCTGCATCGGCAACTCCGGCCCTCTTCCCGAAGAAGTTTCAAAAGCCATCGACGAAAACAATCTCGTCGTAGCTTCGGTGCTCTCCGGCAATCGCAACTTCGAAGGCCGCATCAGTCCTGAGGTTCGCGCGAATTATCTGATGTCGCCGCCGTTGGTCGTCGCCTTCGCGCTCGCCGGACGCATCGACATCGACCTCCGCAAAGATCCCATCGGCAACGGCAAAGACGGCAAGCCCGTTTACCTCGCCGACCTGTGGCCCACGCAGCGCGAAGTCGAAGAGACATTGGAAAAATCAATTTCTTCCGACATGTTCCGCCGCAGCTACGGCGAAGTCTACCGCGGCGACGAGCACTGGCGCGGCCTGCCCGTTCCCAAGGGCGAAACCTACACCTGGGAAAAAGATTCTACCTACATTCGCAAAGCGCCGTTCTTCGATGGCATGACTCTCAAGCCCTCCGCCGTCGAGGACATCAAGAGCGCCCGCGTCCTCGCCGTGCTCGGCGACAGCGTCACCACCGACCACATTTCTCCCGCCGGCTCCATCAAAAAGGACAGCCCCGCCGGAAAATATCTTCAGTCGCACGGCGTCAAGCCCGCCGACTTCAACTCCTACGGATCGCGCCGCGGCAATCACGAAGTCATGGTGCGCGGCACTTTCGCCAACGTACGCCTGCGCAACCGCATGGTCTCGCTCGAAGGCGGATTCACCAAACATCTCCCCGAAGGCGCCGAAATGAGCATCTTCGAAGCCTCCGAAAAATACATCGCCGACGGCGTCCCTACCGTAATCTTCGCCGGGAAAGAATACGGCTCCGGCTCCTCCCGCGACTGGGCCGCCAAAGGCCCGCGCCTATTGGGCGTCCGCGCCGTCATCGCCGAAAGCTACGAACGCATCCACCGCTCAAACCTGGTTGGGATGGGAATTCTCCCTCTGCAATTTGCCGCCGGAGAATCCGCGCAGTCGCTGAACATGACCGGAGACGAAGTAGTAGAAATCACCGGCATCCGCGACTTAGTAGAAAACTTCACCGCCGGACGCCAGATCGCAGTCACCGCCGGCAACAAAACTTTCAAAGCCCTGGTCCGCATCGACACTCCGCAAGAAGCCCTCTACTATGCCAACGGCGGGATTTTGCAGTATGTGTTGCGACAACTCTTGAGCGGCAAGGCAAAACCTGTAGGCGTATAAACGACACGACGCGATCTTTCGGAGGGCGAAAGATCTGGTCGAAACTTCCTGGTCGATTGAAGGACCTTGCTGAAATATAAACTGACCTGATGGTCGAGACAAAAACATTTCGGCTGACCGAGACGGTAAAAGCTGGAGGCTGTGCCTCGAAGCTAAGCCCAGAGATTCTGGATAAAGTGCTGGCGAAGTTGCCGAGGCAGCAGGATCCCAACGTTCTTGTTGGCTTCGATCATGCCGATGACGCCGGAGTTTACCGGATCGCTTCCGACCTCGCGCTGGTGCAGACCGTCGATTTCTTCACGCCGATGGTGGACGATCCTTACACCTTCGGCCAGATTGCCGCGACCAATGCCCTGAGCGACGTTTACGCCATGGGAGGCCGTCCAATCACGGCGTTGGCGCACGTTTGTTTTCCGCCGAAAGGCGAGTTGGAAATTCTGGAGCGCGTGCTGGCAGGCGGGCTCTCGAAGATGATGGAAGCTGGCTGCGCGGTGATTGGCGGACACAGCGTCCGCGATGAAGAAATGAAATTCGGCTATTCGGTCACCGGGCTGATCGATCCAAAGAAAGTGTTCGCTAATGACGGTGCACGCGCCGGCGACCGCTTGATTTTCACCAAAGCGCTGGGGACAGGCGTGATTTGCACCGCAATCAAAAAAGGACAAGCGAAGCAAGAATGGATCGACGCGGCGATTACATCGATGACAACGCTGAACAAGAAAGCAGCTGACGTTATCGCAAACTGTCCGGTGCATACCATGACCGATGTGACCGGCTTCGGGCTCGTAGCTCATGCCCGTGAAATGGCACTGGCTTCTAAGGTATCGATGCGGCTATTCGCTTCTCGAATCCCAATCATCGACGGCGCGTTAGACTGTATTCGTGCGGGACACATTCCGGCCGGATTGGTATCCAATCGCGAATTTGCAGAGTGCGTCGTGGGATATGAAGACGGCGTCAGCGAGGAAGTGAAAGCGCTGTTGTTTGATCCGCAAACTGCCGGAGGGTTGTTGATTTCGGTGGAGAATTCGATGGAGTTAGTGGATGCTCTTAATCAGGCTGGAGTGCCAGCGGTTGAGATTGGGGAAGTGATACCTGCATCAAAACCGTTGATCCACGTTGTTGCGTAACAGTTGCGCCTTGGGCGTGTGATTCAGGTCGTTCTACCGAGCCGCCGGTGGTTCTCAGTTTCGATCTGATTAAAATTCAACGTTCTGTCATCCTGAGCGCAGCAGACGTTCACGAAGTGAACGTCTACGGAGTCGAAGGACCCCTACAGTTGGCACAAGCGCTCGATGTCGTGGTGGTGGCCCCCTGAGGCGCGTGGTCAGATTTCGTCTCTACCCAGGACTTCGTCCTGCGCTAAACTGGATCGCTCCTCCGGAGCCGGTTTCCCAGGAGCGTTCCTGCCAAAACAAAATGGGCGACCCGAAGGCCGCCCACCTAACATTTAATTTGAAACCCGTTTTTAAGCTGGCGCCGGACGTTCTCCGCCCGTCGCGATCCCCGGACGCGGTTCCGGCTTCAACACCTGCTGTATGCCGCCGCCGTCGTCACCCTTGGGTGGCGGAATGATCTTGGGCAGTTCTTTACCATCGATCAAAGTCTTGATCTCGTTGGCATCCAGAACTTCCCGCTCTAACAAGGCCACTGCAATTCGAATCAGCGTGGGCTGATTGTCGCTGAGGATGCTTTTCGCCGTGTTGTAACCCTGGCCAATCATGCGGCGAACTTCGTCGTCAATCTTGATGGCTGTGGCTTCGCTGTAGTCGCGATGTTGTGCGATTTCGCGGCCCAGGAAAATCTGCTCTTCCTTTTTGCCGAAGGTCAGAGGTCCAAGATCGCTCATGCCGAATTCGCAAACCATCTTGCGGGCCAGTTCGGTGGCACGTTCGATGTCGTTGCCAGCGCCGGTGCTCATCTGATTGAGGAACATTTCCTCGGCGATACGGCCGCCCATCATGATGGCGATTTCCGTGTCCAAGTATTCCTTGGTGTAGTTGTGCTTGTCGTCGATCGGCAACTGCATGGTCAGACCAAGAGCCATGCCACGCGGAATAATCGTGACTTTGTGCAAAGGATCTGAGTTCGGCAGTTTCGCCGCGACCAAAGCGTGTCCGGCTTCGTGATAAGCCGTGACTTTCTTTTCGTCCTCTGTGAGAAGTAAAGACTTGCGCTCCACGCCCATCAGGACTTTGTCCTTGGCGAGTTCGAAGTCAAACATCAGCACGGCTTTGCGATTCTGCCGGGCTGCGCTCAAAGCCGCTTCATTCACCATGTTGGCGAGATCGGCGCCGGAGAATCCGGGTGTGCCGCGCGCCAGGACGGAGAGTTCAACATCATCCGCCATGGGAATCTTGCGAGTGTGTACGCGAAGAATTTCTTCACGTCCGCGGACATCGGGACGATTGACCACCACGCGGCGATCGAAGCGTCCGGGCCGCAGCAATGCCGGATCGAGAACGTCAGGCCGGTTGGTCGCTGCCATCAGGATGACGCCTTCGTTCGATTCGAAGCCATCCATCTCGACCAGTAGCTGGTTCAGAGTCTGCTCGCGCTCGTCGTGTCCGCCGCCGAGGCCTGCGCCGCGATGACGTCCAACAGCGTCGATTTCGTCGATGAAAATGATGCACGGAGCATTCTTCTTGCCCTGCTCGAACAGATCGCGGACGCGGCTTGCACCAACGCCTACAAACATTTCCACGAAGTCGGAACCCGAAATTGAGAAGAAGGGAACGTTAGCTTCGCCGGCGACTGCTCGTGCCAGCAAAGTCTTACCGGTACCCGGCGATCCGACCAGCAGGACGCCTTTAGGAATGCGTCCGCCCAATTTCTGGAATTTCTGCGCCTCGCGCAGAAACTCGATAATCTCTTTCAGTTCTTCCTTGGCTTCATCCACGCCGGCCACGTCCTTGAACGTGACTTTTTTCTGCTGCATGGAGAGCAGCCGCGCCCGGCTCTTGCCGAACGATAACGCCTTATTCCCGCCCGTCTGCATTTGGCGG
>DATBAX010000368.1:0-2751 GCA_036271275.1 Terriglobales bacterium
CCGAACACACGGCAGGTCATGGGACGCGACGCATAAAGGTCACACGTTCCTGTCTGCGGATCTAAGACAGGACAAGGCTCATCGTTAGCGAATTCCACAAATCGCTCTTTCGCTTCTTCGCTCTCATGCAGCAAGCCCGTGATTGGATCGCCGGGAAAATCTGCCGATAAACGTTTCACCGCATCCCGCGCCCGATCTCGCACCTGAATCGCGCGATCCGGAGAAGTCTTTTCCAAATCAGCCAGGCCGTGGCGAAGGCGGGCAGCATCAAGCTGGTTGATAGGAAAAGCGCCGACGCAACAATGGCTGCATCCGGGGCGGCAGACAAGCCACTCTCCACTTTGACGAGCCGCGTCAACCAGGGCCGCGTCAACGATCTGAATGAGCGCCCGATCTCCCGGCGGTGGAGCAGAACAGTGCATGTTGGAAGCATAAACCTTGGCCATGGATTACGCGGATACGCCAAAAAAGTCCGCAAGATCGGCCAAAATCCGTCGCTCGCTTTTTCGGGATCCGATATTAAGCTGTGGAGTCATGTTGCTAACTTCTTCTATACTGAAAACAGCGAAATCGTCAGTGAAAGGAAATAATTCTGCCCGTATCGCCTCATTCCAAACCCTTTCAAGATCGGTTTAATTCTCTCCTCCTTCGCCTCGTTCCCACCGAACGTCAGCGGCTGCTCCTGCTCACCATTGTGAGTGGAGGGCTATGCGGCCTGGCCGCCGTGTCTTTTCACGTGGGCATCAGCAAGACGGAAGCGCTCCTCATCAACCGCGCTTTGGTTGCGCCCCATTACGGTTGGATTTATTGGACGATCCTCACGCCCGCAATCGGCGCGCTCATCGTGGGTCTGGCTTTGCAATACTGGGTCCCGGGCGCGGTGGGGAGTGGAGTTCCCCAGGTCAAAGTCGCCTACGCACTGGCTTCAGGGTATGTGCCGCTTCGCGATGCAGTCGGCAAATTTGTTCTCGGCATCATTCAGATCGGCACCGGCGCATCTCTGGGACGAGAAGGACCGACCGTCCAGATTTGCGCGGGAATCTCCAGCGCTCTGGCCCGGGTTGCCGGTCTTTCGAAACAGAGCCAGCGGAGGATGGCAGCGGTCGGAGTTGCAGCCGGTATTGCTGCGGCTTTTAACGCGCCAATCGCGGCCGTGACCTTTACGCTTGAAGAAGTAGTTGGTGATCTGGACCAGACGATGCTTTCAGGCGTCATCGTGGCTGCCGCCATCGCGGCCGTGGTCGAACGCAGCGTTCTCGGACAGCATCCGGTATTTGAGATCCAGCACCCGTACAGCATGGGGCCAGCGTCGTCACTGATGTCCTATGCGATTCTCGGTTTGCTTTCTGCTTTTGCTTCGGTGGCATTTACCGACTCGTTGCTGGGTCTACGGGCGCGTTTCAAGAAATTTACCGCGGTACCCAAATGGGTCCATCCCGGAATTGGTGGAGCTTTGACCGGGTCGCTGGCGGTTGTGGGTTTGTTGTGGCTGAAGCACGATGGTATTACCGGCGGCGGATACGGAACTCTTTCGTCCGCGCTGAGTGGTTCCCTTCCGGCAAAAGTCCTGCTCGGACTCTGCGTGCTGAAGCTGGCGGCAACGGTTTGCTCCTATGCCAGCGGCGGCGCGGGTGGTATCTTCGCCCCGGCTTTGTTTATTGGTGGAACCCTGGGCGGCGCCGTCGGATATCTGGATGTAGCCATCTTTCATCACTCGACTGACACCATTGGTGCCTTCGCACTGGTTGGAATGGGGGCAGTATTCGCCGGAATCATTCGCGCCCCCATGACCTCCATCCTGATCATTTTCGAAATGACCGGCGGCTACGGGCTCATCCTCCCATTAATGATTGCCAACATGAGCGCCTACGGGCTCGCACGCCACTGGCGAAGTGTCCCGATCTATGAAGCGTTGTTGGCGCAAGACGGCGTCGTGCTACCACACGGGAAACCGGTCACGCTGGACGAAGCCGTCACAGAGTTGCCTGGCGAAGTGCCACCATAGTTTCGAGCACTCACTTCTGACTGGTCCACCTGCTCTGAAGCTTGGGCGGCCGCACCAACGTCTGCATCACGACACAATACTGTTCGGTTTTTTCGTGCAATGCGTGGAGCTGTTCGGGTGTTGCCGTGGGAGCTACGACATCAAAATGAAGACGAATGCTCTCGAAGCCGACCGGTACATCTTTCGATATGCCAAGCGTGCCACTGAGATCCATGTCTCCTTCGACGGCGACTTCAATGCGTTCGGCAGGAATTCCCATCGCCGCCGCCACCATCTGACAGGTGATTTGCGCGCACGCTGCAAGAGCCCCGAGCAAAAGATCGCCGGAGCAAGCGCCGGCACCCTCGCCTCCCACTCCCTTGTGGGCCTCGGCGTTGTGGATGGCACGGCCGAGATCGACTGAGCACGAAACCGGAGCGTCCGTCTGGCTGCCTTTTGCACGCAAAGTGATTCGCGAAGCATTAGGATCGTTGCGGTATTTTTCTTTTAGCGGTTTTTGAAGCGATCGAATATCCATCACAAACTCATTCTTTTTTATTTCACTGCCTGACACAGCTTTGCCGGGCTGTCTTGAACCCGTATTATCTAAATGCTAGCATTTGTGCATCTCTGAGGAGGCCCATGCCCAAATTCGTCATCGAACGCGAAATCCCGGGAGCCGGAAAACTATCCGACGCCGAATTGCGCGAAGTCTCGCAAAAATCAGTCAACGTTCTGAAGGGGATGGGCCCAGAGATCCAGTGGCT
>DATBAX010000369.1:0-12615 GCA_036271275.1 Terriglobales bacterium
GCTCCGAATGGGACCGTGGTTAATTTGTCGAGCGCAAACTCGGCAGTGGTGACGGTGCCGGCTAGCGTTGCATTCGCTCCCGGAGCCACAACCGCAACCTTCCCTGTCAGCGCTCAACATGTGACGGCAAACACCACCGTCGCGGTTTCCGCCAAACTCGGAACAATCACACGCAGCGCTACGGTTTCTGTCCTTAAGGAAACCCCAACCGTTGTGGTTACCAAAGCCGAGTACGTGGTGAAAAAGTCTTTGTTCACCCTGGAGGCGACCAGCACGGATCGGGTCGGCAACCTGCAAGTGTTCAATGCGGTCACGGGAGCAGTTATAGGTACGATGCCGATCGTGAACGTCGGCAAGTTCAGCGGACAATTCCTTGTCACCGGAAGTTTTACCTCGGTCGCCGTGCAAAGCACCCTGGGAGGAGTGACGATCGCGCCGGTAGCGCAGAAGTAGGCGTCGGCGTCTTTCAGTCTGGAGGTCCAAAACAAACAGATGTCCTGGGATTATTGAGAAATACTTGTTCCGCTCCCAGGACTCTTCTTGTCTTAACAAACAATGCGAGCGATCGGGACCACTCGGGCGCCGCAAAGTGAACGCATCTCTGCACGGTGGGCGCTCTTGGGAGACGCCCACCGGCAGGTTGCGTCCAAGTTAACTCTTCCGTAAACAATCGGGCTCGCGAGAGTTGCCGGAGCCGAGGCAAATCGAGACGAGGCGGGTCTCGCCCTGAACGTAACTCACTTTACAGGGACAGTTTCACTCATCTGGGCAAAGCTTTGCAGCGGACGCCAGACCGTTCTCACTTCGTTCGCGTTTACACAAATCAGAATCATGACGCTGAAACATCGACCGCACAGCCAGAAGTGCTCCTGCCGCGTACCGCCAGCGGGCGCTGACATTGAAAACAGATACACTTTGCCATCCCTCAAATAGTGAAGTTCTCTTTGGCAAATCGGATTAGCGCAACGGCTTACCATGTTCGTAGGTGTATATAAACACCTTGCCGAATGAAGAGAAATTGCACATCACGGAATGGAGGTTTTTTGGAGTGCCTCTTTTGGCCCATGAACAAATACCACGATCTGGGTAGCGGATAGCCGCCGCACAGGATGGTAAACTTCCGCGTGAACCGTGGATTCATCGGGCCGGAGCCTCTTTTGCAAAACCGAGTTTGGCGTAGCATCGCGGCTGGCATGTGTTGTGTGCTTCTCTGCGTTGCAGCCGGCGCGCTGGATCCAGACCGTCAAATCTCCCAGTATGGCCACACCGCCTGGCGAATTCAGGATGGAGTTTTCAGCGACGTTCCAGTAGTGATTACGCAAACCACCGATGGATATCTTTGGATCGGCACGCCGACCGGTTTGATGCGTTTCGATGGCGTGCACTTTATTTCGTGGGTTCCCTCCGACGGCAAGCAATTACCCAGAAACGATATCCACTCTCTTTTGGGTGCAAGAGACGGTAGCCTTTGGATTGGAACTGGCAGAGGCCTGGCACGGTGGAAAAACAATCAATTGACCGACTATCCTGGAACCTCAGATTGGGTCAATTCGATCCTCGAGGATCGGGACGGAACAATTTGGATTGCGCGTTCTCAGGTCCGTACTCAACCCGGGCCTCTTTGCCGAGTTGCCGGCAATCAGGTCCAATGTTATGGGGAGGCGGAAGGGGTGCCGTTTCCTTCCGCCGTACGTATATTGCAGGACAATTCGGGATATCTTTGGGTCGGCGGCCCATTCGGGCTGAGCCGATGGAAATCGGGATCGTCCAAGACTTACTTTCAAGAAGAATTCAAACGCAATGGCGGCCTGATGGGAGTCGTTGCGCTTACAGGCCAGCCGGATGGGACACTCTGGGCCAGCATACAACGCGCCGGTGGCGGCTTCGAACTCCGTCAACTCGTGCAGGGATCGTGGACGGGCTATGCCTTGCCAGGCATTATAGGCTCCGATGCCGGAGTGTCCGCACTATTTACCGACCGTGATAACACGGTGTGGGTTGGCACGGCGAGCCGTGGAATCTATCGCATCCATGGCGGGAAAGCCGATCACTTTGGAAGTGCGGATGGATTGTCCAGCGATGCGGTCGCCAATTTCTTTCAGGATCGCGAAGGCACTTTATGGGTGGCGACGTCCAAGGGCGTGGATAGTTTTCGTGATACTCGAGTTGTCAGCTTTTCCATGACCGAAGGTCTGACTGCGGACAGCGTCAGCACGGTATTGGGAGCGCGCGACGGGACAGTGTGGATCGGCAATTCGGGAGCGCTCGACTCATTAAAAAACGGTAAGCTATCCGCCATTCGGACCCGGCATGGCTTGCCTGGGCGCGACATCACCACACTTTTCGAAGACCACGGTGATCGTCTTTGGTTCGGCGTCGACAGTGGATTGTGGGTTTATGACAGGACGAAATTTCGTTCTATCACCAAATCCGACGGGACCCCGCTTGGAATCATTTTCGGCATCGCTGAAGATACTGAGCAAAATATTTGGGTGCGCGGCGGTCCGAATTTATATCGCATTCAGGATTTCAAAGTTCAAGAAGCAATTTCTAATCCGCAAGTTTCGACTGCGTTCAAGATTGCCGCCGATCCCAGGGGCGGCATTTGGCTGGGTCTTACAGATGGCAATCTGGTTCGCTATGTTCGCGGCGAAACACCTGTCTCTCCGAAGCCGGCGCCGGATGCCACACAGGTCCGGGCCATCCTCCCGGAATCTGACAGTTCGGCGTGGGCCGCAACCCAGAGTGGGCTCGTCTATTGGAAAGACGGAAGATCGAAAACGCTCACCTCTCAAGACGGCTTGCCGTGCAACGAACTATACACACTGGTCAAAGACAACCTGGGGTTTTACTGGCTATACACAAAGTGCGGATTGGTTGCGATCGCTGGGTCCGAATTACGGAAATGGCTGGAACACCCCGGCACGGTTGTGCAATCCAGGGTATTCGATGTATTCGATGGAGTGCAGCCAGGTCTCGCGCCCTTGCAACCAACAGCGTCGAGGTCATCCGACGGCCTGCTGTGGTTCGCGAATGACAGCGTTTTGCAAATGATGGATCCCCGCCATTTGGATGTGAACCCTATCCCGCCTCCGGTTCACATCGAAAGGGTCATCGCAGACCGCAAGAATTACTTGTTAGGAGAAGACCTTCGCCTGCCGGCACTCACTCGTGACATCGAAATTGATTATGCCGGGCTCAGTTTCGTAGTTCCTCAAAAAGTGCGTTTCCGATACAAGCTGGAGGGGCATGATGCCGATTGGCAAGAACCACAAACCAGGCGGCAAGCTTTCTACAGTGACCTTCGTCCCGGCAGCTACCGGTTTCATGTGATTGCCTGCAACAATGACGGAATATGGAATGAGGTTGGGGCTTCGCTCGACTTCACGCTTCGTCCTGCTTTTTACCAGACCAATTGGTTTCTTTTTCTGTGTGTCGGGGCTGCCGCCTGCCTTGCCTGGGTAGCCTATCAGTTGCGTGTTCGCCAATTAGCGGAACATCTCGATTCTCGATTTGAAGAGCGGCTCGCGGAAAGAACGCTTGTCGCTCAGGATTTGCACGACACTTTGTTGCAGGGATTTCTCAGTGCTTCCATGCAACTTCACGTCGCAGACAGTCATTTGCCAGTCGATTCTCCAGCCAAACCTATCGTCGGCCGCGTGCTTGAATTGATGGGACAGGTGATCAACGAAGGTCGAAACGCGGTCCGAGGCCTGCGTTCCCCCGGCTCCGAATTGGACAATCTCGAACAAGTTTTCTCGCGCATTCCACAAGAGCTGGCGATCGCGGAGCCGATTGATTTCCGTCTGATTGTCGAAGGCCAGGCCAGACCTTTGCATCCGGTGATTCGTGACGAGGTGTATCGCATTGGACGGGAAGCGCTGGTCAATGCGTTTCGCCATTCACAGGCAACCGGTATCGAAGTCGAGCTAGAATATGCGGACAGTCAATTGCGAGTGCTGATTCGCGACAATGGCCGCGGCATCGATCCACAAGTGTTGCGTGCCGGACGCGAAGGGCACTGGGGATTGTCCGGCATGAGAGAGAGAGCCGAACGAATCGGCGCGAAACTCAAAGTTTGGAGCCGGGCGGCGGGCGGGACCGAGGTCGAACTTTCGGTCCCGGGCCAGATTGCGTTCCGTCACAACCCCGCGGGTGGCGCGTCGCGATGGCTGACGCGCCTGCGTCCACGGACACGAGAAAGCAGAACATCAAAATGAGTGAAAACGTTCGGATTCGAGTCTTGTGTGTTGATGATCATCCTCTGCTGCGCGAGGGGATCACCGCCGTCGTCAACAGTCAACCAGACATGCTGTTGGTCGGGACAGCGTTTAACGGCCACGAGGCGGTGGAACAGTTTCGCAAACACAAACCTGATGTGACGCTGATGGATCTTCGCCTCCCGGACATGAGCGGTATCGACGCGATGATTGCTATCCGGTCAGAATTTCCGCAGGCCCGCATTTTGATTCTGACAACGTTCGACGGCGATGTTGAAATTCACCGGTCCCTCGAAGCCGGGGCTCGAGGCTACATGCTAAAGAGCATGCCTCCCAAGGATATGGTCGAATCCATTCGCCAGGTGCATGCTGGGAAAAAAAGAATTCCGGCTGAGATCGCGACAAATTTGGCCGAGCATTACAGTGACGAAGCTTTGACCCAGCGTGAGATCGAAGTGCTGCGAGAAATTGCTGGAGGTAATCGAAATCGCGACATCGCTGGAAAGCTTTTCATCTCCGAGGAAACCGTCAAAGTTCACATGAAGCACATCATGGACAAGCTGGGCGCGAGTGACAGAACACAGGCGGTTGCCATTGGCGTGCGGCGTGGAATCATTCAGCTGTGAACGCACCCGCAAGGACCTGCGCAATACCTCCAAAGTGGTAGGGAAAAATTCCGAAGGCTAGGGATTCGTTGACATAGCTGTAACCCTTAATTTCTAGTCTGGTGCCGTTTGGACAATTGCGACGGCAACTCTAGGAGGCCCGGGGTGCAGCGGATGTTTTCCACCTTTCCGGGCGGACGGCCAGGAATCGGGTTATTGCTTTTGCGATCGACGATTGGTTCTACACTCGTCGCCCAAGGCGTCGCCTACTTTGTAGATTGGCGTGACCTGCGACTGATAACGTCCACCATTGGCGTAGTGGCCATGGCGGTCGGAGTTTTGCTGCTGATCGGTTTTCTCACTCCGTTCGCGAGCATATTGGCGGCGTTGATTGGCGTAGGCGACGGCCTTTGGTGGTTCCAAGCCCCAACCTCCAACTTTCTCGATACAAAAATGACTGTTATTTTCGCCGCGATGATGGCGATTTCGATCGCCTGCCTCGGTCCGGGGGCCTTCTCCATCGACGCGCGTCTATTTGGTAGGCGCGAGATCGTCATTCCCGATGCGTCTCGTGCGCCGATCCCCTGATCGAATTCCTGGGCCTTGTGATCGTCTTACCGTTACCACTATCGAGTTATCGGCGCGTCGGCCAAGCGAGGTAGGAAAAGAATATTCCATTGCGGGATGCGTTGCCGGTTGCCGTGATGCAGAATGATCTCGTACAAACTGCTTTGTCTCCATCCAAACGGAAAAGAAATGAACAGCGTCATGGTCAGACCCAAAAAATCGGAAAGCAGAATCAGCCCGGACCTCAGACCCTTTCTCTACGTTTTACTTGGCGGAACCTGCGACGAGGTATTGAGTGATTCATTCGAGACAATTCAACCTGCGGAGGGTGCTAGATTGGAAAGCCAGAGGCGCCACCCATTACCGAAGACGCCGGAACTTCTGGCAAAGCGCACCAATGTGTATATGCTGTCGAGGATTCATCGTCAGGGCCAGTGAATAAATATTGATCTGAGAGGAATTCACATGATTTTAGGCATGTCGACAGAGACTTACACTCTTTTACACGTTGTGATCAGCGTGGTGGCGATCGGTTCCGGCCTCATCGTGATGTACGGATTTCTTCGCAATCAACGCTGGGACGGATTGAATGCAATCTTCCTAATCACGACCGTATTGACTAGCGTCAGCGGGTTCGGTTTTCCCTTCGAACACCTGTTGCCGTCGCATAAAATCGGCATCCTGTCTTTAGTTGTGCTGGCGGTTGCGATCACGGCGCGCTATGTGTTTCACATGGCTGGGGCGTGGCGCAAAATCTATGTCATCAGCTCTGCAATTGCGCTCTATTTCAACTGCTTCGTGCTGGTGTTCCAGGCTTTCTTGAAGCAACCAGCTCTCCACGCGCTGGCGCCGCAGGGAAAAGAGCCGCCATTTCTAATCGCGCAGGTCACCGTCATGATCATTTTCATTATCTGGACGATTTTCGCGGTGAGGAAGTTTCATCCTGAGTTGGCACGCGCATAAGAGTGCGGCCTTTATCTACAATCAAGGAGGATGTTTTATGAATACGATCACGACAAAAGACGGAACGCAAATTTATTACAAAGACTGGGGTAAGGGGCAGCCCGTAGTTTTCAGCCACGGCTGGCCGCTCAGTTCGGATGCTTTCGAAGACCAGATGTACTTTCTGTCATCACGTGGGTATCGCTGCATCGCACACGACCGCCGAGGTCATGGGCGGTCCAGCCAGCCGCTGGAAGGCAACAACATGGACACCTATGCCGACGATCTTGCGGCGCTGGTTGAAAAACTTGATCTGAAAAATGCCATCCATGTCGGCCATTCCACGGGTGGTGGCGAGGTGGCTCGCTATATCGGACGTCACGGCACTAAACGCGTGGCTGCAGCCGTACTCGTAAGCGCGGTGCCGCCGTTAATGCTCAAGACCGCCGCCAACCCAACCGGTCTGCCCATGGAAGTGTTCGACGGACTGCGGGCGAGTGTGCAGTCGGATCGTTCGCAGTTCTTTATCGATCTCAGCATTCCGTTTTATGGCATCAATAAGCCGGGTGCGAAAGTCTCTCAAGGGGTGAGAGATTCGTTCTGGCTTCAGGGAATGATGTGCGGATATCCTGGGGCCTACGATTGCATCAAGGCATTCTCCGAAACCGACTTCACGGATGATCTGAAAAAGTTCGACGTGCCCACGCTGGTTCTTCACGGTGATGCCGATCAGATCGTACCTATAGTGGCCGCTGGACTTCTTTCGTCCAAGATGATTAAAGGAGCGACGCTGAAGGTCTACCCGGGATTTCCGCACGGAATGTGTACGACCGAAAAAGACGTTATCAACGCGGATCTGCTGGAGTTTTTCAGCCGCAGCGCTCAAGTGGCAGCATAATTAGGATGCATGCCCGGCTTTTGGCATGACCAAGGCCGGGCGTCTCTGAATGTGTGACTCAGTGGCCCAGCGCGGTCTTGCGTCTCTGCGATAACATACTTTTGGAGATTCCTATGTCGATTCGCCCGGTTAAGCAACTCATCAAATCCAAGCCAACTCTGGAAGGCGCTGGAGTGCATCTACGCCGCGCCTTCGGATTCGGAAACACAAAGGATTTCGATCCGTTCCTTTTGCTCGATGATTTTCGCAATGATGTTCCAGAAGATTATCTTGCGGGTTTCCCATGGCATCCCCACCGCGGGATTGAGACGATAACCTATGTGCTTGCTGGAACTGTAGATCACGCGGACAGCATGGGAAATCAAGGCGCGATTGCTGCCGGCGATGTGCAATGGATGACGGCTGGGCGGGGAATCATTCATCAGGAAATGCCCAAAGGCGACAAAGCCGGACGCATGCATGGTTTTCAGTTGTGGGCGAATCTTCCTTCCGCGCTCAAGATGACTGCGCCGCGTTATCAGGAAGTGAAGGCGTTGGAAATCCCTGAAATCACGGACGATGACGGCACGCATGTGAAAGTCGTCTGCGGAACCTTCTGGGGAAAAACCGGCCCCGTGGACGGAATTGCCGCTGAGCCGATTTATCTCGATGTGTCGGTGTCGCCCGGACGAAGAAAGACGCTTCCGGTGGAAACAACCCGGCACGCTTTCGCGTATGTTTTTGCCGGCAGCGGAAAGTTCTGTAATGCCTCCGGCCCGCTCGCGGTACCGACCGAATCGGTGAAATGGTTGGACACCGCGCCTCCCGTGGACGCCGATAATCGCTCGCTCATCGTTTTTGATCGAGGCGACGAAGTCACGGTGCAGGCGGGGGACGAGGGAATTCGATTTCTTCTGGTATCCGGAAAACCATTGGGAGAGCCCGTGGCTTGGTATGGCCCGATTGTCATGAATACCCAGGAACAACTTCGACAGGCCTTCGACGAACTCCAAGAGGGAACGTTCTTAAAAGAAAAGTGATGTGAGTAGAACAATGAATGAATCCCGCTTTGTAATTCTCGGCGGAGGCATGGTCGCTGGCTATGCAGCCAAACAATTAGTGGAACTGGGCCTCAAGCCTGGAGAAATGACAATTTTATCTGCCGATAGTTCCGTGCCTTACGAGCGTCCTCCTTTATCGAAAGGATTTCTCGCTGGAAAAGACAGCGAAGAATCCATCCGCATCAATTCTGCCGATTTCTATCGCGAACATGGGATTGAAATAAAAGTCAATTGCGAAATTTCTGAAGTGGATCCCGGTCGGAAACGACTCGTTCTGAAGGCTGGTGGAGAATTTGGCTATGGCAAATTGATTGTTGCGACTGGCGCCAGCCCGCGTACGTTGGCAATTCCTGGCGCAGACTTGAAAAACTTGTACTATCTGCGTTCTCTCGACAGTTCAAAAGCCATTCGAAGTGCGGCGGAAAAATCGAAGCGCGCAGTTGTGATTGGCGGCGGCTTTATCGGGATGGAAGTGGCCGCGGTTCTCGCCCAAAAGAACATTGAAGTCACGATGATTCTGACCGACGACCGCCTCGGAAAGCGCCTGTTCTCGCCACAGATGTCCACTTTCTTCGAGTCCTATTATGCGACGCACGGCGTGAAGCTTATTAAGAGTGCAACCGCGACGGAATTACGCGGAGATGGAGTGGTTAGCGCTGTGGTCGTGAATACCGGCCAATCGGTTCCGTGCGACCTGGTGGTGGCAGGCATTGGAGTCCATCTCAATACAGCCATGTTTGCCAACAGTGGAATCGAAATCGCGGACGGCGTCATGGTGAATGAATATCTCGAAACCAGCCATCCCGATATTTACGCTGCGGGCGATATTGCGAATTACCCGGATGTGCTTTTCGAAAAACGACGCCGCGTCGAACATTGGGACAACGCGGTCAGCCAAGGCCAGTTCTGCGCGCGATCTTTAATGGGCGAGCGAGTCCCGTTCAAACACGTCCCATATTTCTTTTCCGACATCTTCGATCTTTCGTATGAATATTGGGGAGATTTGTCCGGAGCGGACGAGGCTGTCCATAGGGGCGATCTCTCCAGTAAGAATTTCAGCGTTTGGTGGCTGCGTCAGAAGCATTTGGTGGCCGCGTTTGTCATGGGCCGTCCGGACGAAGAACGCGAGTCCGCGCCCAAATGGATTGAATCCAAACAATCCCTTTCCGCCGCAAAGCTGGCGGACCAGGCAACGCCGATTTCGTCGTCGTTGGAATAACGTTTGCAAAATGTTTAATCAACGAGCCACGAGCGCAGTGGGTTGGGTGATCGTTCTAATATTCGCGATCTTGACCTTCGCCGGTGCCGAGAGCAAGACGCACGCCACGGGCGTGGCCGTCGGCCCGCAGTACGATACCACTCATGTTTATGTCCCGCTTGGTGACATGGATGCATTTGTAGACAGTTTTGCCGCGACCTTCGACGGCAAGCCGTCCAAGAGAAGCGTGGTAAATGTGCTGCCAGTTCCCAGCAGGTCCGAGTTCCAATATCTTCTAACGCCCGTTGGTGCGCTCTCAATCTTTGCGTTTGAAACGCCTGTGCCGTTTCCGTTCGGACAGGAACGCACCGGATATCTGGTCACCGACATGGATCAGGCGATCGTCGCGGCACGTTCAGCCGGAGCGGAAGTCATCGTTGCGCCGTTCAAAGATCCGATCGGAACGGATGCCATTATCCAGTGGCCGGGGGGCGTGAAAATGCAATTGTATTGGCACATCACGCCCAGCACGTCTCCGCCACTCGCGTTCGTTCCCGACAACCGCGTTTACGTTTCAGCCGACGAGGCGGACAACTTCGTTCGCTGCTTTGTGACGTTTTCCAATGGAAGGGTAGTGGCGGACGATAAGCACGCCGACGCCGGTGAGATTGGACGAGGTGGAGAATTTTACCGGCGTATCCGCATCACGTCCCTGTTCGGCAATATGCAGGTGCTGGTCACGGATGGTCATCTACCATACCCGTTTGGGCATGAAGTAACCGGATATCAGGTGCAGGACCTTGAGGCGACGTTGGAAAAAGCTAGAGCAGCCAATGTGAAAATCCTGTCAGGTCCCTACAAGATGAATGATCGAACCACTGCGATCATCGAATTCCCGGGCGGATATATAGCCGAAGTGCATAGCTTGGTCAGGCAGTAGCCGCGCGATGAGTTTAACTCGCGACTGAACTTTAGGTGAGGACGTCGATGAAGCAATTATGGTTGTTTACGATTGTGCCGATCTCGTTGATCTTGGTCACAATGTCCGCAGGAAGGGAAACCAAAACGGATTCGGCTTGGTCTGAACTGGGCGCGAGCATGCAAAAGATGCATGCCGCCATCGCAACGATAAGGCCCTCGGGCGATAGCGATGTTGATTTTGTCAGGCTCATGCTGCCGCATCACCAGGCGGCTCTCGATATGGCGAAGACACAACTCATGAACGGGAAAGATCCGCAGATGCGCAGGCTCGCGCAGGAGATCATCACCGATCAACAATCAGAGATTGAGTTGATGCAACTGTGGTTGAAGCAGCACCCGCACGGCACGCAGTCGGATCAGGAGAAGTAAGTGAAAATAATTCGTTGGTCAGTGGTCCTTTCTTTACTCGCTTCGGCTTTTGCGCAACAGGCCCCGTGGGGCCGCTCGGACGTTCCCGTCTCTTCGCATGATCGTGTGTACGCCGCCGATCAAACTTCAAACACGGTTTCGGTCATCAATCCCTCCAGCAATAAGTTGCTCGGTGTGATCAAGCTCGGCGATCCTGTGCCCGGTGCTCTGAGTGCACTTTATCGCGGCGAGCTTCTTGTGCATGGACTTGGCTACTCGCCCGACGAGAAGACGCTGGCCGTGGTGTCGGTCGCATCGAACTCCATCACTCTGATTGAGACGGCTACGAACAAGATTAAAGGGAAGGTATACGTCGGCCGCTCGCCGCACGAAGCATTCTTCACGCCCGATGGGCGCGAGTTGTGGGTAACCGTGCGTGGAGAAAGTTACATTTCCGTGATCGATCCCGTGCAGATGAAGGAAGCGCGTCGCATCGATCTTGCGAATGGCCCAGGCATGACCATGTTCGGTCCCGACGGACGCTATGCATTCATTTGTTCCAGCTTCACTGCCGAACTAGCAGTGGTGGAATTGGCTTCGCACGAAGTGATCAAGCGGCTGCCACAGGCAAGTCCATTCTGTCCGAACATCGCTGTCAGTCCTGAGAATGATGAAGTATGGATCACCCTGAAAGACGTTGGCAAAGTCCAGGTCTACAGCGCCAAGCCACCTTTTGAACAAAAGGCACTGCTGGAAACCGGGCCGATTACCAATCACGTGAACTTTGCCAACAATCGCAATGGCAAATTTGCTTACGTGACCATTGGCGGAGCGAATGAAGTGAAAGTGTTTCGGCGAGGCGCGACGCCCGAGCTAGTCGCCACCATTCCAGTTGGCAATCTCCCTCATGGAATCTGGCAGTCCGGCGATGGATCGCGCGTATACGTTGCGCTGGAGAACGGAGGCGAGGCTGTTGCGATCGATACTTTGAGCAACAAAGTGATCGCCAGAATCCCGATTGGACAAACATCGCAAGCCCTGGTCTATGTGCCGAATGCGGTTCCGAATGGCGACGGCTTGGAGAATCTTATGCCGCAAGGAGAAGCCGCGAATGTCGCTCGCTTACATCTGGAGGCGGCAGGAACAGCGCAGCCAGATGCGCAGGCGTCAGTGGCGGTGAACTCGCTGGGCCTGTTGGACCTTGTCCAGATTGCCGCCGAGGGACTCGCGCCAAAATCCCAATATCAGGTCTATCTTGCGGAGTCGGGTCGCGCTCCTTTCGGGAAGCTTGAACCGCTGGCGATTTTGAAGACCAACCCGGATGGGGCCGGCATCACCCAAGCCATCGGCCCTTTAAAGATACTTTCCACGCAGGCTAGGGCGGCGTCATCGAGAAGGTTTCTCATTGTAACCGACATAAAAGACCCTTCGGAGATCGTGCTGCGTCAGACTGTCGATTCGAGCGGCACGCAGTAGAAGTGTTAAATGACCGATGCAGGAGATATCGATGACATCAACTACAAACAACGGGATTGTCGATTTGCCCAGCAGTCACTCCGTGGATCAGACTGTAGAAAAACTGAAGAGCATTTTGCAAGCGAAGGGAGTTACTCTGTTCGCGCTGATTGACCATAGCGGAGAAGCGGAAAAAGTCGGATTGAAAATGCTTCCTACCAAGCTGCTCATCTTTGGAAGCCCCAAAGGCGGGACGCCGCTAATGCTGGCTGCACCCAGCATCGCAATTGATCTTCCGCTAAAGATCTTGATTTGGGAGGACGGTCAGGGAAAAGTGTGGGTGTCTTACAACAGCCCTGCG
>DATBAX010000370.1:0-21296 GCA_036271275.1 Terriglobales bacterium
CCGAAACTTCCTGCGGAACTCAACACGCTCGGTCCGGTGGCATAACTTGGGAAGTCGGCGTTATCGACAGCCCCTCGGTTGCTGAAGAGATTCAGCAGGACCATCCCGGAAAGCCGCATTCGATACTTCGACGCGCTTTCGATTTTGGTCTGATACTGGTCGTCCACTTTACTGTTGATCAACTGCGAGGCATCTTCCAGGGAAGCGATTCGATCTTCGAGCGATGGAGATGGCGTGGGAGGTACAGCACCGGCCTCAGCAGGAGCCGGCTGCGATTGGTCCTCCGAAGGCGGAACCGGCGCGGCTTGCGCCTGCTGATTTCGCGTTGCTTCCAGTTCGCGGCGCAATTCCGCGGTCTCGGAGCGATATTGCGAGGCCTCGGAGCGCATCTCCGCCACCGCATCTTTCAGTTCGCGAACTTGCTGTTGAAGTTCCTGGACCGCCGCGCTCACCGCATCATTCTGCGGCGCGACTGGCGCTTTTGTTTCTTGCGCGAAGCCAGAACTGGTCAATAGAACCAATCCCAAGGCGCTATGTTGAAAAAACCGAACTGGCAAACCATTCCGCTGCTTCACGATTCGCCTCCGAAGAAGAATCTGGAAGTTTTGATGCCGTTTTGAGAGATCCGGAAAACTCCCGGACCAATTCTCAATTTTAGCTAGACAGGAAATCTTACTCCGATTTGGCTTGTTCGCTCGGAACCAGCGGAGGCGGCAGCATTCTCGTTTCGGCTTGTTCGGAGATACGGTTCGACGCCGAACTCAGCGGAAGAACCAGCTTGAAGGTCGTCCCCTCGCTGGAAGTCTTCTCTACTTTGACGTCCCCGCCGTGGTCCTGAATGATCTTCTGCACCACGGTCAGGCCGAGGCCAGTTCCATTTTCTTTCCCGAAGCTAACAAATGGTTCGAAGAGTTGGCCGCGAACCGAATCGGAAATGCCACGGCCATTGTCCGCAACCTGCAGTTCCACTCCATGAGGGACTTCGCGAATTTTGATATCGATCTCGCCCGTTTCCAGCTCGACCGCCTCGCAGGCATTGAGCAGCAGATTAAAGAGCGCGCGTTCCAGCTTCTTCTGATCGAACCAGCCTTCGCTGTTGCCTTGCTGTCTCACGCCGATGCGGACCCGGTGGAATTCAGGATGCGTGCGAATGGTTTGGATAACGCGCTCGACCGTGACTTTGACGCTTCCATAACTGGGCCGCAGCGATTCTCGCGTTCGGGAAAACTCCAGCAATGACTCGATCAAATCGGTCATTTGATTCACCGCGACCCTAATTTCCTGATACAGCTCCTCGCGCTGCTCGGGAGATAAGCGGGCCTCGCACAGAAATTCGGCATTGGCCACGATGGCCGCCAGAGAATGCCGAAGGTCATGAGACACCGAACTCGCCATGCGGCCGATGGTTGCAAGCCGTTCCGCTTCCAAGAGTCGCTGTTGAGTTTTCAGCAGACTTTTCCGCATGCGGTCGAACGCTCCGGTAAGCTCCGCCACTTCATCGCCGCCATGCGCGTCCAGCGCGTAGGTGAAGTCGCCCTTTTCCAACGCGCGTACGCCTGAAACCAAACTTCCCAGCGGACGAGTAAAAGTATGCGAGATTAAAAATACAAGGGCGCTGCCCCCAACGACCGCAATCAACCCGAGGGCGAGCAAGAGCCGGTTTAAGTTATCGAGAAACGCTGTCGCCTGATCGTACGATTTAAGAACAGTCAGCCGAACCGATGGATTTTTTTCGCCGTCCAATTCGAGCGACGTGCCCAGAAATCGTTCGTCCCCAAGCTGAACTTCCTCGGCCTCCGCCCCCGGTCCGGGATGAATTAATCCTTGGCGTCCCAGTTCAACCTCGTGCGATGGAGTCAACGTCGTCTTTACAATATTGTTGTCGTAGTAGAAAGCCACCTGACTGGCAGCGATCCGGCTTAGTTGTGATGCCACGCTGTCGTCGATCTCATGGCCGATGACCAGGAATCCAAGTTGGCGATTCTCAGCGGCCGGTCCAAAATAAATCGGCTTCAGAAACACCTGATAAAGATGCTGAGATCCAAACCACCAATGGCTTTGTCCGGGTTGATTCGAAGAAGCGCCCAGCGATGCTTGCGCCATGTCGCGCGTAAAACCGGGCGATGAAGTGTGCAACGCCACCACGGCCCCAGTTCGGTCCGCCAGCACAAACAAATCGCTGCCCGCCAATCGCCATAGAGAATCTGACCCATCCTGAATGGTCGCTTCATCCTGCGTGGTCATCAACGCCCGCAGGTTGGGCAAATCGGCGAGAAGATCCGCGGAATGGCTTAGAGTGGTTTCGCGTTCGCGCTGAAAGTTTTGGAAGGTACTGACAGAATTGTGCAGGTCGGCAAAAATTTCTTTGCGTTCCTGCGCCTGAACATTCCGCCTAACGAGCAGCAGGCTGGTAGTCGTGAGACCCGCCGAAATCAGCACCATGGAGAGTAGAAACTTGGTGCGCAGCCGAAGTTTCACCATACCCGCCCTCTCCTAGACGCTAACACCTGCGTGGGCCGCTCCAACAGGCCGAATTCTATTTTACGGCACGAATTTGTAGCCGATGCCATGGACAGTACGGAAATGAACTGGATTGGAAGGATCTGGCTCCAGCTTCTGTCGCAGCTTTAAGATGTGGTTGTCCACAGTGCGGGTGGAAGGGTAATTCTGATAGCCCCAAACCAAATTCAACAATTCTTCGCGCGTGATCACACGCTCGGCATTCTGCACCAGAAATTTCAAAGTCTTAAACTCTTGTGCGGTCAAAACAATGCTTTCATCCCCGCGCATAATTTCCATCTTGGTGAAATCGATGGAAATCCCGCCGAACGCCGCCAAGTCCGTGCTTACAGGCCGAATGGTACGACGCAAAGCCGCCCGCACCCGCGCCAGAAGTTCTCGCGGACTAAAAGGCTTGGTCACATAATCGTCGGCGCCCAACTCAAGCAGCAATACTTTGTCTGCAACATCACTGGCGGCACTCAGAATAATGATTGGGACACTCGGCGATTGCTGCTTGATCTCGCGGCAAACATCGCGTCCGGAAAGAGCAGGCAGGCGCAAATCAAGTACCACAGCAGCCGGGGCCAGCGTGCGAAAAGCTTCCACTGCCGAGCGCCCATCGGAACTGATTTCCACCGCGAACCCTTCCGCCTCGAATAAACGCTTCAAGGCTTTCTGGACGGCGCGATCGTCTTCCACCACTAAAATCCGTTCCATTAGCATGGCCCCCGCAGCATGGTAGGAATCTTCGGTTCGCAGAAAACCTCTTGGTTGTGGGACCGAATTTTGCATGACGGCGGCTTTCATCAGGGTGCTCCTTCAGCTTGAACTTCGGCCCAATTCTCGATCAAGCTTACTACCACGCTGGCCGCGCCAGGCTTTTCAAGGGCACAATTGACATATCTTTTACAAACACAAATTCCCTTGGGATCGCTTGCAAGTTGCTGAACTCATTGTGAGTTATCCAGATCGCCAATAGTTCCTGATCTATGGTGACCTTCTAAGGGTAACCACTCTCTTGTTACTGTCTATCGTGAAGCAAACTGGCCATTCCTCCGCCTGCCGTCGCAATACAGAACGCTCATTATTGACTGGCTTACGTGCAAGACACTAATAAATCAGGATCGGCGCCCGAGGAGATTCTCGGCAAACCCATTCGCGACTTAGGTCTGAAGATCGAAGGCTCGCCGCTGGAGCGCTTCGTTCAGCAGCTTTATCGCGAACTGGAGAGCAAGAAGCTGACCAAATTTCGCCCTGCTTGTTACCTGAGCGATGAGTGGGGATGCCCCTCCGGCGAGCCGGTCATTGGCATTCCGTTTTATCTTGCCGATCCCGGACTTTCTCTTTTGGAAAAAGAGAGAAACGACCTGGAAGATTCGCGCGAGATCATGATGTATCTGAGGCACGAAGCCGGTCACGCTTTTAACTACGCTTATCGTTTACACAGAACGCCGCAGTGGAAAGAATTGTTCGGATCGTTTCGACGGCCTTATCACGATAATTATCGGCCAGTTCCGTTTTCTAAAGATTACGTGCGCCACATGGCAGGATGGTACGCACAGAAACATCCGGATGAAGATTTTGCCGAAACTTTTGCAGTGTGGATGACGCCTCGTTCAGGATGGAGAAAAAAATATCGCGGCTGGGGCGCCATGGCGAAGCTGCGTTATATGGACCGCATCGCGCGCGAGTTGGGCAGCATTGATCCACTGCGCCGTCGCGGCCATCCAGACATAACGGTGGATGAAATGGAATCCACCGTCGCCGAGTTCTATCAGCATTCCACCGAAGAAATTCCGATCGTCGATCTGGCGCTCGATGCCGACCTGGCGGATATTTTTAATGCTTCGAAACGACGGAAGACTTCACGTCCCGCGCAGACGCTTTTACAGGCGCACCGGAAACCGGTGGTCGACAAGATTGCTTACTGGACAGGCGTACAGCGTCCGTTGATCAAGCGGCTGATTGAAGCCATCGAGAAGCGGTCCGGCGAACTAAAACTTTTTGCCGATTCCGATCGAGAGACCGAACATCTGTCGAATATCACTAGCTATGCAACCGCATTAGCCATGAATTACATGGCGCGGGGAAAGTTTGTTCAACCTTGATTCGATGAAGAACATCGTGAGTCAAGGGAAACGAGGCCAAATATGGTTGGGACGAAATTAAAAATCGCGATTCTTTACGACGTCTGGGAAGACGACGTGGAGATCGCGGAAGTGCCAGTAAAGAAAAAATCCGGCAAAAAGACGAAGAAAGAAAAAGAAGACCGCGAAGAAATCTTCGAATCGCTCGAGAAACTCGGCCATGCTCCGTTTTATCAAGTGCTCGATGGCACGCCGCAATGCCTGCAATCGTTGGCCAAATGCGATGCCGACCTGATTTTCAACCTTACCGAATCTTTCGCCGGCGATGACACCAAGGAAATGAACATCGCCGCCTATCTGGACTTGATCGGAATTCCCTACACCGGCGCCGGTCCGCACGCCAATTTTCTGGCCCAGGACAAAGGCACCGCGAAAAAGATGTTCGCCTTTCACGGCATCAAGACTCCGTACTTCGCAACTTCCTATCGCGGCCGGATCGACCATTCTCACGACATCACCTTTCCACTCATCGTGAAGCCCATCTGGGAAGACGGATCCATAGGCATCAGTGCCGACGCCGTTGTCCACGGCATTAAAGAATTGATGGAGCGGGTGGAATACATTCAGGACGAATTCGATTCTCCCGCGCTGATCGAAGAGTACATCGAAGGCCGCGAAATTTATTCCGCGATTCTGGGAAGCTACGAACATACGGAATCGCTTCCTCTGGTAGAACTCGATCTTTCCCGGCTACCTAAGGGCACTCCGAAGATTGCCAGTTACGATGTGAAATTCGAGAAGGACACCGAAGCTCATCGCTTGACCAAATCGCGGCTCGCTGAAAATCTCGATGAGGACACCGCAGCGTTGTTGTCAGCGACCGCGCTGGCAGCGTATCGCGCAGTCAAGTTGCGGGATTACGGCCGCATCGATATGCGCCTCTCGCCTAAGGGCGAAGTTTATGTGATTGAGGCCAACCCGAATCCGTGGCTGTCGAACAAACAGGAATTTGCCATGGCCGCCAAGGCCTCGGGACGCACCTACACCCAGTTGATCGGCGAGATTGTTGAATTGGCGATGGGGCGCTACTCGGCCCGGAATAAAATTAACGCCGCCGCACAAAAAGTATAGGAAACGAATCTACAAACCGGCGCGCTGTTTCAAAAACTTAAATGCGGGTGCCCCATGCTTCCCGCGCTTTTGCGGGAGGGTGGGGCTTTTGATTTCCCGTTTACGAAGCTTTACATGCCTTTACCGAAGCTTTACGCCACGGCAGCATCCCCTCCGCATCTCACCCTCAAACGAGCAAAATGTTACGTATCCACAGAGGGAATCAGATGTTCAAGACAGCGGCAATCGCAATCGCCTCATTTTTCTTACTTACAGTTTTCGGGTTCGCCCAGGAAAATCGTCAGGATATAAGCGTAAACGTGACCGGAGATTTCGGCACGACTTCTCAAGGCAATAACGTAATACAGACTCCTAGCAATTCGCTCGGACTGCTTGGCACCTATCGCTTCAAGCTCAATGCGCTGAGCTCGTTGGAAGTCAATTTTGGAATCACCAGAAACACTCAATATTATGCAAGCCGAAGCGTGATCACCGCGGGACAAACTTTCTTTGCGATCCAAAGTAATGTGAGCGAAGCCACGGCCGACTATGTCTTCACTCCGTGGAAATCGGGCAGGCTGCGTCCCTTTCTTTTCGCCGGCGCCGGAACCTTGATCTTTAATCCGACGGGTAATTCCTTTGGCACCACGGCGTCGGAAACGGAAATCAAAGGAGCAATATCGTATGGAGGCGGGGCCGACTATCGGCTTCTGAAGAACGTCGCATTGCGATTGCAGTATCGCGGCCTGGTATACAAAGCGCCGGATTTCTATGTGACAGGATTGACGACCGGGACAGTTGGCAACCTGGAAGAGCCTTCACTCGGACTTGTATTTCGCTTCTAACTCGTTTTTTCGCGATTCCCCAATGCCAATTGGGAGTCGCACTCCGCGTCCCGGCCCACTCTCTCCAAGCCGGGACGCTTTTTTTAATTTAAATTCGACTACGCAATATTTTGGCGATTCGCGGAGGCACGCGTGCGAGGTGCACTGGCAGTTTCTACGCGATTGCGTCCGGCGTTCTTCGCTTTGTAGAGCGCTTTGTCCGCCGCAATGGTTACCTGCTCGACTTCCTGCAACTTAGCATTTGGTTCGGCGACTCCAATACTGATGGTCACTGAAAGCAATCCGTCCTGTGGCTTCTCTGGAACATTGCGGGGGCGCGCAGCCTTGCGCCGGGATGGTGCCCTTCTATCGGCCACACGTGGCGGACTGTGACGGCGATCCGGGAGGCCGCGCACTCGGAACGTCGATGCTTCAACCGCGCTTCTCAACAGTTCCAAATGCTCCACCACCTCTTTCATCTTTTTCCCAGGAAACAGGATCGAGAATTCTTCGCCTCCCACACGAAAGGCTTTGCCGCCACCATTCACTTGCGCCAATCTTCCAGCCACCAGACGCAAGACTTGGTCGCCGGTGTCGTGGCCATAGGTGTCGTTGAAATTCTTGAAATGATCGATGTCCACAACCGCGATGGCGTAGGGCGCCTCCAAACTAAGCAGGGTTTCGTTATAAGCGCGCCGCGATGGCAGTCCCGTGAGTTCGTCGTGATAGGCGAGAACGTAGGAGTTTTCGATGATCGACGAAACTAAAATCAATCCTGCGGTCGCGATATAAGCGCTGGCAATTTTCCCCACTCCGCCCGCCTGCAAACTCAAAACCACCGCCCCCAGTGACCACAGCAGCCCACTTTCGACAGGCTTACGGTAAAGCAGAAACCGGGTCAATAAGATCACGCAGGCAAGAAAGAAAGCCAGCCAGGCAGGTTGCGGAATTCTTGTCGATCCTAAAAGATGATGGCTGAGAAAAGAAAAATGAAGGAAGCCAGGGCCAGTTGTCTCTCCCACCCGGCAAATCAGAGCCACAAATACCGACTCAAAAAATAGTACCGCCAATCGCGACGTCAGCGTCGGAATACCCAATCCCCGCTCGCGGATGAATGACAGCAGGACAAAGTTCACCGGCAGCAGCAAAGCGATCGCTTCGAATGCAATGCGTCCGGGACTGTTCGATACCACTCGCCCTAAAGAAAAAAAGTCGAGCGCGCGATGTGCAACCAAAAGAAAGACGAGTGCGAACAGTACACGGCTGGAGTGAAATCGCCAGGCGAGCAGAATCCCCGCGCCAAAAACCGCATAGTAATAAAAGTCTATGGCCGGGCCGGAAATTGACAGAAATCCGCCCTCGAGCAGCACCGCTGCCGCCACCAGGAGTACGGCGCCAGGCACTAGAAGCGATTTCAAAGTCGCCTTGTTCCAGAGATCCAAACGAAAGCGGACCTTTCTTCAGCCCAGATGTTTACGCGATTTTTACCCGTTGTTTCCCAGCCAAGCATCTCTGCCGATTGGCCTTAACGATTATCCCTGCTCGGCGATGCGGGAGCGAGTAGCGGGGTAGGTTCCCAGAACCCGATTGTTTCTACAATTCCATTTCTGCATTCGTCCCGATTCTGAACACCATCTACCTTCGTGTATGTCGTCAATCGTTCCGTTGTGTGGCGCTTCCTGCCACAATCGATGAGTCCCATTAAACAAATCTCATGCATATTTTGATTGTGGAAGATGATGTGGCGCTCGCCAGCTTTGTAAAAAAAGGTCTGGAAGCCGAACACTACGCAGTGGACATATCGGGCGATGGTGAACAGGCGCGCGCCATGGCCGGAGAATTCGATTACGACCTGTTGATGCTGGATCTCAGTCTGCCCCACTTGGATGGAGTCTCCATTCTTCGCCACCTCCGGACTCGGAAGCCAAGCATGCCGATCCTGGTGCTTACGGGCCGGAACCGGGTGGAAGATCGGGTGGAGTGTCTGGATCTTGGCGCGGACGATTACATGGGCAAGCCTTTTTCGTTCACCGAACTTTCGGCGCGCATCCGGGCCCTGCTGCGGCGCAGTCATCTGCCGGTGGAATCCACACTGACAGTGGACAATCTAAAACTTGATCGCGTCGAACGCCGGGTGGAGCGCGCAGGAAAGCGGATTGAATTGACTCCCAAAGAATTTGCGCTTCTCGAATACTTAATGAAGAATGCCGGCCGCCGAATCACTCGCGCCATGATTATCGAACACGTTTGGAATCTTTCCTTTGATACAACGTCCTGATTTATTTCGATGTCCCCTCCAAGCAACGAGTGATCCGGCATTTTTATAACAACTTGCTTCCTCATGGATATCTTTTCCTGGGGCATTCCGAATCTTTGTTCGGGGTCAATGAAGATTTTCGTCTGGTGCATCTGCCCTCCACCACTGCATACATCAGGAGTGAAAAAGTGGGCAACCCATGAGAGAGTCGCTGCAGGACGAGATGCGGAAACGAATGGCCAGGCTCGATCGGATGCCCACCATTCCGGCCGTTCTTGCGCCATTGCTTCGCTATCTCGAACAGCCTCTAGATCGTCTCGAAACCCAGCAGGTTGTGGACCTGATCTCCATCGATAAATCTCTGGCCGGTCAATGCCTGCAAATGGCCAACTCCCCGATTCTCGGACGCTGCCACGACGTGGAAAATGTTCGCGACGCCGTAGTCGCGCTCGGACTGGAGCGCATGCGTGACATCGCGCTCTCTTGTTCTCTGCTGACTCTGTTACCTCAAAACGCTCCCAACTGCGATATCGAACCAGTTGTGTTCTGGGAACATTCCCTGGGTTGCGCCCTGGTCTGCCGCGAGTTCGCGCGCAAGATTGGATTCGCGGATCAGGGCAAAGCCTACCTGGCCGGGCTGCTGCATGACATCGGCATCATCGCCCATCTTTGGGTGTTTCCTCGCGAATATCAGGCAGTCCTTCGTTCAGCCCGCACTGAACATATTGCGTTGGATGAAGCTGAGCAAAGGATATTAGGTTTTACTCATTGCGCCACCGGCGAGATCGTTGCCGAACGATGGCAACTCACCCCGGACCTGGTCGCGGTCATCGCCTGTCATCATCATCCCGCCAATGCCGCAGCCCACCGCGATCTGGTCGCACTGGTCAATCTCAGCGACCTGCTTTGCCGCATGTGGGGATTGGGCCACGGATATCTTGAACAGCGGCAAGTCAACTTTGTCGAAGAGCCGGCCTTTTTTCTTTTGCTTGAGGAATGTCCATCTCTGCGTGCCCTCGATTGGGAACGCTTCACTTTCGAGCTCGAAGCCTACATGGAAGAAGTCCACCATCTGGTCGGTGTTTTCGATCGGGTGCAACCATGAACGGGGGATTCGGCAAGCAAAGGCCGGTTTGGGTGCTGGTGGCCGACGACAGCGCTTTCATGCGGACTGCGCTTACCCGAATGATCGAGTCTGATTCCGGCCTGCGAGTCAGCGGCACCGCGCAGAGCGGTCAGGAAGCATTGGACAAAATTGCGTCTCTGCATCCTGATGTGGTCACGCTCGATGTGGAAATGCCCGGCCTCAACGGCCTCCGAACACTGGCGAGAATCATGCAGGATTTTCCGCTTCCAGTCATTATGGTCAGTTCTCTGACCCAGGAAGGTGCGGAAACCACTTTCGATGCATTGTCCATGGGCGCATTCGACTATCTGCCAAAACAGCAGTCCTACGCGTCACTGGACATCGTAAAAATCCAGGCCGACTTAATTGCCAAAATCAAAGCCGCAGCAGAAAGCGGGCGGCGGCGCTCGATATCTATCGTGTCCAACCCCGCCGTGCCGACACCGATCGTCGATTACCCGAGTTCGGCCCACCCCGCATCCCGCGTAGTCGCGATGGGCACGTCCACCGGCGGTCCAAAGGCGCTCCAGGAAATCCTGCCGCTACTACCCGCTGACTTGCCCGCAGGTGTATTGATCGTGCAACACATGCCCAGGGGATTCACCAACCCTTTCGCTCGGCGGCTCGATACCATCTGCAAAGTCTCCGTTCGCGAAGCCACGCATGACGCGTTGATCGAACCTGGCGTGGTTTATATCGCCCCGGCAGGACAGCACATTACTGTCACCCGCAAAACATCCTCGAAGGTTGTCATTCATATTTCCGATTCCCCTTCACGCACCCTCCATACTCCTTCCGTGGACGTGATGATGTTGTCGGTGGCGGAAGTCTACCGTTCCCTCGCCATGGGCATCATCATGACCGGCATGGGCGCCGATGGAGTCGAAGGCATGCGCGCCATCGCCCGCGAAGGCGGCCTGACCCTTGGCCAGGACGAAGCCACTTGCTCGGTCTACGGCATGCCGCGCTCCTGCGCCGAGTTGGGCTTGCTGCAAAAAGTGGTGCCCTTGCCACAGATTCCCCAACAGATCCTCCAGGCAACCCGCTACCAGCATCCTCAATAAGCATTATTGGTTAATTTTTTTCGGTGGCCTCCAGTACTCGTCTAACCATCCCAATCAAGGATTCGGTCGAGAACGGTTTGTGCAAGTACACTCCTTGCTGTTTGTGCAACCCGGACAGCGTCACTGCATTTTCCGGATAGCCCGACATAAAAATCGTCTTCAGCGAAGGACAGAGCCCCTGCAAATCATTCGCCAGAGCCAGACCGTCCCGCCCCGGCAACACAACGTCGGTCAGCAAGAGTTCTATTCCCTCAACACAACTGCGAAACTTGCGTTTGGCCTCTGCCGCAGTGCGTGTTGACAGGACCCGGTATCCCGCGGACTTCAACACCAGGCAAGCCACCTCACGCACAAAACCTTCATCTTCCACCAAAAGGATCGTCGATGGTTCCGGCGGCGCCACACATACTCGCCGCTCCTCAATCGCCGGCATTACCAACGATATTTCCTGGACTCGGCTCACCTGGGGCAAGGTTCATTCCTCAATCCAATAATCCGATTGCAACTGCGTGCCCAATGCAGCGCTGGCTTACTGCTCATGAAAACAAATGGAGAAGAAACAAAATGTTCACCGCAAACACTCCAGACAAAAACATTTCGGGAAAATATTGGGGATTTGGCGGGAATCTCTCCTGAATCGGAAGTGCGAGAGCGATGCGATCCCCGATCGGGCGAACGCATCCTTTAAACGAAGGGTACAGCCGCCGCTCATAATCGATCTCTCAAAATCTGTCGCCCGCGCCACGCAAGCTGTGTCTGCTAGTGAATCCGGGCGAGTACCGTTTGGTGAGGATCCAGAACGACTTTGTGTGTCCCCGGCGGCGCGGCCAAACGAAATGCAGTCTCCGGGCCATCCGCAAATACCCTGCCAAGTAACACATTTTTCCCAGCCACTGACGCATATACCGGTACCGACGTCACCAGATTGTCGGAAGCAGATTTCTGCATAATGACCCCCGTGACCGTCGTCGATTCCGCCTTCGCGGCATACTTCACTTCATGCAATTCGAAGCTTGGAATGGAGGTTCCATTCACCCATCCCTGATAAAACCAATCCAGCGATTTCTTGCCTTCGTACTGCAAAGATGGCGGCAACTCTTCTTCAAATACCGCAAACAAATCCTGAGTTGTAGCCACTTTTCCCTGATATTTCACTCTGAACTTTTTAAGCGCGCGGACAAAAGGTTCGTCGCTGGCTGGCGCGCCCTTCGCGGCTCGACCGTGTGTGCCAGTCTTTCTTTCGGCGTCCAGCATCATGTAACGCAGCATATGGAAAAGCCACGTGCCCCGGCCGTAACTAATGGCCTCATAGCCGTTCGGAAACTTGGAGCAGGAAAGCCGGCTGCCGAATGTCACTGGACCTGCTTCCATCAGCGCAATTCCATCTGCATTTTTCTGCAGCAAGTCATCGCGATATTTATCCATCACCAGGCGGAATTCCACTGGATTTTCCCGCTCCAGCATCATGAATGAACTGTAGTTGGCCAGCGCTTCCATCATCCATTGATCGTGATAACTGCTCCAACTCACCAAATCGCCCCACCACTGATGCGCCGTCTCGTGCGCAATAACTTGATTGCTGAAGGCCTCATTCACCGGGCTCATGTGCAGTTGCGATTTTTGTTCTTTGGTCAGAAACGAAAAACTGGAAAGATAGATCAGTCCCGGCCAGCCCTGGCTCGCCGTCCCCGGCATTTGTGTCAGGGCGAGGCCGGCAGAAGGATAAGGATAGGGACCGAAACGATGGGAAAAAAAATCAATCGCGCGGGCCGATTCGTCGGCCACCAGTTGTGCGTTGTGCGCGGGCGAAGGCGGGACCGTCGTTGCCGGTAAAGCCCGGGGACGCATGTCAGGATGTCCGGGCAACATGGGAATATCTTCCTCCGCTTTCGGGCTGGGAAATGTCCGCTCCATTTCCGATCCGGCATAAGCCTCGACCGAAATTGTGCCAGTGCGCGCCTGCGCCCGTGTGTACTTGCCAAGATTGAATCCAGCCAGCGGCATCGCTCGCTCGGAAATCCAGCGGCTCACCTGCTCACCCGGCTTCGCATCCGGGCCCGCGTTAATGCCTGATGGAATCTCTTGCCGTTTGCCCGTCGCTAATAACGACCAGCCGGTGGGATAGTGAAATTCCAAATCGAAGTCCGACATCGCGATTCCCCGGTTCGGATACCAAATCCCCCGGGCCCCTACATACATCAATCCTCCGCCGGCCTCCGACAACACTGGCCCGCCGTACACGAAGCGCAGTTCCATCCGTTGGCCAGCCTTGAGTGGCTCGGGAAAGACCACAGCCACCAAATCGTTCCCGCGACGCGCCAGCCGCGAACCCTCGACCGCCGGATTGTGAATGAATTCCACTGGATGCCCATCAGCTTCCACTTTCTGGACCAGCAGAGCTTGCGACAGCTCAAATAGCAGCGCGCGATGCCCTCCTTGCAGCACGTGCAGCTGCAACGTCGCATCCGCATAAATGTCGGTCGGCGGCTTTATTTCGGTCCGGATCTTGTAGCTGGAGACATCGATGATGCCCTCGGCACTGCCTTGTTCCAGAACTCCATTTCCTGTTTGGCCCCCCGCTGGAATTTTTCGGGGCGAAAACGATGTCCATACATCGTAATAACTCCCCCCGGCAACCGTCTTCAATTGCCCAGCCCACACCTGCTCTGGCGCTGCGGAATCGTAATAGAGATCGAATACTCCGAGTTTGGGGTTCTCCACTCGCGCATGCAGAATGCGACCCGCATCTGCCGGAGGTTCCACGGATGCCGGCGGCCCGCCTCCCGGCCCCGGAAGGAACCGGCTGAAATCGATCAGTAGTTCCAGTGCATCTCCCTCGGCCAGATTGTGCGCAGTTTCATTCCATTGCTCCACGAATTCCTCAGCGTGCTCGCCCGGCCTGAGCAACGGTTGCAAGTCACGAAAGGTGTCGTCATTGAAGCGGAAATAGGCGGTGAGAAATTTCTCCTCGAGAATCGCCGCGCCCGTGAACAACGACATGGACGCGCGTTCGACCTGATCGGGTGGCATCAGCAGCACTTCTCCATCTCCTTCGAAAAATGCGCCTGTGACTCGTCCCGCCACGTCTTCGGTGAAGGCAAGAGTGCCGTCGTTCAACGTGATGTGCAGGGCCGCACGATCGAGCGAAGCCGCACGCACGCGATATACCCGCGACTTGTCGAGACGCACCCCGCGCAACTGCAAATACAATGCTTCCGCCGGACCGCTATGAATTTGCGGCGCTCCACCGGCAACGCTGAGCGGGGTTGCTCCGGCGCCGGCCTGGCCCCAGCCCTGCGCCATGGCAGCGGTTGCCAGCACCGTCGGCAGAAGTGGAAGCAGTCTTCGTCGAATGGTATTCATTACCTTGGTCACCTGCGAGTTCGTCCCCGGTGCCCTAGAATGCGCTATAGTGCGGGCCTCTGTCATCATCTTATTATTCTTTGGGTCGATCGCTTTCTTCTCGACCGCAGCCGCCGTGCGTGCATCGGCGGAAGTCATCCATCTAAAGAACGGGCGCACCATTTGGGCCGACCATATCCATGAAAATGGCGCGCATCTTGAATACGATATCGGCGACAACTCCTACGCCATTCTCAACTCAACGGTCGACCATATTGAAGCTGGCGGCGTCGCTCCCTTATCTTCCAGTCCCGCAGCCGCAGCTAACAGCAAGGATGTCCCCGCGTTTGCCCCTGGCGACAATGTAAAAGACGATCTAGCCAGTATTTCCGAACTCACCAACAAAATTATTCATGACAACGCCATCGATACCGATGCGCTGGCCACTCTCGAAAAAGAAGGCAATGCCAATCGAACCGCCGCCGCATATTACATCGCGGGCAAGCGTGAGTACGCTCATCAAAATTTCTCTCAATCACGCACTTATTTCGAAACTGCATTGCATTTCGACCCCGACAATCCCGCGATCCTGAATTATTACGCCGCGCTCCTGATTCGCACCGGAAAAGCCGCTGAAGCCTTGCCCCATGCCGAGCATGCCGTGCGCCTGGCGCCGGACTCGCCCGATGCGCTTGCCGTCCTTGGATACGCCCAATTTGCCAGCGACCATAATCAGGACGCCATCCGCACCTGGAAACGCTCGCTCGCCCTTCGTCCCGATACCAATATTCAGCAATACCTCGCCAAAGCCGAGCACGAAGCCACCGTCGAGGCCGACTACTCGCAGCGCGAAAGCAGTCATTTTACCCTGCGTTACGAAGGCAAGCAGACATCCGAATCTTTGCGAGGACAATTGATCGCCACGCTCGAATCCGAGTATGACGATCTGGTTCGCGAACTGGGAATAGCTCCTCGCAGCAGCATTGCAGTCGTACTCTACACCGACCAAACATTTTTTGACGTCACTCAGGCACCTTCCTGGACGGGCGCCGTCAACGACGGCAAGCTGCGAATTCCAGTGCAAGGATTGAATTCAGTCACGCCAGATCTTGCTCGCGTTCTCAAACATGAACTCGCGCACTCTTTTATCAATCAACTTTCTGCGGGACGCTGTCCGCAGTGGTTGAATGAAGGCATCGCCCAGGCTGTCGAGCCCAAATCGCTTTCCTCGAACGGACCTCGCCTCGCCCAACTGTTCCACAGCGAACATGAAATCCCGTTCAACGCCATGGAAGGCAGTTTCATGCGCTTTTCCGGAATCGAAGCGGCCCTGGCCTACGATGAATCTCTGGCCGCCGTCCAATACATCAACGAAACTTACGGCATGGGCGATTTGCAGCGCATTCTCGAGAAACTTGGAGAAGGTAGCTCCACCGAAGCCGCCCTCCGCGCGACCATCCACTCCGACTATCGCCAGCTGGACGAAGAAGTGGGCAAATATCTCGCCCATAAATACGCAAACTAGTCCGCCGCTAAAATTTCACTAGAAGGCTTGGCTCGCGCTCACCATCCGTGTTACCTTCGCCATTCACTGGCATGATGCTCTCTCTCTTCCATTCCGAGGAAAAGCCCAAGCTGCCACCGCGCAATCCCGTGGCCTCCAAAGTTCCGGAGCTCGATGATGCCGAGTTGGCCGCTCTCTATTATGGCCAGCGGATGGGTGGCGACTTTTACGATTTTATCCGCGTATCGCCTAATCGAGTTTTGTTCGGCCTTCTCGACGTCGCCGGACGTTTCGAACTCAACAGTGGAATCATTTCCGCCACTCAAGACGTCTTCCGCAAGCGAGGAGCTGAATTGTTCGGGAATCCCGACATCAATGAAGCCGACTCGATGGCTGAGCTTTCTCTTGAGCTAAACCGTACCGTGATCGCCAGCGGCACCAGCTTGCACGCCTGCCCTGCTTTTGTCGGTTGTTATAACGAGGACTTGGGCCTGATCTGTTACGTCAACGCCGGCCACACTCCTGGGTTAGTACGCGATGGCAAGGGTATAAGCGAACTGCCGGCGACCGGACTTCCCTTGGGACTTTTTTCACACGCCACCAGCGAATCCAAAATGGTGGCCCTGGAGCCAGGCGCAATCCTCTTGCTGGTCTCTCGCGGAATTGTGGAATCAAAGTGCAAAGGCGAGGAAATGGGGATGGATAAACTAAAAGAAGATTTTCGAAAAACGACCGCCTCCACCGCCAAAGAACACTGCCTTTCCGTCCTCGACAAAGTCAAAGAGTACATGTGCGCACCTCCCACTCATGACGACGTGACCGCACTGGCCTTGCTCCGGAACGCGTAGCGACAGCCGACTCCAACCCCTTTGTCATTCCGGAATCTGCTTTCCCCTGAGGCAGGCAAACAGCGGATGCCTCGTTACCGCCCTTTCTTCCTTCTCGCCGCAGGCATTTTCACCGTTGGCGCCAACTCATCCGCAGTCACAAAAATCGGCTCAATGTCTGTAGGAATATCCTGCAAACCATCCAATGCCTTCTTCAACGCGGGTCTCACCACGCCAAGCTCATCCAGCATTTTCTTGGCCCCGGCATAATCTCCCTGCGCTTCCAGAGTCAACAAATCGTGGTCGAGTTCCGCCACCGCCTCTTTGATCTTGTCCATGTCCACGGAGAACGTTCCATCCGCATGTGCGATGTACGCCCCTTTGTCGGTAAAGAAATTAAACTGCATGGCCATTCCTTTGCCGTGCGCATCGTTCAACCCAAAGCGAAGCGTGCGAAACGATGACGCCAGATACGTGGTATAAAGCTGGCGCTGCGCGGCGGCATCAGAAGGCAAAGTGTCCGCCAGCCCCAATTCTTTAGCGTGGTCCATCATATATTGCAACGCCCACAATCCCGTGACATCCGCTTTGGCTTCTTCAATCGCGCTGTAGAGCTCTTTCAATTCGGAGCGCGGATTCGTCTGTTTTCCATCCACACTGATCTGATGCGGCCCCAACCCATGCATCAGTTCATGAGCCAGAATGTGGGTAAAGAACAATTCAAAGTTCACATCCACCATCGCCGATTTGGATAAAGTTCGCCTTGCAATCGGCAGCAACACGCTACGAAACTTCGCTTCCTGGACGTTCTTCAACATTACCCGCTTGCTGCCTTTTTGCTGTACCACGCGCTCATCGTTGGGCAGATTGTAGGCGGCAGTCTGCACGCCATGGGCGCCGTCCCCTGTAGCCAATATCTGGTCTACCACTCTGATCGCCGCGGACGCCCCCAGCTTGGGATTGCGATACTGCGGATCGAGTGGCAGATTATCTTCGATCTGCTGCAGCAGATGCGTGAACGCGCCCAGCTTTCCCGTCTCTTCCTCATCTCGAATATTTACGTACGCTTCAAATCCAGCTTTGTAGCCAAAGATTTCGTCGTTGTAAGTTTCATACGGCCCGATCGTGATATCGATGGGCGCATCCAGATCCATCCAGTTCACGTCGCTCTCGTAATAATCGTCGGAAAGAAATGCATCCGCCCGCGAGGTCAGAAACTTCTTTAGCGATGCGTTGTCCGTCAACCCAGCCGCTTCGCGCAACAGACCCGCAGCCTTCGTTAAATCATCCTTGTATTCCTCGCTGTATGGAACGGACATCAACTCTTTGCTCGATTTCTTGGTTGGATCTTTCCAGCGAATCACCGAGAAAAATCCTTTCGCCACTTTCTGCTGATCCTCCGGCAAGGTAGCGGCCCAGCTTTCGAAATCTTCTTTGCTCATGTTCTCCGGATAAAAATTTGCCCCCGGCAATTTCCGCGGAGGGACACCTGGAAGGAAAGCCTTGTAGTCATCGATATCGGACCACGGTCCTTTGTTAAGCCAGAAATAATGCAGTCTTGCCCTCCCCAAAGGCGTCGTGTCCTTCTTGAGCCGGGAATACAGCGCAACATTCCCACTCCACATCTGCCGCATGAACACATCATCCAGAAGGCGGGCCGATTCAATCAACTTCACCAGCGCCTGCTGATCTCCCGAGGACAACTTCGATGTATCGACTCGCATGGGTGTAGGCGCGAAGCGGTCCGTCATCTTTTGCAATTGAGTGAGGCCGGGCGCTGCCGCACCCGTCTTTTGTGCCTGAGCCGGAATCGTCGCACCTCCAATTAGAAGAATAACCAGCACATAGCCGATGCCAAGTCTCATTTTGTCCCCTTTTCCGTGGCGGCGCCTCAACTAAAAGTGGCCCATGATAGCAGGAGATGCACTGGCAATAGGCGGAGTTTCAGAGGTACAATTTAACCAGGCAGTCCCCAAGTTCCATAAACTCCCGGCTGCGATGCAGCCACTGGAAATCCTATGCGAAGATTACTCCCCTGCAGCTTGCTGGTCGCCCTTATTGCCATTCCTGTGATCGGTCATGCCGATGCCATTGTGGAGGAAATTATTGCCCGGGTAAACAATCAGATCGTGACCCGCACGGAATACCAGCGCAGTAAGGAAGAACTAAAACAAGAAGCGCAGCAGCAGGACCCCGCGAACGCGGACAAATTTGTCGCCGAACGTGACAAGGACGTCCTCCGCGACCTCATTGATCAGCAATTATTGCTGGAAAAAGGCAAAGACCTGGGAATCACCGGCGACACCGAAGTCATCAAGTGGCTCGACGACATGCGCAAGCAAATGAAACTTGACAGCATGGAAGCATTGGAAAAGGCCGCCACCGCCCAGGGCATTTCTTTCGAAGACTTCAAACTGAACAAGCGCAACGAGATTGTCACCCAACAGGTCATCGGCAAAGAAGTCGGCTCCAAATTGTCGATTACCAAAGAGGAAGAGCAACAATTTTACGACCAGCACAAAAGTGAGCTGGAGCGTCCTGAGGAAGTAAAGCTCAGCGAGATACTGATTCCCACCGCAAAAGCAGGCGCGGACGCCAATGCTCCGGAAGATCCAGCGCTGGTTGCGGCGGCAAAAGCCAAAGCTGACGATCTGCTCGCACAAATCCGCAAGGGCGCAAGCTTCGACGACGTCGCCAAAAAGAATTCAGCCGGCCCCACCGCAGCCCAGGGTGGCGACCTTAGCTATTTCAAGCGCGGCGATATGTCGAAACAACTTGAAGACCAGACCTTCGCCATGAAAAAAGACGAGGTCACGGACGTCGTCCGCACCAAGCAAGGCTTCGTCATTCTAAAAGTCACCGACCATGTGACCGCCGGCATACCGGCCATTACGGAACTCGGCCCCAAGCTTCAGGACGCGATTTACATGCAGAAGCTACAGCCCGCGCTACGTGAATATCTCAAGCATCTGCGTGAAGAAGCCTTCATCGACATTAAGCCCGGCTACGTGGACTCCGGAGCCAGCGTCAACCAAACCAAGCCGGTAGAAACCTCCGCCAAAGACGCCACCGCGAAAGAACTCAAGAAAAGAAAGAAGAAGTTAGGAGTTCTGTAAATCCGGAGCTTCCAGCTAAACCGAACCGGTTGGCTAGAAGCTAGGAGCTAGCAGCTTTTCCCCATCATGAAAGAATTCTTCTTATCCGAGTGCGCTCAGCACGAAAACAAAATCATCACTTCCACTTTTGTGGTTGTCAACAAACAGGTGAAGCCCAAGAAAACGGGCGAGCCCTATCTCGCTCTCACGCTCGGCGATCGCTGTGGACAAATTGAAGCCAAGATGTGGGACAACGTCGAGGAAGTCCTCGACGCATTCGAACAGGATGACTTCCTAAAGATCAAAGGTCTGATTAACAAATACAAGAATCGCTTCCAACTGACCATTCACAAAATTCGCAAGCTGGGCGATTCCGAAATCGACTTCTCCGATTACCTTCCCAAGACAACAAAAAATATCGACGAACTCTGGCAAACTCTAGCCGGCTTCGTCGCCAGTTTTAAGAATCCTCACCTGAAGGCTTTGGTGGAAGCGTTCATGAACGATCCGGTCATTGCACAAGCGTATCGGAATGCCCCCGCCGCCAAGACTTTGCACCACGCTTACATCGGAGGCCTGCTAGATCACGTGGTCTCTCTAACCACTTCCTGCGATTTGGTCAGCCGCAATTATCCGCAAATCAATCGCGATCTGCTGCTCACCGGCGCCTTCTTGCACGATATCGGCAAGATCCACGAACTAACCTACAACCGCTCGTTTTCCTACACCACACGCGGCCAATTGCTCGGACACATGATCATCGAGTTAGAAATGCTCCAGGCAAAACTAGCCGGCTTGCCCAATTTTCCCAGCGAACTAAAAGTGCTGGTCGAGCACTTGATCATCAGCCATCATGGACAATACGAATTCGGCTCTCCGAAACTGCCCATGTTTCCCGAGGCGATGCTATTGCACTACATGGATGACCTCGACTCAAAAATGGAAAGCATGCGCGCCCAATTCGAACGCGAAGGCAGCATGGATAGCGCCTGGACCGGCTACAACCCGTCCATGGGACGCTCGCTACTCAACTCGGCAAAATTTCTAGATCCGAAAAATGCCGAAGAGAAAAAGCCGGCAGCCTCCTCCGATGATTTGGACGCGGCACTCTTGTCCGACGACAAACTCAAATTCTGAATTTAATGTTGGATTTCAATCGCTTCCGCGTCCTCACCTTCGACTGCTACGGAACGCTGATCGACTGGGAATCCGGCATCTTCGCAGCTTTACGCCCCATTCTCGCCGCTCACAAAAAAACACTTTCTGATTCCGCGATCCTAAGGCTCTATTCCGAACTGGAAGCCACCGCCGAAGGCCGGGAATACCGGCCCTATCGCGAAATCCTGCAGTCCGTCGTCTACGGTTTCGGCAAGCGCCTGGAATTTACTCCCACTCCCGCTCAACTAACTTCCCTGCCAGATTCACTGGCCAGTTGGCAGCCGTTTCCTGATACCGTGGCAGCACTGCGAAAACTAAAAAGCCGCTATCAGCTAGGAATTATTTCGAATGTCGATGACGATCTATTCGCTTCCACCGCCAAAAAGCTGGAAGTAAAATT
>DATBAX010000371.1:0-6033 GCA_036271275.1 Terriglobales bacterium
CTGAAATCGCTCGCGCGCTTTTTGGTCGAACGGAAGAAATAGGAAGGCGGTCTCGGGTCTCGGGTTTTAGGTCTCCAACCCGCGACTAGAACCGAGACCTAAGCCCCGCGACCGGACACCAGACACCCAAACAATCTCCACTCTTTTTTCGTGCCTCCCCTAATCCCCTGTGATAAAAAGAAGCCAGGCGATGGAGTTCGCCATAACCGCCTGGTTCGGCTTCGAATGGACCAGTGCTGATAACTCCTACAAACTCTTGTAGGGAGAACTCCATCATGAAAACGTTTCTGATTCTTTCCCTCGGTGCGATCGTCGGAACCAACGCCCGTTACTTCCTGACTCGTTTTGCCACCAAAGAATTTGGCCCGGCTTTTCCATACGGCACACTTTTCATCAACATCGTCGGCAGCTTGATTGTCGGATTTTTCGTCATCTGGACAACGGAAAAGCTTTTGATCGATCCGCGCTGGCGCCTGCTGGTCGTCGTCGGTTTCTGCGGATCGTTTACGACATTCTCGGCATACGCCTTTGAGAGCATGGCGTTCTTCGACCAGGGCCATTGGGGACTGGCGGCAGCAAATATCGTTGGCAACAATTTATTGTGCCTGGGCGCGGCGTTGGCGGGCATGGCCCTGGCGCGCGTACTGTAAAATGCGGCTGTGCCGAATTCATCTCCTCCACCCCTCGACATCCTGGCCATCGCCGCGCATCGCGACGACGTAGAACAAACCTGCGGCGGCACCATGCTGAAAATGGCGCAGCAAGGCCATCGCACCGGCATCCTCGACCTGACGCAGGGAGAAATGGGAACGCGCGGCACCGCCGAGAGTCGGGCCAGCGAGGCCGCGGACGCCGCGAAGATCCTGCAAGTAAGCTGGCGTCACGCTCTCGACATCCCCGATGGACGCGTCGAAAATACGTGGGAAAATCGACTGAAAGTTGCTCGCGTGATTCGTGAGCAGCGGCCGCGTGTCGTGATACTCCCTTATTGGAAGGGCCGACATCCCGATCACTACACAGCGTCGACACTGGGATATGAAGCTTGCTTTCTGGCCGGACTGGGCAAGCTCGCTGTCAGCTCTCAGCTATCAGCTCTCAGCCAAGAAGAATTACCTCCCCATCGTCCCTACAAGATCGTTTACGCTACTCTCTACTACGATATTCGTCCCACGTTCGTCGTGGACATTACTGACCAATTCGAAGGCCGCCTGCAATCGCTGTTGGCTTACAAAACGCAATTCAGCGATCAAGAAGCCGGCAAAGATCTCTTCCCTGCTCACGCTGAAATCCGCACCCGCCTGGACGCCATGGCCCGCTTCTACGGAATGCTCGGAGGGGTCACTTACGCGGAACCGTTCCTGCAAAAAGAAGTGGGATTGGTGGAAGACCTAACGATGATTCCAGTGAAGTCGATATAGTTCCAGAAAGGCATAAACCACCAAGGACACGAAGTATCACGAAGGAAATCCTTTGGGAGGGGCCTTCCTTCGTGTTACTTAGTGTCCTTGGTGGTTATCTAGCTTTTCTTACCTCTTCACGGCAATCGCCAAACCATCCCGGATCGGCAGAATCGTCGTAAACAAATCCTGTGCGTCGTAAAGCAATCGGTTTAGCTTTAAAACTCCCTTGGTCGTCGCCTCAGTAGGATTCTTTTGCGTAACTTTCCCGCTCCATAAAACGTTATCGCTGACGAACAATCCCCCTTTTCGCAGACGAGGAATCGCCACTCGAAACGCTCTCGGATAGTCATCTTTGTCGATGTCGTTAAAAATTATGTCGAATTCCTGCTTCTGTTCGGAGAGGATTTCCAGCGCGTCGCCAACTCTTACCGTAATGCGATCGCTCACGCCGGCCTTCTCAAAATAGCCGCGAGCTTCGTCGGCATTTTTGCGATCGCCGTCGGTGTAGAACACGCGTCCGCCCTCGCCCAAAGCGCGCGCCCACCAGATGGTCGAATAGCCAATGGCCGAGCCCATCTCAAAAACGGACTTGGCGTTAATCATCAAGGCAAGCTGATGCAGTACGCGTCCAACCGCGGGGCCGACGATGGGGATATCTCTCTTCCCCGCTTCGGCCTCCATGTGCGCCAAAACTTCGTCGCGCGCAGGAAGAACTGAGTAGAGATAGTCATCGACGTCCGGTTGGGTGATGTCTCCGTGACGCCACGATGGTTTGGAATTCGAATCTGGCAATTGCAACTCCTTAACAAGCATTTGACCACGGAGGACACTGAGGATCCCAGAGGTTATTGTTGTGCCAAAAGATTTCCTCTGTGAACCCCGTGTCCTCAGTGGTTAAGAAATCGTCACTCCCGGCTTCATCTCAAACACTTTCGTGTTCAGCGCCAGCTTTTGTAGAGCGCCCGGTGTTCCGGTCAGAACTGGAAACGTAGCAAAGTGCATGGGGATGACGGTCTTCGCCTTAAGTAAATTGCAGGCATACGCCGCCTCGCGTGGGCCCATGGTGTAGTGGTCGCCGATTGGAAGCATCGCAATGTCAGGCGCATAGAGCTCACGGATGATTGCCATGTCGCCAAAGACGTTCGTGTCGCCGGCGTGATAAATCTTAATGCCATTGGAAAATTCGATTACGTAACCGCAGGCCTCGCCGCCATAGACCATGTCGTCACCATCCTGAATGCCGCAGGAATGGTCGGCGTGCACCATGGTGACTTTAATGTCATCGACAGTCTGCGTTCCGCCCTTGTTCATGCCCAGAATCTGTTTCGCGCCCTTTTTTTCTAACCACGTGCACAGTTCCACGATGCCGACAACTTTGGGATTATGTTTCTTCACGATTTCGACAGCATCGCCAATATGATCGCCATGCCCATGCGTGCAGAGCAGAATGTCAACTTTCTTGACGTCCTTGTCTTTCTCGGGACACGCCGGGTTCCCCATGATCCACGGATCGATAATCACAATCTTGCCGCCAGGGGTTTCGATTCGAAAGGTTGCATGACCGAGCCAGGTGAGTTTGATTCCATTGAGATTCATAAAATTTCCTATGGGCATTTAGCAATTGGCACTTAGCATTTAGCCATCACTGGCCGCAAATGGCTAAATGCCAAATGCCAATTGCTAAATGCTAGTTTAATATGGATCGCTATGTCCGAGCTAAGCGTTCTAATTTCGCGGCAACAGATTGCCGAGCGAGTGGCCGCCATCGGCGCCGAGATCACTCGCGACTTCGCTGGCGAGAATGTGATCCTCGTAGGCGTGCTGAAGGGCGCCACTATCTTTTTGAGCGACCTCGCCCGGCAAGTGCAACTCGATGCCACCTTCGATTTCATTGGAGTCTCCAGTTATGGCAATCGTCCGAGTCCCGCGCAGGAACTTCAGAGTGGATGGGATTCTACCGGCGAAGTCCAACTCACCAAAGACATGGACCAGCCCATCAAGGACAGGAATGTCATTCTCGTCGAAGACATTCTCGACACCGGGCTCACCCTCACCTATCTGAAAAAAATGCTGGGGAATCGTCATCCCAAAACCCTCCGCGTAGCAGCGCTACTGGACAAGCCTTCGCGACGAAAGATGCCAATCGTCGGCGACTACGTCGGCTTCCAAATCCCCGATGAATTTGTTGTGGGATACGGTCTCGACTATGCCGAGCGCTACCGTAACCTGCCCGATATTTGCGTCGTGCCCCGTGGCATCTGAGTGACGCGGCTGACTCGGCGCGGTCGTTGCGGCTGGTATGATTGACACATATCTCCAATGACTGCCGTTCAATCAGATATGCAATCGAAAGTTGACCCCCTGCTGCTCGAAGTGGCGGATGTGGTCAACACTACGCTCGACCTTGATACCACCCTCAAGCGAGTGGCGGAGCTCGTCCGCAAGGTCATTGATTACGAAATTTTCGGAATTCTACTGCTGAACGAAAAAACTCAGGAATTGCGTTTTCGTTTTAGCGTCGGACACAGCAAAGAAACCGCCGAACGCATGCGCATTAAAGTCGGCGAAGGCGTGACCGGAGTGGCGGCGCAACGGCGCGAAGCCGTGCTGGTCAATGACGTCACCCAAAATTCCGAATACATTTCGGCCGTCCCCAACGTTCGATCTGAACTGGCCATTCCGCTGATCATCAAAAATCGGCTCATCGGCGTGATCGATATCGAGTCGCAGAATAAAGATGCTTTCACCGAGGAGCACAAGCGGTTGCTGACGCTGATCGCTTCTCGCATGGCCGTTGGCATTGAGAATGCCCGCCTTTACACGCAAACCACCCGGCAAACTCGCACGTTGCTTTTGTTAAACGAAATCGCGCAAGAGCTTACGTCGATTCTGAATTTGGACGAATTGCTAAAGCGCATCGCCGAGCTTCTCAACCGGCTGATTGATTATCAGATGTTCAGTATTTTGCTGCTGGATTCGGTGGGAGAAAAGCTTCAACACCGTTTCTCTCTACGCTTCCAAGAAAACATTCATCTCAAGCACGACATACCTTTGGGACGTGGAATTGTAGGCCATGCCGCGCAACACAAACATGCGGTTCTCGTCCGTGATGTGAGTAAAGACCCCCGCTACATCGAGGCCAATCCCGAGACGCGATCCGAACTCGCCGTTCCGCTGATCTACAAAGACAAAGTCATCGGCGTTCTGGATCTCGAACATACGAAGCGCAATTTTTTCACCGACGATCATCAACGCACCATCACCACGTTAGCGGCGCAGATTGCCATCGCTCTCGAAAACGCACGCTTGTACGAGGAAATTGCCAAGCAGGAACATCGCCTCGAACGCGATATGGCGATGGCGCGCGAGCTGCAATTTGGACTGTTGCCTCACGCGCTACCCAAACTGAACGATCTCGAAATCGCCGCGAAATTCGCGCCTGCCCGTGCCATCGGCGGCGATCTCTATGATTTTGTAAATTACTCGCAGCAACGCACTGCGATTGCCATTGGAGACGTCAGCGGCAAAGGCGCTCCGGCTGCGATTTATGCCGCGCTGGTAAGCGGCATTCTACGTTCGCACGCGATCATGGAACCCGGCCCTGCGGAAATGCTTGCTGCCGTGAATTACTCTCTCGGCGAACGCCGAATTGAAGCTCAATTTGTTTCCTTGATTTATGCGGTGTGGGACGCCACCGACCGCACCTTGCGCGTCTCCAACTCGGGCTTGCCGCGTCCGGTGTATTGCCACGATGGCAAGATTGAACTTATCCAGGTCACCGGACTGCCTTTAGGTTTATTCGAGGACGCCGATTACGAAGAAGTCTCCTATCAGGCCAAGCCGGGAGACATGTTTGTATTTTTCAGCGACGGCATTCCAGACGCCACTAACAAAGCCGGCGAAATGTTCAGTCGCAAACGGATCGAAGAAATCATCACCAAGTGCGCCGGAATTTCCGCGGATTGCGCCGTGAAGTCCTTGTTCAACGCAGTTTCCGATCATGCCTCTGGTGTCGAAACATTTGACGATCAGACCATCGTCGCGATTCGTGTGAAAGAATCTCCCGCGAAAGACGCTTCCGGGAAACGCAAGTGACTAGCAAAAGCGCGCTGGGGCGTCCACCTGGCTTTTCCTACAGTTCAATAAAAACGCGCCACTCGACTGAAACTCTTCTTCATTGCGAAGAAGTGCCGGTTGCCAAGCTCGCAAAACGTTTCGACACGCCACTGTACGTTTATTCCGCTTCGGCCATTCGCGAACGTATGAAGGCCTTCCAAAATGCCTTCCGCAAGGCGCCGCACACAGTGTGTTATTCGGTAAAAGCAAATTCCAATCTCAGCATTCTTCGGCTTCTCGCGAAAATGGGCTGCGGCTTCGACGTGGTTTCCGGCGGCGAGTTGGAACGGGTGCTGAAAGTGGATCGTCGCGCCGCGAAGAGAGTGGTTTTCTCGGGCGTAGGCAAAACCAAAGGCGAGATGCGAGCGGCGTTGAAAGCCGGAATACTCTTATTTAACGTGGAAAGCGAATCTGAGTTGTGGGCCCTGGCCGAGTGCGCGGCCCAGTTGAAGTTAACTGCGCCGATGGCCTTGCGGGTAAATCCAGACGTGCACGCCGAAACGCATCCCTATATTTC
>DATBAX010000372.1:0-5708 GCA_036271275.1 Terriglobales bacterium
AAAAGTTCAGCGACTCGCTAGGACGAAATTGTATTTCCAGGTTCTCTTTGTCATTCTCCGTGCTGGATTGCGATGAAACGCCGACGCGCTCGAAATTCCGATTCGCAATCACATAGGCGCCCTTAAACTTGAACCAACGCCATGCCCCGCCCAGACTCAACGCCCCGTATGGCCTGTCATCTCCTACGCCAAGAGCTAGCGCACTCTTCCAGCCGGCGGGAAGCAGGAATTCGAAGCCGCTAATGGATGTCGATTGCGCCCCGATAACATTTCGCGAGAAGAGATTCACTTTTGGAGTGAGCTTTACGTCAGCGGAAATATATCCGATCGGCGTTTGAGCATCGGCGCCGTTGAAAAACGGCGTGACCTGTTGTAACGAAGTTGCACCGCCGAAAACGGAAAGCTTGATCCTAGGAGAAGAAAAAGTGACGTTCGCGCCCCTCCCCCAAAAATAGTGGCTGCCCTCAAAGAGGTCTGTCGGTAGCGATACGAGATAAGCATCATCGCCAGCACCGATCGTATAGCTCCGCCACTGTTTTTGTACGAAGGCTCCGCTCAGCAATCGTCCATTCAACAGACCTGCGGAAAACCAACCCTCAGAATCCGGACCGGTGAAGTGAAAGCCTCCGCCTTCCGCATGGAACAATGACGAAGATCCGGCGTCAAACTGAAATATCTGTCCATGGGCCCCGAGAGATGCTGAAAGGACTAAGACGCAGAACCCAGCTTTCACAAATCGTAAGAGGCGCCGCGTCTCACTATGACCGCGAATATGGCAATCAGTTCTGCACACGCAAATCCTGCTTCAATACGAAATTCGCAAACCGAACTGAAACAGTCTCTGGTGGCGCCTCTGAATCCCAATTCATCGTGATAGTTCTGTGACTTCGAGGCAACATGGGAAATCCCGGCTGTTCTTCTCGATGAGCCTTCCCTTTCACCTCGCAACCGAGCGCGCGTCCCAGATCGTCGCCATGATTAGCGAGGCGCACAAAGAGCTGATGAGCCTCCGGCACATACCGGGCGAATTCTATTTCGAGATCAGTCTTCTGTAGAGGCTGCTTTTGCAGGACGTACACAGTGTGTGGAAGAGCAATTTGCAGATTCGCCGTACCTGCATTCGGAACGTTTCCGAATGTACTGTAAATTACAAACCAGGCCGGGACGACGTCCGGTCGCGCTTCGTAGAAAACGAACCGGCTTTGCTTCGCCGGGATTCGCATGCTCATGGCAGACAGTTTCAGGTGGATCTGGTCATTCAGACGGTCGTAAACTCCGTCGCCGTCTTCAGTGATACGGAAGCTTTTCGGCTCTAGAACCACGTTGAGCGGGGTCGTGCCTACATTCGTCACTTCGAATTTCCCACGTGCCACCGTTTTGTATTCGACGATGACTGGACGCACGCTTTGCGCCATTAAGTGAGCGGCCAGGAGAATTCCATGACAAGCCGCGAACAGAGCGAATTTTCCTGGCCTCCCGTTTTTGTTCTTCACAACGCCTGCGCCTGAATGCGGAGCGTGCCGGTATAGATTCCTGCGGGCAATTGCGTGCCGGAGAGCTGTATCTCCAAATTCAACGTGTCACTGCGTGTCCCAGTGCTATTCGCCGAAGTAATCGCTTGGGAAACCAGCAGTAGGCTTGCACCTGCAGCGCCGAACGGACCAGTTTGCGTAAAAGCCGTCATGGTTGCGGGAGATCCGGTTGTGACTTGTCCCAGGACATCCGCGGAAGGAATATTGTCACCGGCTCCATCGGTCAGCGCAGCGGTTGAAGTGGAGAAATATCCATAGACTTTTACGTTCGTTCGGCTGGGCCCCAGAATCCAAGTCGTGGCCACGACCACTGAGGGTGTTCCGGTTGAAACCCCGCCAGCGGACAAGTTAAACGCTACTGCGGGAGGCAGTGCGACAACGGTTAAGGCTTCTACAAGAGTTCCCGTCAAAAGAACTGTAGAGGCGGACGAATTGAGCTGGCATTCGGCGGTGGTTTGCAGAACAGTAGCGATCGTGCCAAGTAAAAGAACTCTTGAGAATATTTGGAAGAAAGTTCGTAACATCAGTTTTGCCCCCGCTTGCGAGATAGTCACCGTTCGGAATGGGGCTTCCGTCGGACAACTCAGCGATTATTAGGTATTTCTTAGGAGCGAGAAAGATCACAGAGGTCTGGCCGATGGCCTGTATCCGCCAGATGGCATGGCTTGGCCGACACACGATGGAATGTGCGATGCAAGATTCTTGCACAGCAGATTTATGGCGTATTTGTTTTCAATGGCGGCGATCTACGGGATTCTTGGCAAACCGCGCAGCGCTTCCATGACGTTTGCCAAAGGAGCCCGATCAGATTGGTCTTCCCCGCGATAGATAAAACGGATGATGCGCTGTTGGTCAACGATGACCGTCGCCGGATGTGCTATGTTCCAGGCGTCAATTCCTAATCTGTGGTAAAGACCATAAGCCTTCGTGACCGAGCGATCTTCATCCAGAAGAAAAGGAAAAGAAATTGGTTGTTTCTCGAGAAACTTGTCAGGCCGGAATACTCCGTCACGCTTTTCGGCGGCAATAAATGCCAACTCCGCCCCCGCCCTGTGTACCTGTTCTCTGACTTGCTCGACTTCGGCTAATCGTAGCCGACAATTCGGGCACCAGGTGCCGCGTAGAAATTCGAGGACCAACGTTCCTCGCCGCAGAAAGCCCGAGAGGGTATGAACCAGCCGATCGTTTTTCGCCGATTCGAGAGCGAATTCCGGCGCCCGCGAAGTCAGCTTTAAGGTTTCAGTCTGATAAAACATAGAATCTCAATCTGGGGGATAGTTGAGGCTTGGCGAGCAGGTTCGCTCAAAGTACGAGGGGAGTCGAGCTATGGATTGGCGGTTCTAACAGCGATATCCGATCTCCTGCGTATCGTTCCGATGGCTGAAAACGATTTTCTGGAAGAAGGTGAGAAATTCAGTCAGTATGTTGCGTCTTGCCTGTTTCAAAAGATACAGATAAGCCTTGGTGTGAGCGATCCCTCGCGGGTCAGGGGTTTGTCTCGGCTCACAATACTTCTTCAAGACCGTCTCGTAGGCTGCGATCTCTTGCTCGATCTTCTTCCGCCGAACGCCCCAGAACTCCTCCCGGCGCATGAATGCTGCCAAGCGTGGCTCGATCCAGACTGCAGTATCCACATCGATGCCATCCATTCGTAAAACAGCCATACGACTTTCTCCTTCTCCCGTAAGCATTTAGTCCACACTCAAATTGGTTAGCGGATACCCTTTTGTCTTCGCTCGTTGCGCTTTTCCCACTTCGACACCCCGTATCCGGTGAGCGCGCCGGCGCTGATCACGGCGAGGTGCACTATGTTGAAATTCCGTCCGTAGCGGGCCTCATTTGCGATCCCGGCGGTTTCGCCCGCAAGCAGGCCGATCCAGGGCTTGGTAGCGAATCCAACGGGCGTGGAGATGAGCAACCCGAACGCATAGTCTTCGCCCCGGTGAAAAGCGTAGCCGTCCGATTGTGGCGTAGGTGCGTTCGGCAGCGGCTGAGCCTGCATGAAAGTGCAGAGAAGAAACAGTGTCGCCAGTCTTTTTAAAATGAACATATATCAACTAAAGCAATCAAGGAGCCATTGCAATGGGCACGCTGAACCTCTACTTTCAACAACATCAAGTGAACAGATGAAAATCAGAAATTCAGTACTTTAGAAATCGGACCGTGATATTGCGATGAACGAAGAATTGATCTGATCGGAGGCCAAAGAGAGAGGATTTTGACTGGGACCCAACAGAAAAAACGCCTTTCTCCTGGTGGAGAAAAGCGTTCTGATGAGTGTAAAGCCGAATCGTTAGCGACTAAGCACTCGCATGCAATACGCGGTTCCGCCCTTCGGCTTTGGCGCGATAGAGAGCTTCATCGGCGTTGCTTACGAGAGCGTTCACGTCACTATGGTCTGAGGTGAGTGCGGCTACCCCGATGCTGATGGTGACAGACTTGAGATCGGGTCGAGGCCGGGCGATCGCCGCACGCACCCGCTCCGCCAACAGGAGAGCGCCGCCCAGCCCGGTATTCGGGAGAATAACGGCAAACTCTTCTCCGCCGAAACGGGCTACGAAGTCAGTGGTCCGAACCAGATCGCGTAGCCACAAAGCAACGCCCTTCAACACTTCATCACCCGCAAGATGTCCGTAACTATCGTTGAATTTTTTGAAATGATCGACATCGATCATCAGCAGAGACAACGGGTGTTCATATCTTCGCGACAGTCTGAACTCTTCTTCGAGCTTGCTCTGTAACGCGCGCCGATTGTTGAGGCCGGTTAATTCGTCGGTCACGGCCAACAGTGACAAACGCCGGTTCGCTTCCTCAATTTGTTCCTGATAAAGCTTGATTTGACGGTCCTTGTGGTTGCGTTCCGTGACATCGCGGAAAAGTGTCCGGGATTCAACCGGCTTCCCGTCTTCGAAGCGCCAGGCGATGTCGGCTTCCACAAATATCGGTATGCCATCTTTGGTGACCAGTTTGTTGGGAAGATTCTTAAACGGCTCACCTGAAATGGCCCGCTCGAAAATAGTGGCGCTGCGTTCCCGTTCATCGGGATGAAGGATTTGAGAGAGATGAAGAGCGGGAATTTCCGCTTCGGAGTATCCCAGCTTTTCCCGCCAGGCGCGGTTGGCGAAAAGCAGCTTTCCATCCGGGGAAAGACTGTGGACCATTTCCTGCATATTGTCCAAAAGGTCACGAAAACGCTTTTCACTTTCGTGGAGGGCCTTAGCGGTTTTTTTCTCGTTGGTGACATCCATCGCGACCCCTGCCAGATACTTACGGCCGGAGGCATCCACGAAGGGAAATCTGTAGCTTTTCCAATCCACAAATTCGTTGTCTGCTCCGGGAGTCCTCACTTCGAAAACGGTCGCATTTTGGCCGGCTAGTATCGCCTTGTCCTGAGCATCAACTTCTTCCGCCAGGACGGTCGGCCACAAATCGAAAGCAGTTTTTCCCAGCCAGGCCCTCCTCCCGATATTGAAACGGTCCGCGCAAGTCTGGTTGTAGTAGACCAATCGACCGGCTTCGTCCTTCATGAAGGCAAGCATCGGACTGCCATCCATGAAAGCTCGGAATCTATCTTCGCTAAGGATGAGGGCCGATTCGGCTTCCTTCCGCTCCAGCAGCACTTGCTCGAGATGGCGCATCTGCTTGCGCAACTCAATCTGCGCCATTACCTGGCGAGCCAATATCTCGAGAGCCTCGGTTTGAGCTGCGGTTATTTCCCTTGGAACCTGGTCTATCACGCAGAGTACGCCAAGGTTGTGCCCGTTGGATCCTTCAAGAGGTACTCCCGCGTAGAAGCGAACGAATGGCTCTCCTATCACCAGCGGATTTGTGGCGAATCTCTCGTCCTTGGTGGCGTCAGGAATAATGAACGCATTTTGCTGGGCAATCACGTGGCCGCAGAATGATATGTCGCGCGGCGTTTCGGTGATAGCCATACCAACTTTCGCCTTAAACCATTGCCGTTCCTTGTCAACCAAAGTGATCAAGCCAACCGGAGTGCCGCAAACTTGTGAAGCCAGTTTGACCAAATCGTCAAAGGCAGTTTCGGTATCGGTGTCCAGAATCTTATAGCTGGACAACTCGTCTTGCCGCTCCAACTCATCGGGCAAGATGGGAGGTTTTGTCCAGCCAATTGCGGTGCTACTCATAAATTTGGTCCTCTTCGTGAAAGCGATT
>DATBAX010000373.1:0-11912 GCA_036271275.1 Terriglobales bacterium
CCACAGTACTCCCGGGACGCCTGCTACGCCGGTATTTGAAACGTTCACGATCAGTTCTGAAGTGCCATACCGCTTCCGTTGCCACACCCAGGAAGGACGAAGCCTGTATCCAAGTCTGCTTCGTATGCGCTCGAAGCTACGGGGATAGACCTGGTTATAGTGGACGAGATTGTCGCTCTCTGTCCAGAGACCCCAATAGTTTGCTTTCACATCAAGAACGTGGACCATGTAGTTTTCGAGCAGATTGATCCCGGCGGAATCCTTGCCGATTTTTTCTACATTGTGCTGGCGAAAAGTGCCGTCTTCTAAAATGACGGCAAGCCACGGCGGCCGATTCGTCAATTGTTCAATTTGGATTGGTTCTTCGACGATGATGCTGTCGGAGCGCAGCCAAGCTCCCGCCCGAACCGCCATGTCCAACGTAGTGCGATTACCAACATTGCTGATGTCTGGTTGCGTATTGCAGGCAAGCGGCGTCTTCTTCCATGTATCGAGTTGCCGGGCGGTCATTTGGACGAAGGTTCGCTCGGCGGTTACATAGTCAGGGAACGGGTTGGGAAAATCGTTGGTGTGCCCTTCGCCCCAGAAACCGTACTGCATAAGGTCGACCCATTCCACCAAAGGATCGCCGTCGAAGCGTTCCGCTAAAAGTTGATTTAATTCTGCAAAAGCTTTTTGAAATTCGGGATGATCGTACCGTGGCTCCATGTACTCGCCATTTTTTCCGGGAATCCGGCCGATTTTTACCATCGGGATTCGATCACGCAGAAAGTGGGGAAGCGCGATGTCTTCCGGCTGAAACGATTGATTCGAAAGTTGGACCCGGAATGCAACCTTGAGTCCCTTGCGTTTTGCGGCGTCCAAAGTGAGGTCCCAAACTGGATCAAGATCGAGTCTGCCCGCACGCGACTGAACATTTCGCCAATCGCACCGGATGTAGAGAACGTCGACGAATGGCAAACTCGCCATTTTTTCGACATGTTGTTCTAGTGTTTCTCGTCCCGCGCGGGCGGCAAACGATGGACCACTTTCTTCCCACGTGTACCCGACCAATCCGAGGCCAGGATTTCTCAGAGGCTTCTCCGAGGGTGTCGTGAACAAGACAGTTTGCCAACCCTGGTCCTGATCGACATCGAAAGGTCCCTGATTCAGGCGCTCACGTACGATGGGGCCCGATCCAAAATTGGACCCTTGCCAAATACGAGGAGGAACGTCGGCGTACGCAGCCATTGCTGGAAGCAGCAATGCACTTTTTAATAGATCTCGTCTCTTCATGGCATGGGCCTGATTTCAATTGCCGGCTTGATTTGTGACGCCGGATCGCGCATCACGAACTACCTGGACCAACTCGCGCGCGGCTTGTGTGATCTTGGCAAGATTGCCGCTGCGCAGAGCGGCCAAATCCACCAAGTCTCCACCCACGCCCAAAGCAAAAGCACCCGCGGCAACGTAGTCGGCGGCGTTTGAAGCGTTGACTCCGCCGGTTGGAATCATCACAGCATCCGGAAACGGCGCTTTCAAAGACCGCAAATATTTGGGACCGCCAAGATTTCCGCAAGGAAAAATCTTGAACAGCTTTGCGCCATTGTCCCGCGCATGGATGAGTTCGGTTGGAGTCAGCGTTCCGGGGATCGCCAATATCGATCGAGCATGCGCCATGGTTAGTACCGGAACTGAAATTCCTGGACTCACCAAAAACTGAGCGCCAGCGTCAATGCATTGCGCCGCCTGTTCGCTGGTTGTCACCGTGCCTGCCCCGATGAGCGCCACGCTTCCATGTTCGCGGACCACCTGGCGGATCACCGATACGGCGTTGGGAACCGTCATGGTTATTTCGAGAACTGGAATGCCGCCGGCGCAAATCGCTTCCACAGCTCGGATTGCCTCTTCAACGGTCTTGGCCCGTACCACTGGAACGATGCCAATGTCACCGATCTTGCGAATCGTCTCGTCAATAGTCATAAAGTGATCTCGTTCATATCTACATTCAACGTGCGATGCGTGCGGTTTGCGATTTCATGGCTTGCAAGACTTCATCCAACGTTGCCATGGTGGTATCACCTGGCGTAGTCATAGCGAGTGCGCCGTGCGCCGCGCCACAATCGACAGCCCACTGCGGGCCTTTCCCCGACAGAAATCCATAAATTAATCCGGAGGCAAACGAATCGCCTCCGCCGACGCGGTCATAGATCTCCAGATTTTCACGCACACGCGCCTGGTAGAATTCGCCGCCGTAATAGCAGATTGCGCCCCAATCGTTACGCGTCGCCGTCGTGGCATTTCGCAGGGTTGTGGCGATAACGGAAATCTGTGGAAACTCCCGCACCACTTTTTCAATCATGCCTTTGAAGTTGGCTGGATCAAGCTGGGAGTGATGTTCATCGACACCTGCAACCTCAAAGCCCAGCGCGGCCGTAAAGTCTTCTTCATTGCCGAGCATTACATCCACCAGCGGCGCCAGACGCCGATTCGTCTCCTGCGCTTTGGCCTTGCCTCCAATCGATTTCCATAAAGAAGGACGATAATTCAAATCATAAGAAACGATCACGCCCGCCCGCTTCGCCGCTTCCATGGCTTCCTGAGCGACCAGCGGCGCAGTTTCAGAAAGCGCACAATAAATTCCGCCGGTGTGAAACCAGCGTGCGCCGTCCTTACCGAAAATCTGTTGCCAATCGATTTCGCCTGGCTTGAGCTGCGACACGGCTGTGTGACCACGATCTGAACATCCCAGGGCGGCGCGCAGGCCAAAGCCTCGTTCGGTAAAATTCAATCCATTGCGAGCGCTGCGGCCCACTCCGTCGTAAGGAACCCAGCGCACATACTGCTGACTCACGCCTCCTTGCAGCATCATGTCTTCGAGGAGGCGTCCGATCGGATTGTCGGCGAGGGCGGTGATGACTGCCGTATCCATCCCAAAGCAGCGCCTAAGGCCGCGGGCAACGTTGTATTCGCCGCCACCCTCCCAGGCGCGAAAATGCCGTGTCGTCGAAATGCGCTCGTCACCGGGATCGAGTCGCAGCATGACCTCGCCGAGACTCACCAGGTCCCACATACAACCAGTTTTCGATTTAACGTTCAGCGATATTTTGTTTGGCTTCGTCATTGGTATTTGAGTTGTTCGGGTTGCTCCAACATTTGTTTAGTAACGACAAGCGTAGTGAGTGGTCGCGACGGATCCACCAGCAGCCAACTCATGGCACCCACTACGCACAATCCGGCCGCCACAAGGAATGAGGTTGTCCACCCGAAGCGAGCGGCAATCCAGGGGGTGAGAGATGCGGTCAGCGCGGCTCCAAGCTGACAGCCCATATTCATGAAGGCGGACACTGATCCCGAAGACGCGCCGGCGATATCAGCCGTCACCGACCAGAACGAACTTTGCGACAGATATAGCGCCCCCGCCCCGCCAGCCAGCACCAAGCTGGCCAGCCGTGCACTCTGAACTTGCGAGCCTAAAGCAATGAAGGCACCGGCGATAACGAGCGCTACTAATGCCAGACCACATCGGCCGATCCGCGGGCCTTTCCGTTTTGTGAGGCGATCGTTGATCACTCCGCCTAAAAGACAGCCGACCAGCATGGCCCCAAACGGCAGCATGGTATAAAACGCGCTCGCTTTCAAATCCAGGCCCCGGACTTTGGCGAGATAGCGATAAAACCAGCTAAAGAATATCCAAGCCACGTAGCCGTAACAAAAATAGCTGAGGGTTAAGGCCCAGACGTCTTTGCTTTGCAGAACACGGCTCCAAGGTACGAGTGATTTTTGACTTTCCTCGGATGCGGATTGCATCAGCCCCGAGCGGATCAACGCTAACTCCGAGGCGGAAACACTCTTGTGCTCATCAGGAGTGTCGCGAGCAGTCACGAACCACACTGCGCCAGCCGCGAATCCGATAATGGCACATACCCAGAACGACGACCGCCAGCCATAACGAAGCATGATGTGGGTTACGAGTAGCGGCGCGATTAGGGAACCGGCCCCCACGCCGGCGAAGATCCAACCATTCGCGATGCCACGCTCAGTTGCCGGGATCCAACGGGCAATGAATTGATTGGTGGAGGGATAGATCACGGATTCACCCGCACCTAAAAGAAAACGCACCGCGACAAAAATGAACAACGCGCCTCGGATATTCGCGGGAACCATTGCAGTCAGTGCGGTAAAAATCCCCCACCACATCACGCCTGCGGCCAGCACGCGCCGCGGTCCGAAGCGATCAGCCAGCCTTCCGCCGATGGTTTGAAACAGTGCGTACCCCACCAGCATGGCGCTGAACACTTTGCCCAGTTCCACATCGCTGAGATGATAGGCCTCGGCGATGGATCCGCCGGCGATGGAAATGTTGACCCGGTCGAGAAAAGACACACCACTGAGGACAAACAGCCAGAACACCAGCAGCCAGCGTACGCGACTCGTTCCTGCAGCGGTCACCGTCGGTCCCTTTTGTTTTGATGAACAGCCTTCTTTGTGGACCGCAAAAACTCTCCCACGTTATCCCCGATGTATTTCGCGTTACGCAGCGTGTTCACGCAGAAGCCGCGAGAGTTGTTCGGCGACGATTTTATCTTCGCCGGGTTGCAGCATGAATGAGTTCATGGCCAGCCCCGGCCGCTCTTCACCGGCTCCCAGTGCAATGGATGGCTTCGATTTTCTTAGCAGCTTGGACACTTGCTCGGGCGTCAATGAAATGTGGGCGGCGTCCCATACGACGCTCATGTGCGGCACATGATTGGCTACATCTGGAACGAAGAAAGATGTACTCACTCCTGGAACTTTCGTGATTTCGCGAGAAATCAACTCCAGCCGGCCCTGCCATTCTTTGGTTAGAGCGTCATGATCTTCGGCGAGGAAAAGTTCGAGCGCCTTCACCATGCCCACAATTTCTTCTTTACCGACTTTCTGACTTCGGCCCAGGGTATCTTCGTTCGGACAATTGTTTGCCAGCGCATTGGCCACCAGGTCCTTGCGGCCGATCAACATGCCGGCGCACTGCGGGCCACGAATCGCCTTGCCGCCGCTGAAGGTCACCAGGTCGAATCCCATGTTGGCGTAATCCCACAGATTAGAAACCGGGGGCGTATCGGCTGCAGCGTCGTTCATGCAGGGAATTTTGTATTGCTTTCCCAGCTTGAGCCATTCCTCTCTTTTGATCTGTCCCGCAGCGTTGGCAAAGTTCGAGAAGTGCATCATTGCCGTGCGCTCGTTCACTGCAGCGTGTAGTTCGTCCACAGTTTCGACCACGATAAGTTTGATTCCCGTGGACCGTAACTGATGATCGAACGGATTGCGATGCGATTTCTGGATGATCACTTCCGACTTCATCCCGGTCAGATCGGGTAGCTGCCGGATGAACGCTTCATTTCCGCCCGTCAGAATTCCAGCCAGTCCGGATTGAATGGCCGCCGCTGCGCCTGACGTCACTAGCGCCGTGTAGCCATCCGGCAACTTGAGCATTTCCGCAATTCGCTTGCCAGCCGCCACTTCCAGGTCGTTGATGCTGACAAAATGACGCCCCGCCATGCTCATCACGGCTTCGAGTTCCGGGTGAGGAAGGGAACCGCCCAACACCGTCATGGTTCCCACGCAATTGATCACTGTGGTGAGTCCGAGTTCTTCAAAAGGATTTCCGGTCTGTCCAAGGCCGCTTACCGCCGGCTCTGGATTAGCGGACTGACGATTGGATGAAAACAATTTGCGCGGCGCGAGAATCGAGCCTGCGATCATCCCCACGCCGCCGAGAAAGCCACGTCGATTCCACTTCGAACTTAATCCCATGAGATTCGTTCCTCTCTTACTTGATCACTGCGGCAATGCAATTGATTTCCACCAATGAATCTCCTGGTAGAGCTGCGACAGCGACCGTCGTGCGTGCCGGGCCACCGTGCGGAAAATAAGTCGAAAACACTTTGTGCATTCCGTCCCAGTGTTCGATCTTTACCAGGTAGACATTCAACTGCAAAATGCTGTCGACGGAGCCCCCACCGACCTCCACCATCTTCTTGATCTTGTCCATGACGATGGTGGTGTGAGATTCAATGGTCCATTCTTTGGCGTCGCGTGAATCGTGGGCACCCACGCCGGAGACATAAATGGTTCCGTTATGGATGACCACTGGCACGATGACTTCTTTTTCACTGGCTGGTTTACCTTCGCCATCCAGCTTGCGAATTCCGGCCACCTCTTTGGCGGGGGAACTTTGTGCCATGGCGCGGTTGGGCAACACGGCGGCGGTAACTCCTAAAGCGGAAAGTACCGAGGCGAACTGTGTAGCAAATGTTCTGCGGGTAAAGTTCATATCGCTCCTCCTAAAATTCTGTATAGGACAACGGAATTCGCGCAACTAGTAAAGAGATTTTGCAAGCGCCGCCTCTCCAGCAACATTTCTTCGCAGCGGCAATTGGTTGTTGTTCGTTTGGTAGCCAAGTTCACGGGAGATTTGCAATCCGGCGGTCTGAATCAGTGGAGCGAGTTGTCGCAGACGGGCCACGGTCATACGTACCATCGGCGCAGTGATGCTGAGGCTGGCGTTTACAAACCCGGCGTGGTCCCAAATGGGCGCGGCAACACAACGAATGTGGAGCTCATTCTCTTCCAGATCACAGGCGTATCCGTTCTTCCGCACGCGGGAGAGTTCAGCTTCAAGTTCCTGCAGGTTCCCTACAGTGTTCGGCGTCAGACGCGTCAGCCTCAACTGAGGGAGGATGCGATCCCGCTTCTCTTTCGGCGTGTACGCCAGCATGACCTTGCCCACGGCGGTGCAATAAAGCGGCACGGCGGCGCCGATGCGAGAGTGTATGCGCAATTGTTCCGGCGAATCCAGTTTTTCGACATAGACCGCGGACAACCCGTGACGCACCGTCAAATGAATGGTCTCGCGCGTCTGCCGATTCAATTCCCGAAGATATGGCAGGCTCACACGGCGAATGTCGAGTTGTCCCAAAGCCGCATGGCCAATAGCGAAACAGGCGATCCCCAGGTGGTATACGCCGTCGCCGCTGCAGTTAAGAAAGCCCGAAGTTTCCAGGTTGGCCAAAAATCGGTGGACCGTACTTACCGGCAGGCGGGAGCGGTCCGCAACATGTTTTGCGGACAATCCATGCGGGGACTCGCTGAAGAGCTGTAGCAGGCGTAATCCGCGCTGGAGCGACGTGATGTTGTAGGTCCGCTTAGGAGTTTTGATCATGCGCAATGAGAAAACCGAATCCGAAACCAAATGAAAGTCCGAATTATCTGATGAAAGTTACTTTTGCGCAATGGATTTCTCGTATTACAGCCTGCCAAACTTCTTGACCGCCTCCACAATCGATTTCATCTGTTCGATGACGGCATACATTGAGTGCTCCTTGAAATCCATTTGTTGAGCGAGAGTGAGCACTTCTTGTGCTTTGGCCCGGGGAACCACCACAACTCCGTCACTGTCGGCGACCACGATGTCGCCGGCATTGACTGTCACGCCGTCGCAGGTCACGGGAATCTGCGATCCTCCAAATCGGTAATGATGAACAGAAGTCGACGGCACGATGCCGGTCGCGTATACGGGGAAGCCGATCTTGCGTAAGTACGCAACGTCGCGAACTCCTCCGTCGATGACGGCCCCGGCATAACCGCGTGCCGACATGGCCGTGCCCATGAGACCGCCCATGCCTGCGATATTCTCGCCATCCTCGAGCACCATCACGTAAACGGAATCAGGTGATCCCTGATCGATGGCCGTCAGCATTCCGCTCAATGCAGCCGGGTCGGTGTTGCCTTCGTCTTTCTTGAGCAGCACTGTCCGCGCAAAGCCGGCAAACTTGGTGGTGAAGATCGGATGCATGCGGTGACTCATGTACATGCGCTGTCCGGTCAATTGCTCGATCGCATCCGAGACCGAAGCTACTTCCACTCTACGAAAGTCGGCAATCAGAGCAGCGTCCGATTGCGGCGAAGTGGCGCCCGCCGTTGACTGCGCGCGCAGCAGTCGCGCCCCCCACAAAACTGTGCATAAAAACCCGATGGATAAAAGCGATACCGCTGTAGTATGCGATTTTACCCAGCCATGAAACTTGTTCATTTCGTTCTCCCCAATGTATATATGTGCGCAGACTCTAACATTGTTTTTCTTTACGGGGAAGAGTCAATCCATTCATTCCGAGGGAAACGAAAATGAAAACCACTATGCAGGCGAAGTTTACATTTGCTCTCACACTCCTATGTGTTGTGGGAATGGCGGCAGGGCGGAGCTACGCTCAGGAACACAAAGCGGTGAATTTATCGTCCGCCAAGGGCCTGCCTTTCAGCGACGGCGTTGTGGCCGGGAACACTCTTTACATCGCGGGCCAGGAAGGTGAGGACGAGTCCGGCAAACTTGTCGCTGGGGGTATCGGCCCGGAAACGACCGCGGCACTTGCCAATATCCAGAAGGTACTTAAGGCTGCCGGCTTCGAGTTGAAAGACGTTGTTAGCGTCACGGTGTATCTCGCTGACATTCACGAATTCGGCGACATGAACAAGATTTACAAAAACGTTCTGCCTGATCCCAAGCCTGCGCGTGCGACGATTCAGGCCGCAGCCCTGGTCAACAATGCGCGCATTGAAATCTCGGCAATCGCCGTAAGACGAAAATAGCTCCAGCCGTTCCGGAACGTGTGTTCGCCATGGAGAGAGTTCGGGACCGCAATCCGGGTCCAGATGGATCGAAACGTAGTATAAGAAACGCAACAAAACGTAACCAAACGAAAAAAATAAGTTGACAAGCCCTTCGCGATTGGGATAAATGGGGTGTTCCATAATTGGCTGGAGTTTCGCGATTAAGAAGCAAATTTCGCCAGGTAAAAGTTCGTCTTACGGAAGTACGAGTCTCCCAAGCGTTATGTTGTGGGCACCATTTTGTCCATGCGCTGAAATGTTGTCTGAATGTATAGCGGAAACGGAAGGACTTCCTGCGAGTGTTGGGGCAATGGCGAGCGATCACGATCCTACTCTTGGCTGTAGGGATGTCGTCTTTCATTTTGCATGCGCAGCAACCGACTGTCGCGAACCAATCCGCAGCACCTTCCCGGACATCTCAGGGACGCGCTCTTTTTACGGCGAACTGTGCCGCCTGTCACGGGGCGGACGGTCATGGCGGGGAGCGCGGGCCCGATCTGGCGACGGCATCTGAGGTACAGCAGTTGTCGGACAGCGATTTGACCCACATTATTCAGCATGGACTTTCCGGCGGCATGCCGTCTTTTCGCGCATTGGCACCCGAAAAGATAAAAGGCATCGTTGATTATTTGCGTACCCAGCAGGGGAAGGGACCAGTTGTCCCGCTTGACCTTCCGGGGAACGCGCAGGCAGGAGAATCGCTTTTCTTTGGTAAAGCGCAATGTTCTAGCTGTCACATGGTCAACGGGAAGGGCGGCTTTATTGGCAGTGATCTTTCGCTCTATGGAGCGCATGAGTTGGCAGGCCAAATCCGTGGCGTGATCACCGATCCGAAAAACAAGTTGCCTGTGCAATCCAATGCTACGAAGGTGGTAACCCGGTCCGGTGAAACGGTTTCGGGAATCGTTCGCAGCAACGACAATTTTTCGATCGCTTTGCAAACTCTGGACGGATCGTTTCAGTTTTTTCAGAAGTCTGACCTGCAAAACATTGAGCTCGGTTCGCACTCGCTCATGCCGGACAATTACGGCTCAACGCTCAGTAGTGATGAATTGAACGATTTAATTTCCTACATACTGAGCGTAGGGACAGAAAATGCCAGACATGCCACGCAACCCTCCAGATCGCACAACAATGATTTCGACAGAAACTGAAACGTTCTACGGCCAAAGGAGGCAGTACATCTTGTTGCTGTCACGCTTACGAATGGTGGGTGCCATAGCTGGAAGCGCACTTCTGTGCGGCATTCTGTGCGTGGCCGCGCAAGCTCAAAGCTCCAAAGCGTCGTTTAAATTGGAAGAAATATCGCCTTTGTTCTGGAACCTGCTGGACCACAATGCAGAACTTGCAACGGTTGCTTCTGGATTCGGCTTCACCGAAGGTCCGGTCTGGGACAAGGCCGGGTATCTGTGGGTCAGCGATGAAGTCACAAACCAGCTTTTTCGGGTGACCCTCGCCGACGGCAAGAAACAGGAAGTGATGGCGCTCGGAGATCCGGACGGCAATACTTACGACAAGCAACAGCGTTTATTGGATTGCGCCAGCGTTTTGCGCGCGGTCATCCGATTGTCGCCCGATGGAAAGAGCTATGACATTCTCGCCGATCACTATGCAGGGAAACGTCTCAACAGTCCGAACGATGTTGTCTTAGGTCCGGACGGCGCGATCTATTTTACCGATCCAATTTCCGACCTGCCCGCCGGGCAAAAGCAGGAGATTCCTTTCAAAGGCGTTTATCGAATCAGTAAAGATGGCCAGGTGCAATTGCTGACCAAAGAACTGAACGAGCCCAATGGGCTTGCCTTTTCGCCGGATGGAAAGAAATTGTATGTCGATGATTCCGCGCAAAAGAACATCCGCGTCTACGACTTTCAGCCGGAAGGCACCCTCACCAACGGTCGGATTTTTGGGGACGAGACGGCCGGACCAAAACAAGGCGTGCCCGATGGAATGAAAGTGGACATGGATGGAAACCTATATGTCGTTGGCCCCCATGGCATCTGGGTATGGAATCCGCAAGGCGTCCATCTCGGAACCATTGTGGTTCCGGAACAACCGGCAAACCTTGCCTGGGGCGATGCAGACTATTCAACGCTGTACATCACGGCCGGCACTTCGGTGTACAAGATTCACACCAAGGCTCACGGGTTCGTCCCGTATTTATGAGCAAATGCGATGGAGGTTCAATGAGCAACTTATTAAGACGTGTTTCACTCGTTCTTCTATGTTCATTGGTTGTTGCGTCGAGTACAAATCTCTTTGCTCAAGCGGTCGCATCCGCCAGCCCTGGCGTCTTGGTCAACGGGACCCTCTACGTCTCGGGTCAAAGTGGCCGGAAATCCGATGGCAGCCTCGCCAGCGATTTTCAACAACAAGTGGGCGAGTCATTGAAAAACGTTCAAAGTGTCTTGCGTCAATCGGGAATGGACTTCGGAAATGTGGTTTGGATGAACATCTATCTGACCAATGCGCATGACATTGACGCGATGAATGAAGTTTATTGGAAGTCGATTGGGCCGAATCCTCCGGCGCGAACTGTTTTGGTGGTTGCAGCTCTTCCGGCCGGAGAGGCTGTCGAAATTAATTGTATAGCGGTACAAAATTCGAGCCAGCGCCGGAGCATCTGGCCGCAGGGATGGGCGCAAGGAAAACACACAGATCCTCCCGGCGTCCAAGCGGATGACGTTTTATATTTGTCAGCTCAAGGGGGGACCGATCCAACCACTGGCAAAGCGGCTGCGGATTTTTCTGGGGAGGCAAAGCAAGCTCTGGAAAATGTGGCTGAGGTCCTGAAGACAGCCAATATGAGTATGAAGAATGTCGTGTGGGTGAATCCCTACATGAGCGTTGGCGGCCAATATGACGTAATGGGGAAGGTCTACAAGACATATTTCGAGTTCGGAAATACGCCGGGACGAGGAACGATTGAGGTCGTGGGCTTGCCCGACAATCATCATGTAATTTTTAGTTGCATTGCGGGTGCAGACCTAACCAAGCGCAAAGCTGTGCGTCCGAAAAATATGCCTCCGAGCCCGACTGCCAGTCCGGGCGTTCTCTACGGGGACACGTTGTATCTTTCCGCCAAAAATGGGTTTATCCCCGATCAAGGAATCGTAACCGAAGATTTTGACTTGCAACTGCGACAGTCCATGCGCAATCTTCTCGATGGCCTGCAAGAAGCTGATATGACTTTTGCGGATGTTGTATTTTCGACGGTCTATCTGCGGCAAATTCAAGACTCCGATCGTATGGATAGTTTGTACGGGAAGTTTTTCAAGGACAAA
>DATBAX010000374.1:0-9995 GCA_036271275.1 Terriglobales bacterium
GGACGCAGAATGAAATCCCCAAACGGCCCCTGTGCGGAAATTTCGTCGCCGACTTTCATGTCGCAGAGAAAGTTGGACATAAAACCGTCCTGCACCCGGTTCAGGCAGAGGGCGAACTGGTTGCTCTCTCCCGGCGGCGATGCAATCGAATAGGCACGGGTGATTTCTTCGCCGTCGGCCTGATTGTGCTTTAAAGACAGCCATTGTCCGGCGACGAAGCCGAAGTGGGGAACTCCTCGGACTTCAAATTCAAGGTGCTTGGTGTATCCGGAAAGATCGACGGAGCGCACCAGGTGCGCGGTGTGGGTTTGAAAAGCCATCTATCATTTAGATGATACGGCAAGGCCATTCGAACCATTGTCAGGCGGAGCGAGGGAGTCGAAACAACCCTGTGCCTCTCACAACCTTGTTGTGAGGTAGGGGCCTTAGACTCGGTGGCCGCTTCGCGTCGCGAAGCAGCCACTCCGCAGGGTGACAAGAGGATTATTTCGCTTTGGCGGGATCGTATGCGGGATCGATGTAATTGAACTTCACTGGCGACATTCCGTGGACCTGGATGATGGTTGGTCCACTGGCCATCGCGTAGTGATGCATGTCGGGATCGAGGTAAGCGAAACTGCCGGCGGGAAAGGTCATCATGTGGGCAGTATCGAATTTATCTCCCATGCCGACTTTTAGCGTCCCGGAAATTACCGTCACATTCTCGCGAAACGGATGAGTGTGGGGAGCGACCTTGTATCCTGTCGGCATCTTCAGGCGAATGGTGTAGTCGCCTGATGCACCCATGGGATCGCCTTCAATCACCGCCAATTGCGCTCCGGGCGGAAGGAACGGTGGTGCCGGTCCGAACTTTATCTGGCTCGGAGTAAAAGCATTTTGAGATTTGGCGGCTTGTCCGAACGCGGTTGCCGCGGTTAATAGAAAAATACAGATTGTAATTTTCATATTCTTGTCTCCTGGAAGAAACGGTTGTGATGCGATGTCGAATAGGTATAGCATTTTTTGAACCGCCGAGCACGCCGAGACCGCGGAGAGAATCTTTTAACCACCAAGGACACTAAGGATCACTAAGTAAATCTCTCTGGCTAGACCTTCGTGATACTTCTTTCAGTAATGCTTTTCTCGGCGTTCTCCGCGAGCTCGGCGGTAAAAGCTCTGCATTACCTCCGTACCGCCCTCTCTGACAAAAATTCACAAAAATATTCTTGCATCTGTGGAAATTTCCCGTAATCTCATGATTGCGAACTAACTCCAGCGTAATTTCCGGAATCGAAAATACCGGAAAACTTTTGGGACGCGAACTGCGCGGCAAAAGTGGCTGAGAGTGATTCGACCAAAGGGGAAACACATAGAAATTGGCAACAGCTAGCGCGCCTACCCAGTCTGCACCCAAACCTTTCGCTGTACCCTCCCGAAAGAAATCCGTTCGCCTCACGCTTTGGCCTTTGGTCGCTGCCACCTTCTTTATGGTGTCGGGCGGCACTTACGGCACCGAAGAAATCGTGCATGGCGCCGGCTACGGACGAGCCATCCTCATCCTGTTGCTGACCCCTATTCTGTGGAGCCTTCCGACTGCGTTAATGATCGGAGAACTTTCCAGCGCGCTGCCTGCCGAAGGCGGCTATTACGCCTGGGTGCGTCGGGCCATGGGCGATTTCTGGGGATTCCAGGAAGCCTGGCTCTCGCTGGTGGCGTCGATTTTCGACATGGCCATCTATCCGACTTTGTTCGTGCTTTACCTCGATCGCATGTTCCCGTGGTTTGCCGAAGGACATCGCGGAGTAATCGTAGGACTGGCCGTCGTCATTGCCTGCGCCTTGCTGAATATTGCCGGAGTGAAAGTCGTCTCGACTACTTCGCTGTGGCTGTTCTTCGCGCTTTCGGCTCCGTTCGTGGTGATGGTGATCCTCGCTCCCTTTAAGTATGGAGCGTTGATGCACGCGGTGACCACGCCGACCACTTCGAATACAGACATGATTGGCGGCCTGCTTTTCGCCATGTGGAATTACATGGGATGGGACAACGCGTCCACCATCGCCGCGGAAGTCGAACGACCGCAGCGGACTTATCCTCGTGCCATGCTGGCGGCGGTAGGTATTGTGGGCCTGAGCTACATCCTTCCTACAGCCGCAGTTTGGATGACGGGCCTGGCGCCAAGCGCGTGGGAAACCGGCTCCTGGGCGGACATCGCTGGATTGTTGGGCGGACCGGTTCTCCGGATCGCTCTAGTGCTCGGCGGCATGATCAGCGCGTTCGGAATGTTCAACGCTCTGGTCATGAGCTACTCGCGGCTTCCGTTGGCGATGGCTCAGGACGGCATGCTGCCAAGCGTGTTCGGCAAACTGCATCCTAAAACTCGAGCGCCGTGGGTAGCGATCTCGGTGTGCGCCGTCGGCTGGGCCCTTTGTCTGGGCCTCGGCTTTCAGCGCCTGGTCACAATCGATATCCTTCTTTACGGATGTAGTTTGGGATTAGAGTTTGTCGCACTGATCGCTCTACGTGTCCGTGAGCCTAATCTGCCGCGAGCTTTCCGCGTGCCCGGCGGGATGTTTGGGGCATGTGCCATCGGAGTCGCTCCCATGTTACTGCTCGGCCTCGCCATCTTTCGCAGCGAGAGCGAACAGGTGCTGGGGATGAGTTCCTTTGCGTTTGGACTTATTCTGATCGGAGCGGGTCTGGTGGCTTATTTCGTGAACCATTCCCTGAAGCCGAGCGGATGGAATTCCATCGCCGAAAAACCACAGCCTGCCGCGTAATCGGGAACGCCTCGATAAAAATGCCGGGACAAAAGTCCCGGCATTTCCATTTTCGATAGAAAATGCTTTGGTTCAAAGCACTGTTTAGCAGTTACGCTGCGTCCCGTAGACCCTTTACTCGATCATGCGCGGACTTCACGCCCGCCGCCTGCCGGCGCACGATTTCAGTGACGTTCGTGGGAAGGGGAGCGCTGAGGGCCTTTTCATAATCCTCTTTGGCGCTGTCTTCACCACGTTCTACCGACTCCAGGATCGTCTTGTCTCCGCCGCCCAGAGCCACCTTGGTATCGATCCAGGCCCGATGCACCGCCGCACCCATTGAACCGGATTCTTTGTTATCAGACTTGCCCAGGGTGATGAGTTCCGATTGCAACTCACCGGCAAACTTTGCCCGCTGCAGGCTTTGCTCATTAAAGAACGTAACCAAGTCCGGCCGCTTGGCATGAGAAGCGGCGTCTTGATACCCCTTCTGACCGTCTTTCAAAGTTTCAATTAACTTTTCCACCACGCTGACTGCATTATTTTGGTCCATGATTGCCTCCTGCTCCTTCGATGCGAATAGGAGGAAGCGGTTGTTTCGGAAAACGTCCGAAGACGCGCTAGAATGCAGCGGATATCGGTTCTACGCTAAACTACGGATTGACTTGCGGGCGGGTTGAGGAAAACTGTGACCAAGCGAAAATCCAAAGGCGCGTACATGATCTCGTCGGTCGCCGAGATGTACGGCATTCATCCCCAAACTCTACGGCTGTATGAACGAGAAGGCCTGCTCAAACCTTCCCGCACCGAAGGCAACACCCGTCTTTACACAGATGAAGATTTATTGCGGTTGGAATTTATCCTATCGCTGGCCCGCGACCTAGGCGTGAATATCAGCGGGATGGCAATCATTCTGCAAATGCGCGAACGCATGGAAGAAATGCAACGCCAGATACAAGACTTCGTGAAATATATTCAGGAAGAAGTGCTGTCGCGCGCAAATGCCGCAGCCGATCCGTCGAAAGGCGCGATCGTGCCGATTAGACGGACGTTTGTCACGCCACCGCCTACCAGAAAAAAATAACTTTTACCGTTGTCATCTGTAACGCCATTGCTACCCAAACCCCAAAAAACTGTCATCTTGAGCTGAGTAACTGTTTCGCGAAGCGAAACAGTTACGGAGTCGAAAGACCCCTACGATCTTCTCTGCATCATCTTGACAGTCAACATCTCTAGATCCTCGACAGCATCAGCGCAGTAGGGGTCCTTCGACTCCGTGATTGCTTCGCTGCGCGACGAAATCACTGCGCTCAGGATGACAGAGGATTGGTATGATTTGGTAAAGATGCTGCCTTTCAAACTCATCTACAGCGACGACTATTATCTGCCCATCGGGGCGCACGTTTTCCCCGCCGAAAAGTACCGGTTCGTCCATGAGCGATTACTGGAGACGGGCCTCGCTGAGGCATCAGATTTCCGCGAACCGCAACCGGCCTCCGATGAGGACATCCTGCTGGTGCATACGCCGGAGTATGTTCACAAATTAAAATCCGGAACGCTCTCCGCCCGTGAACAAGCTGAGATGGAGGTTCCATTCTCTCCTGAGCTTGTGCGGGCGTTCTGGCTTGCGGCGGGTGGGTCCATTCTCGCGGCCCAGAATGCGTTGCGAGACCGCGTGGCCTTCAACATCGGCGGCGGATTCCATCACGCCTTCCCCGACCACGGTGAAGGCTTCTGCATGATTCACGACGTGTCTGTCGCCATCCGTCACATGCAGCAAGAAAAGAAAATCACCCAGGCGATGACCGTGGACTGTGATGTTCATCAAGGGAATGGGACAGCCGCAATCTTTGCAGCGAGGCCCGTGGGCAGCGACGTATTGCCCTCTACCAGTGGATTGCTTGCTCAGCCAGCTAAATCGGGCGGAGATGTCTTCACAATATCGCTGCATCAGAAAAACAATTATCCCGCGCGAAAACCTCCATCTTCTATCGATGTGGATTTGCCAGACGGCGTCGGCGACGACGATTATCTCGCCTGGCTCGACAATGCTTTGAGTTCGGGCCTCCGCCAATTCCAGCCTGACTTGCTTTGCTACATCGCCGGCGCCGACCCCTATCGCGAAGACCAACTTGGCGGATTAAACCTGAGCATCGAAGGACTGAAGCGCCGCGACGAATTGGTCTTCCGTGTTGCGCGGACGAAAAATATTCCGGTGATGGTTACGTATGCAGGCGGATACGCACGAAGAGTGGAGGACACGGTGACGATCCATTGCAATACGGTGGCAGCGGCGAAACAGGTGTTTGGGTGAAGATGCTTTTCATCTGAGGAGGGGTTTTGATTTTGGGTGGCGCACCGCTTTTCAGCGTTACGCCATCGGCCTCTGTTCAAATAGCGCTTTAGAGCTTGCTGCAAAGCGGTTTAGCCATCGGCCAACGACCAACGGCCAACCGCGAGTTTTACTCCACCGTCACCGACTTCGCCAGATTCCTCGGCTGATCGACATCGCATCCGCGACGCACCGCGATGTGATAGGCCAACAGTTGTAACGGCACGATTTCCAAAATCGGCGCCAGTTCTTCCGGGGCTGCGGGGACATAAAGAACGTGGTCAGCAGCTTCTTTGATGTCCTCATCGCCTTCGGTGGCGATGGCAATCACTTTACCGGATCGTGCTTTCACTTCTTTCAGGTTCGACATGGTCTTTTCATAACGAACCATGGAAAGCGCATTGTTCGGATCACGTGTCGCGATAATAACGACCGGCAAATTTTCGTCAATCAGCGCGTTGGGGCCGTGTTTCATTTCGCCCGCGGGATAACCTTCCGCATGAATGTAGGAAACTTCCTTCAGCTTGAGCGCGCCTTCGAGCGCGATGGGATAGTGAATCCCGCGTCCCAGAAATAGAAAGTCCTGGGCTCGGACGTATAGTTTGGCCAGCTCTTCACATTCGGAATCGTGAGTGAGCAGAGTTTCTAACTTTCCCGGAAGCCTGGTGAGTTCGAATACTGCTGCTTTGGCCTGTTCTTCCGTCATGTTGCCACGAAGTTGGCCAAGATAAAGAGCGAATAAATAAAGTGCCGTGAGTTGGGCGGTAAAAGCTTTAGTGGACGCGACGCCAATTTCCGGCCCCGCATGTGTGTAGATGGTTCCCGCAGCCTCACGAGTGATCATCGCACCGACTACGTTGCAAATCGCGAGAGTTTTAGAACCCTTGCTTTTGGCCTCGCGCTGGGCAGCGATGGTGTCGGCGGTCTCGCCCGATTGGGAAATGACTACGGTGATTGTGTTCGCATCGACGATGGGATCGCGATAGCGCCACTCGCTCGCATAGTCAACTTCCACCGGGATGCGTGCCAGGCTTTCAATCATGAATTTACCGGCTTGCCCCGCGTGCCAACTGGTGCCGCAAGCTTCAATATTGATTTTCTTCGCCGCCTTGAATTCGGATTCCGTGATCTGCATTTCGTCGAGAAATACATGCCCGGTTTCCTGCGAAATGCGCCCCAGCGTCGTGTCCCGCACCGACCGCGGCTGCTCGTAAATCTCCTTGAGCATGAAGTGCTTGAACCCGCCTTTTTCCGCCATGATCGGGTCCCAGGTGATGTGTTGCACTTCGCGGACAACGGTCTTTCCTTCGAAATCAGTCAGCTTTACGCCGTCCGGCGTGAGCACGGCCATGTCGCCGTCGCCGAGGAAAAACAAATCGCGGGTATGAAACAAAATTGCGGGAACGTCGGATGCTACGAAATATTCGTCTTTTCCCAAACCTATGACCGACGGCGGACCGTTGCGTGCCGCCACGATCTTGTTTGGCTCATCGACCGAGATCACGCATAGAGCGAATACGCCGGTCAACAGCTTCACCGTGGTGCGCACCGCCTCTTCCAGCGATGGACGAGTGCCGCTCGCATCTTTTACATAAAATTTCTCGACCAGGTGGGCAATAATTTCGGTGTCCGTCTCGGTAGTGAACTTGTGCCCTTCAGCGATCAACTGCCTTTTTAGGACGACGTAATTCTCAATGATGCCATTATGAACGACCACAATCCGCCCGGTGCAATCGCGATGCGGATGCGCGTTCTCTTCCGTGGGACGCCCATGCGTGGCCCAGCGTGTATGTCCAATGCCGTAAGTTCCATCGAGCGGCTTAAGGCGAATTACTTCTTCCAGATTGCGCAGCTTGCCTTCCGCGCGGCGGATTTGCAAACCATCGCCGTTACCGCAAACCGCAATACCGGCGGAATCGTAGCCGCGATATTCCAAGCGGCGAAGTCCTTCGATGATGACCGGCACCACCTGCTTCTTGCCAACGTATCCAACAATTCCGCACATTTAAGAATGACTCCTGGTTTGATGGCTTATGAAATGAATCGCCTCCCGGCAAAAACACGTCTGCCGGAGGGCCGAAACTGGTGAGCAGAAACTCCATTCGTACCACGGACCGGGGGATGGTCAGTCTTCAAGGGAGAAGCGAAATTCTTCGATCACCGGATTGGTCAATACTTCGCGAGCAATCCGTCCGACCTCGGTTTCGACTTCGGCTCGATTCAATCCGCCATCGAGCGTGAGCTCGAAATACTTTCCCTGGCGGACTTCATCCAGTCCCTTGTAGCCCATTTTCTTAAGCGCGCCCTGGATGGTTTTGCCCTGCGGATCCAGAACACTCTTCTTTAAAGAAACGTACACGTAAGCTTTCATGGGGGTAAAGGATATTATACGTCAGGAGGTAACCAAAGTACGTCTAAACAGCCACTTAGCCCTGTTTTGCGAGTTCCGAGTCGATGTCTGAGAGGGCTTTTTCCAGCATTTTACGATGTTCCGGGTGTTGCGCCGCTTCCAGTTGCTGGAGCGCCCGCTTACGAGTCAGAATGAGCCCATCTCGTCGGCGCTGACCGGCGATTTGATCGGGAGTTAGCTGTGGTTTGGATTTGTCCACCGGAGATGCAGCTTCTGCCTGTTGGTCCTCGATTGACTTGCTCTCCCAACCTCGTGCCATTACTAAATTATAACCGGATCTCGGAAGCAAGTTCTGCGGGTCCGCCCGCCGATTGGAAGCGTTCTCTTGACTAGTCCAAATGAGGTAAATTTTCATTCGCGGAAATATGCCGTGACACTGATCATGACAGCGGCCAAAGAAATAACTTGCTTTCGTTGAAGGGTAGGTCTACCGTTCCGCTTAAGAACAGGTTTAGCGTTCCGGTTAGAAGTAATTGTTTGTTTTTGAGGAAGCATTGCACGAGGGGGGCTTCTCAAGGAGTCTCGCGCCAATGGTTCCTGAGCAGTTTGATTCACACGGTGAACTTCGCCGTTACGAGACGTTGCTGCATCTGGCGGACGTGGTCGTCCACCATCGCGGTCTGGATGAATTGTTCCGCGAGCTAGCGGAGCATCTTCGGGAGTTCGCCGCCTTCGAACTCGCCACGTTTTCTCTCCACGATTCCTCAAAAAATGTGATGCGCGTGCACCTCTGGGAAGAGCCCGGCCTTCTCCCTACCATCGCCGAATTGCCGGTGGAAGGTTCCGCCGCGGGACGGGCTTGGCAAAACCAGCAACCCTTCGTGGTCCCAGGCCAGGACGTGGAAAAGTATTTACAGGTTGCATGCGGGCGAGCGAAGGAGAAGGGCATCCGGTCTTATTGCGCGTTGCCCCTGACCACCACTCAAAGGCGCCTGGGAGCTCTTGGCCTGGGAAGCTTACAGGAAGAGGCCTATGGCGAAAAAGACCTGAGGATGTTGCAGCATGTGACGGATGTGGTGGCACTGGCGGTGGAAAATTCCCTGATGTTTGGGGCGCTCCAATTGGAGCGACAGCGGCTGCAAATGTTGCTGGAAGTCACCAACAAACTGGTGACCAGCCACGACCTCCGGGAGATATTTCCGGCTATAGCAGGCTTTATCCACAATGTGGTCCGGCAAAACTATGCCAGTGTTGCTATTCATGATGAACCGGCCCGGTCCCTCCACATCTACGCTTTGGATCCGTCGCCGGCAGGAGCGTCGATCGTGACGGAGTCGACGATCTCGGTGCAGGAGCCGAGCACTGGTCGCGCGTTTCTGGAAAAAGAAATGCACATCTACAACCATGAACAGATGGTGGAAATGCGATCCGATTTTGTGGAGCGGATGCTGGGACAGGGATTTCAGTCGCTGTGTTGCATTCCACTGACTACACGGAGAGACACTATCGGCACGCTTAATCTGGCGAGTACTCAGAACGACGCTTTCCTCTCCCAGGACCTCGGTTTTTTGCAACAAGTGGCCGCACAGCTGGCGGTCGCGTTGGACAATGCCCAGGTGCATCGGGAAATTGCCAGCATCAAAGACAAGCTGGCGCATGAGAAGTCGTATCTGGAAAGTGAAATTCGCTCTGAAAGAAATTTTGAAGAGATTGTCGGCGATAGCCCGGCGCTGCGGCGTGTTCTTTCGCAGGTCAGGACGGTGGCGCCAAGCAATGCGACCGTGTTGATCCTCGGGGAAACCGGCACCGGAAAGGAATTGATCGCTCATGCCGTCCATCGCCTGAGTTCGCGGAAGGATGCGAGCTTTATCAAACTCAATTGCGCGGCCATTCCCACCGGCCTGCTCGAAAGTGAACTCTTCGGACACGAGAGAGGCGCCTTTACCGGGGCCGTTACCCAAAAGGTTGGACGCCTGGAACTGGCGGACAAAGGCACATTGTTCCTCGACGAGGTTGGCGACATTCCGCTTGAATTGCAGCCCAAGCTCCTAAGAGTGTTGCAAGACCAGGAATTCGAAAGATTGGGATCGAATCGCACAATTCGAGTCAATGTCCGGCTGGTCGCCGCAACCAACCGGAACCTGGCGAAAAGCGTCGCCGAGCGTGAGTTCCGCAGCGATTTGTATTACCGGCTCAATGTTTTTCCAATTCATATGCCGCCGTTGCGGGAGCGGGAGAAAGACATACCGCTTCTGGTGAGTTACTTTGTGCAGAAATATGCTCGCCGGATGAACAAACAAATCGAAATTATCCCCACGGAAACCATGCAGGCGCTGTCCAGTTGGGAATGGCCGGGCAACGTGAGAGAGCTGGAAAATTTCATCGAGAGGTCAGTGATTCTTTCCGAAGCGGCGACTTTGAATGTTCCCCTGACAGAACTTCAGCCATTTGATCAGCAGAGTTCTGAAAACGACGGAACGCTTGAGGAATTGGAGCGAACGCTGATCACTCGCGTCCTTCGCGAAACCAGAGGTGTCATTGCCGGTCCGCGCGGGGCTGCGGCACGGCTCGGATTGAA
>DATBAX010000375.1:0-6357 GCA_036271275.1 Terriglobales bacterium
AGGTCCGGAACCGCAACTTCGCCGCTATGAATCGCAAAGCGCATGGCTGTGAGCGCGGAGACGAGCGCGACAATCAGCAACACCAGGGATAGCAGTACGAGACGGAAAAAAGATTTCATAGTTTAGTGCCGATTTCGCCAAGGCGGTAAGTTTGGATCGAACGGCCGCGGACGGCGCTTATGATCAAACGGATCGAGAAATTGCTCAATTGCGCCTGTACCCAAAAGACAAATAATGAAGGTCCAGAACGCAACCTCATGTAACAGATATTCATTTCTGTTCATATATGTGTATCTGCCATGATTATTCAGCGAGTATGTGCGTCCGGCGCCGGGATCGGGTACTGCGGGAATGTTTGGCCAGTAATACATCGACAATTGAGTTGCAAGCGACACAAAACATAGCACCACAAATACGACCAACACGATTTTTAGGAAGGTCTTCATCTCATCCTCTTTGCAAATGCAATCAATGCGCCTCGTCCGCGCCGGGCGCGGCATCTGGCGTATCCACTTTTTGCGCTACTGGATTCGGCGGCAAGTCTGGAGCAGGCTGGAAGTCCCCGGGCTCTTTGCCCGCCAGCGCGACTTTCATGAAGTCCATCCAGATCGGCAAAGCTGCACGGGCTCCGGTTTCTTTCGCGCCGAGTGATTTCTTTTCGTCATAACCTACCCAAACGCCGCAAGTTGTCGATGGTGAAAATCCTACAAACCATGCATCGGTAAAGTCATTGGTCGTTCCGGTTTTCCCAGCCAGTGGATACTTCATGCCGGCGGCCGCGATTCCCGTCCCATGCTGCACAACTTCCTGCAACATGGAGGTCATGATGCGCGCGGTACGGGCGCTGATCACGTCTTTCACTTCGGGATAGTCTTCCTCCAGCACGCGGCCTTCGTAATCGGTCACTTTGGTGATATAGCGCGGAGTTATACGGACGCCGTCGTTCGGAAACACGCTGTACGCGGATGTCTGCTCGAAGAGTGTGAGATCGGCAGCGCCGACCGCAACCGGAAGATAAGCGGGGATATTCGAGGTAACTCCGAAACGGTGGGCGTAGTCGATGACGGTCTTGATGCCGAGGCTTTCAGCGATTTTCAATGCCGGGATATTTCGCGACTGCGCCAAAGCTCTTCGCAACGTGATGGTGCCCTCGAAGTTCTCTTCGTAATTATGCGGGGTGTAAGGGCCGGAAGCGGTTTGAAAAGTTGTTGGCGCGTCCAGAATTGTGTCGTCCGGCTTTGCGCCCTGATCGATGGCTGCTGTGTATACGTACGGCTTGAACGACGATCCCACTTGCCGTTGCGCCTGTGTCACCCGGTTGAACTTAGAATTGTTGAAGTCGCGGCCGCCGACCAATGCTTTGATTTCTCCGCTGGCATTGTCGATCGCGAGCAATGCGCTTTGCGCGCCCGAATCCTGCTCCAGGCTTACTTTGGCCTTGCTCTCCGCGCCTAGCGAGAGAATCTTTACGTAAACGATGTCGCCGGCTTTCATTACGTCCGGCATTTTGTGTTGAGTCCACGCTACATCCGCGGGTAAGAGGTTGGCGGTGTACCGTCCAAACTTAATCGAGGATGTCGTTGACGAAACGGTCGTGACCAGCGCGTGAACATAGTCATCGACGCCGGGATCGTCATCCCAATCAGGGTGCTCGTAGTTTGCCAACGTAGTGTTACCAGCTAAAACGTTTTGCAGATGTCCCTTCCATCCGTGACGTCGCTCGTACGCGGCCAGGCCATCCAAGACCGCGTGATTGGCGGTGCGCTGCAAATCCATATTGAGTGATGTGTAGACTCGCAATCCGCCTTCGTGCACCTGATCGGTCCCGTATTTGCCTTCGAGATAGCGGCGGATTTCCTCCACAAAATACGGCGCCAGCGAGTTGGGATCGTGCGCCAAATTTAATTGCAGAGGCTGATTTCGTGACGCGGCTGCCTGCTGCGCGGTGATTTTCCCATCTTCGAGCATGGAATTGATCACCAGATTTCGCCGCTTGAGCGCGCGATCGGGATGAGTGATCGGCGAATAGTAAATACCGGACTTCGGCAGTCCCGCCAGCAGCGTGGCTTCTTCGAGGGAGAGTTGTTTTGCGGGTTTGCTGAAATAAAACTCAGACGCTGCTTCGAAGCCGTACACGCCGTGACCCAAATAAATCTGGTTGGCATAGAGCGTGAAAATTTGTGGTTTGGTGAAGTGACGCTCGATCTGGATCGCGAGCAGAGCTTCCTGAATCTTGCGATGAAAGGAACGGTCGGGGGAAAGAAAAAGATTGCGCGCCAATTGCATGGTCAGCGTGGACGCGCCCTGTACCTTGCCCGCCGACTCGACATCGCGATAGGCTGCGCCCGCAATGCGCCATACGTCGATGCCGGAATGCCGATAGAAATCTTTGTCCTCGATGGAAATCAAAGCGTCGCGAAGGACTGGAGGGAAATCATCGTAACTGGAAACCACGCGCCGTTGCAGGGCGAAAGAGCCGATGACGCGTCCCTGATCGTCGTAGAGTTCGGTGGTCGAACTGGGCCGATAGTGTTCGAGTTGCTCCACCTGCGGCAGGTTGGTCGAGTAAACGAGCAGCAAACCAGCAGTAGCGCCGATCAGGCTGGAGAGCAGCACCAGCAGCGTGAATAGGACACGACCCACAAGCTTCCGCCGGGCGACGTCAACCGGCACAGGCTCTTGATCCAGGGAGGTCATCGGGGTTCAGTTCAGGATAGCATTCAGCTTTAGGGTCTTGGGTCTTGGGTCTTAGGTTCCTGGTCTTGGGGTCTCAAAACAAAATCGCGCGTCCGAAGACGCGCGATTCAGATTTTGCTTTGGCCAACGACCAACGACGAACGACGCCTTTCTAACTCGTATGGCTCTTCAACACCTGGATCGCTTTATCCAGTTGTTCGTCTTGTTGTTGAACTGGCTTCTTGACTTCGTCCGCGGGGACGGTGTTTTCGTCTTCATCGGGAACGGCGGCGTCTTCGTCAACATCGGCGGCCAGGACATTGGGCGTCACAGCCGTGTCCTGAATGGCCTTGCCCGTCGGCGAATAGTATTTCGCGACCGACAAAATCAGCGCTGATCCGTCTTTCAATTCCATTACTTTTTGCACGGAGCCGTCGCCGAAGGTTTTGTCTCCTACAACGTCGCCGCGAGCATTCTCCAGTACGGCTGCGGCCACAATCTCGGCCGGACCCGCAGTTCCCTTGTTCACCAGCACGACCAGTGGCAGCGTGGTAACTGCTTTGGCCGGATCGGCGTTGAAAGCTTCGCGAGGATACTTCTGACCTTGCAGATAAGTGATGGTGCCGTGATTCAAAAACAGATTGGCGGTCGCGATGCCTTCCGACTCTTCGCCCTCAGCGCAGTTGCGCAGATCAAGAATCAGTTTCTTGGCGCCTGACTTTTGCAGGGCCCTGACCTTGGATGCGATCTCGTCTGATTTGCCTTTAGTGAACGCGTCGACATGAATTTCGCCGATGCCTTCCTCGACAATCTTATCGGTCACTGCCGGAATGGCAATCAGGTCACGAGTAATCACCATCTTCTGCGGCTCGGAACGGCGGGCGCGCACGACCGCGATGGTCACATTCGATCCCGGTTGTCCGGAGAGCAGGTTGTGAACTTCCGCAAGTGAAATCTCGCGGGTGCTCTTGCCCTCGATCGCTTCCAGAATGTCGGTGTCCTGCAATCCGGCTTTGTCGGCAGGGCTGCCCGGAATGACGGCGATCACTGAAGCGTATCCGAAACGCTTGGACACGACTGCGCCGATTTCGCCCTTGGCTTCCGTCTTGTGGGCTTTGTAGTCTTTGTATTCATCCGCGGTGAGGTAGCTGGAATTAGCGTCGAGCGACTCGAGCAGGCCGTGCAACGCTCCGTCGGTCACTTCGGGGATGTTGGGCTCGACCACATATTCGCTGCGCACCCGCGAGAGAACTTCACTATAAACCTGCAACTGCCGGTACGCGCCGTCGCTGCTGGAGGCCCGAACTCCGTTGATTCCACCAACCAGCGTGAACACCAAAACGGCTGCGGACGAAAGGAGAATTGCGGTCTTTATCTTCATGGACATCAGATTTAGATTCCTGGCGATGAATATCGCGTTCTGCGGCGCTAGCCCGATTATATCTCTTAAGATGCGGCGTTCGAGAGGTTTGCTTCGGCAAAGAAGTAACTAAGGGGAAGCTTGATAGCTTCTGGCTCCTATCTTCTAGCTCCCAGCGAAATCTCCGTGGCGGGGTGGCTAAGAGCTAGCACCTAGAAGCTGGTCGCGCCTAGTCCATTCACAATAAAAGACTTAGCAGCGACTCATCGCCACCCTCAATTTGGGTGTATAGTTTTCCCGCGACCCCTTGGGAGGTATTTCTTATGCTGAAACGGCTCACTTTGTTATGTCTGGCGCTGGCTTTCATGGCGACTATTTCTCAGGCCCAATCTGGAGATTGGAAGCAGCTATTTGACGGTAAGGACCTCACTGGCTGGAAGCACGTTGGTCCGGGAGAAATGACTGTGGAAAACGGCCTGATCCAAACTCACGGCGGCATGGGCCTGCTCTATTGGACTGGCGGAAAACTGGGCGACTGCGTGATTCGCGTGGTTTTCAGGATGCGCGATAAGAATGACAATTCCGGCGTTTTTATTCGTATCCCTATCGAGCCGCGTGAGGCCTGGATGCCGGTGAATTATGGCTACGAAGTCCAGATCGACAATGTCGCCGAGGGTGAAGATGAGTACCACATCACTGGCATGCTTTACTCACTCACCAAACCTCTGGCGCGTCCCGGCAAGCCTGGGCCGGAGTGGAACACCATGGAGATTACTCTGGACGGTCCGCATACCATCGTCACGGTGAATGGAGTAAAGGTCACGGACTTCACCGAAGGCGATCCCGTGCCGGAAAAGAAGTTTGACTTTGAACCGGAACGCGGCCCGCGCCCGCAAGACGGATACTTCGGCCTGCAAAATCATAGCAATGACGACGTAGTATTCTTCAAGGAAGTCGCGGTCAAGATGCTGAAGAAATAGTGCTGCAGCTCCTAGTCCTAGCTAAATCACAACGGTTTGGCTAGAAGCTCAGGAGCCAAAAAAATTCAGATCTGAGACGTAAAATAGCTGGGGGCTAATCATGAAAGACAAATCTTTTTCGCGTCGCAAATTCATGGGTATTTCTGCCGGAGCTGCGGGGGCGACTCTCGCTGCCAAAACTATTTTTCTTGATCCTGACCCGCTATTTGCGTTGCCAACCACAATTGCCCCCAGTGACCGCGTACGCTTCGGAATGATTGGCATCGGCATGCAGGGTTCAGGACTGCTGAGTAATTCGATCCAGCTGCCGGGAGTGGAATGCGTGGCAGCGTGCGATCTTTACGACGGCCGCCAAGCGTTGGCCCGCGAGATTGCGGGAGCAAATCTTCCAGTCACGCGCCGCTATCAGGAATTGCTCGATGACAAGGAGATCGACTGCATCGTCGCCGCCATCCCGGATCATTGGCACAAGCAGGTTGTGGTCGATGCTACGAGCGCGGGGAAAGATATTTATTGTGAGAAACCGATGTCGCACACCGCCGCCGAAGGCGTGGACATGATGGCGGCGCAACAGAAATCCGGACGCATCGTGCAGATTGGTTCCCAGCGCGTCAGTTCGCAGATTGCCGCCAAAGCCAAAGAGCTCATCGCCCAGGGAGTGCTCGGCGATCTCATGATGGTCGAAGGCACGCTCGGACGTAACGATCCCACAGGAGCGTGGGAATATCCGCCACCACCTGATCTTTCGACGACCAATTTGGATTGGGACACTTGGCAGGGCACCGTACCGAAACGCGCGTTCGATCCTCTGATTTATGCGCGCTGGCGGTGCTGGAAGGAATATGGCACGGGCGTAGCGGGCGATCTGCTGGTGCATTTAATTAGCGGCATGCAATTTGTGCTGGGGCTCAACGAGGCCCCGAAGCGAGTGATGTCGATGGGTGGAATTCTGCGCTGGAAGGATGGCCGCAATATGCCGGACGTCCATGCCACTCTATTCGAGTATGGCAACGTGCCGGTTTATATGCGGCTGAATCTGGGCACCGACACGCCGGAGACTTATCGCTTCATGGGATCAAAGGGAGTGCTGGAACTTACCGACAGTACGATCATTTTCTCGGCGCAGGCGGGAGTGGACGATTCTCCCAGCTATTACGCCAACAGTTTTCCGAAAGATTTGCGCGATGCGTATTTCAAAAAGTGGCACGACGAACATGATCTCGCGCCGTACAAGGGATTTCCTACCGAAGGCATGACTTATCGTGGAGTGTCCTTCGACGAAGTGAAGCCGCATCTTTGGAACTTCTTCCAGGCGGTGCGTTCGCGCAAACCGGTGGTCGA
>DATBAX010000376.1:0-6201 GCA_036271275.1 Terriglobales bacterium
AGCGAGGGGACTTACCGAGGAAATTCTTGCTGACATTCTGAAAGACTGATGCGCTGTGTGATCGACACAAACGTCCTTGTGAGCGCCGCTGCATTTTCGCCTTCAATTCCGCGACAGGCCGTGATGCAGGTGTTGAAACACTGCCTTCTTCTCTTGTCCGAATCCACCGTGGATGAGTTGAAGGAAATTCTGCTCCGCACAAAGTTTGATCGCTATGTCAGCCAGGATGAGCGTGCGCTCTTCCTGGTGCAACTCACAAGTGCGGCCGAGTTCGTGCCTATCATTCGACTAGTGCGCGAGTGCCGCGATCCGAAGGACGATAAGTTTTTGGAACTGGCGCTGAATGGACGGACAGACGCGATCATTACAGGCGACGGGGATTTGCTGAGGATGCATCCGTGGAGAGGCGTGAAGATTTTGTCGCCGGGGGATTATCTGAAGCGATCCTAGCCAAGTTGGGCGAGTGAGGCTTCGAATTCCTTGAAAAATTCTTTTACCGGCCGGACTTTTTCTTTTTCCACATCGTCCATTCCCTGCCGGATGCCTTCTCCTGCATCGGTTCTTGCGGCCACGTCCAGGAGGCGTTGATAGGCTGCGGCATCCAGAACCACCGCCGCCGCCTTTCCATTCACCGTAAGCACAACGGGCCGATTGCTCTTCTTGATTTGCTTCATGAAGTCGCCAGACCGCCGGCGAAAGGTAGTCAGGGATTGAATGTCTTTAATGATGTCCGGCATCGTTCCTTTTTAGGATAGCAACTTTAAAGGTGCTTTCGGAGTCGTCCAGTGTTCTTAGGTTTCGATTTCGCTTTCTTCGCGGAGAGATCCTGGCCCTCCGAAAGAGGAGCTGGCCGTGGCACCCTCGAGAGTAAAATTGACGTGGAGTGCTTGTTCGAATCGACGAGGCCCCGGAGGGAGAGGAACAATATGTCGGAAACTGCGTCATGGCTAAAGTGCTACGAGTTTCTTGCGATTTGGCTGGAAGGCATGGCGCTAGTTGCAATCTTCTTTTTGGACTGGCGAGAGTACCGGAATCAAGGTCATGAGAGGGCGAAGCAGGAAGAGGACCGAACAAAGCAACATGACGAAACAGTCGCGCAAATGAATATATGGCGGAAACAGATTCATGCGGATCGCGTCGCCGAGATCTTCAAAGCCCTTCGAAGGTTTCATAATTTTCTTATACGAGCCATCCATATCAATAAAACATTTGGACCCGACCGTGATTATTCGGAACTTGGCAATCTCTCCCTCAAGGGAGGACAAATCTTCCCTGAGTATCTGGATCTACAAGAAGCGTACTACCTTTCGTACCTCGTGCCGGATCCCCTAGCAGCGTTTATGAAGGAACGTATAGCGGAAGCCGACGGTCTTCAACGAATAAAGGATCCAAACAAATTCCACGAGAAACTTCAGGAATTCAACCAAAGCTGGGATATCTATAAAATGGCGGCCCAAATCAGAGAGCTCTCATGAAGAATGTTCTATAAATAGCTGGTTTTGCGGATCAAGATGAAACCCAGTTCACTTGCACAGCCCTCAGAGCGTTGCGGCGTTTTATCGCCGGTCAAACTTTTGTAGATAGCAAGGACAGCGCCTTCTTTTTCGATGAACTGTCCAAGGCGTTGATAATCCGAGACGCTATCTGAACTCGTTCCCGACGACTCTTACCTCTCAGGGTTACGCTGTACATATTGTTGAGAGCTTTCTTAAGAGTTCTCTGCAAGGTCTTATCCACCTTGCCTACCTTTTCCAATAGTTTTCCTCGCTTGCGGCGATTGTCGTTGTAAGCGGAATCGAAACTTCCGCTGCCAAGCAAAACCGCCACCGCTCCTGCCAAGGCAGGACCGGGCATTTCCGAGAGTTCCGAACCTACTTTTCCTAGCAACTTCACCAGTTGACCGGACTGAATTTTCAGGAGCCTAGCCTCTGTTTTAAATCCACCCCGTTGGAAGGCGGGGGCGAGGTAGTCCCCGATCAGTATCGTCTTGACGTATATTTGTAGAAGATTCACGCGTTCTCCTTTGTTGAAGCCATCATAACGCCACGTCTTCCAGCGTTAGCGAGGATTCTGACGAAACTTCGTTCCACCCTAATACAAACTCACGCGAACAAAAACTCTTTCGTCCGCAACTCCTTAATCGTATCCCGCAGCTTCGCAGCCTTCTCAAATTCAAATCTCTTGGCTGACTCCCGCATGTCGCTTTCAAGCTTGCCAATGTATTCGTCGAGCGCGACCTGCGATTGGAATTCAGGAATGCCTTCTGATTCTCCGGCGGTGAGGTCGGCGTAGTCCGCGGCGACGATTCCTGCCAGCGTCATATCGAGCGGGCGAATGACGGACTCCGGCGTGATTCCGTTGGCTACGTTGTAGGCTTCCTGGATGGCGCGGCGGCGGTCGGTTTCGCCCATGGCTTTTTTCATGGAGTCGGTCATGCGGTCGGCGTAAAGGAGGGCACGTCCGTTGAGATTGCGGGCGCAGCGGCCGATGGTTTGGATGAGCGCTCCCGCTGATCGCAGGAAACCCTCTTTGTCGGCGTCGAGAATGGCTACTAGAGAAACTTCGGGGAGATCCAAGCCTTCCCGCAGGAGGTTGATGCCAATCAATACGTCGAATTCGCCTTTGCGCAGATCACGAAGGATTTTTACTCGTTCAAGCGTTTCGATTTCTGAGTGCATGTAGCGGCACTTCACACCGACTTCGCTGTAATATTCGGCGAGATCTTCGGACATGCGTTTCGTAAGTGTTGTCACGAGTACGCGTTCGCCGCGTGCGACGCGGTCGCGAATCTCGTGCAGCAGGTCGTCGATCTGTCCCTTCACCGGACGCACTTCGACCGGCGGGTCGACCAATCCTGTTGGCCGGATGATTTGCTCAACGACCACTCCGGCAGATTTGGTCAACTCATAAGGTCCAGGCGTGGCGGAAACGTAAATCATTTGTCCCATGCGATGCTCGAACTCTTCAAACGTCAGCGGACGATTGTCGAGCGCCGAAGGCAGGCGGAATCCGTATTCCACCAGCGTTTCTTTGCGCGAACGGTCGCCGTGATACATGCCGTGCAACTGCGGCACAGTCTGGTGCGATTCGTCGACGAACATCAGATAATCGCGGGGAAAATAATCGAGCAATGTCGGAGGCGGCTCTCCTGGCATACGTCCTGTGAAATGCCGCGAATAGTTTTCAATCCCATGGCAGTAGCCTACAGACTTGATCATTTCGAGGTCATACATGGTGCGCTGGTGCACTCGCTGCGCTTCAACGAGATGTCCCTGTTTTTCCAGTTCCGTTTCCCACCACTTGAGTTCTTCTTTGATGGAATCGACGGCTTTGTTTTTGGTTTCCGGCTTCATCACATAGTGGGTTTTGGGATAAATCGGCAGCCGCGCATATTTCTGCTTGACCGTTCCGAATAACGGATCGATCTGCGAAAGGGAATCGACCTCGTCGCCCCACAACTCAATGCGATATGCCATGTCGTCGTAAGTGGGGAACACTTCGATCACGTCGCCGCGGACACGAAACGTTCCGCGCCGGAAATCGCCATCGGTGCGTTCGTAGAGGATCTCGACCAGCTTGCGAGTGATGTCCTCACGCTTGATCTTCTGGCCCTTTTCGAGGAACAGCATCATTCCGTAATACGCTTCCGGAGAGCCGAGGCCGTAAATGCAACTCACTGACGAAACAATCAGGCAATCGCGACGCTCGAAGAGAGAGCGGGTGGCGGAGAGCCGCAGCCGATCCAACTCGTCGTTGATCGTCGATTCTTTTTCAATATAAAGATCGGCGGAGGGAACGTAAGCCTCCGGCTGGTAGTAGTCGTAATACGAAACAAAATATTCCACCGCATTGTGCGGGAAGAAATTCTTGAATTCATGGTAAAGCTGCGCGGCGAGAGTTTTGTTGTGGGCCATCACGATGGCCGGACGATTCACATGCTCGATGACTTTCGCCATCGTGAAAGTCTTGCCGGATCCGGTAACGCCCAGCAGGACCTGGTGTTGGTCGCGATCAAAAAGTCCCTTCGTGAGAGACGCAATCGCAGTGGGCTGATCGCCTTTCGGCTCATAATTGCTGACTAATTTGAAGTCCATAGGTCGTCCCAGCCACTCACAGAGCGCAATTTCGGTGAGTGGATATTCCTATATTATAGCGCTGGAGAAGGGGCGAAGGAAAGGCGTAAACCGCAAAGGGCACGAAGGAACACGAAGGAAAATCCCGACCTTCTAGTTCTTACGGCAGTTTGAAATTGACCGTGATCTGCGTTTGGATTTCCACAGGTTCGTTATTCAAGGTATAAGGCTTGTACTTCCATTGCTTCACAGCGTCGATTGCCGAGTGGGTGAGGAGCGGATCTCCACTGAGTGCCTTCACATTGGTGACGTTGCCGTTTTTTCCGATGCTCGCCTCAAGTTGGACGGTGCCTTGAATGTGCATTTGTTTGGCGGTCGGCGGATAACTGGGAGGAACTCGTTTTATCAGCAATCCCTGGGTGACGCCCTGAGAAATCTTGAGTGTTTCTGGCGCCATCGCCTTGGGCATGCTTGAAATAGTTGCGCTCGCGATTCCCGCAATTTCTTTTTCACTCGCGCCCGAACTGACACCCAAGACGGATGGCGGGGGCGGTTGCACGATTTCTGCCGCAGGCGTTTGGCTCTTTGCCGCGGGCGTCGATTTGGCGACAGCCAGTACTTTCTTCTCAGGCGCAGGTGTTGATACTGCGGTCTTTGTATTCACGCCAGGAGCAGTTTTTGCGGCGGAGGGCTTTGTTTCCGCTACAGGGTGAGACGTTTCACTGTTTGTTTCATCGGTATCTATCTGCGGGTTGGATTCTGAATTTGCCGCCTGGTCCGAAGTTGGCGCAGGTGTAACTGTCGTGGCTGCGGGAGTTGGAGTCTGCACTGGAGCCGAAGCTTGCGGCTGAACTGGGACAGAAGTCTGCGTTCGGATCGGGCCCGGTACAGTCTGCTTGTTCAAAGTTTTCTGCAGAAATGCCGGGGCGTTTTCTGGATGCTCCGCGAGGTAATAGTAAGCGCCCGCGATCGCAGCCATGGCAAGTATGCCGATCACAAAAATCTTTTTGCTACCACCAGACGCTTTCTGCCCATCCTGCATGGCCGAGAACATTAGCGATTCTTCCCCTGTTGCTGAAGCACTTGGCAGGGTTGGTTCGGTCTGCATCGCGTCCAGATCGGCGGGCGAAAAATTCGCCGCGACCGGCGCCAGCGTCGGTTCAACTGCTGGTGCGGGACGGGGGACTTCTCTGGCCGGGGCCGGCGCACTCGCCGAGCCATGTGCAGAGGGCATGCTGTGGGCGGCTGGCCGAAACTTTGCGGTATCAGGAGCTTGTGGGCCTGCTGATTTGGTTGGAACTGGAGCGACGGGTTCTGGTTTACTTACGGCCGCCGCTGCTCGTTTGAGAGATGACGCCATGGGTTCCGCAAGCGGTTTGGAAACTGGCTGCCAGGGATACTCTTTGGATGAACTCGAAGCGGCCACAGGCTGCGCCGAACGCTGGCTGGCAATCGAATCCGACATTGACTCCAACAATGCGGCTTCCGTCGAGTCCGGTGCCGGCGTCGGGTCCTGTTGAAGTTCGAAAGCCGAAGATGTCGCATCCGAAACGGTGGGCTCGATCAGAGTTCGCTGCGCGGGAAATCCATTGAACGACGGTTTCGGTGCAACTGGAGCCGGAGCCGCCGGACGCGCCGGTTTGAAAGCTGGTGCCGGTTGTGCTGCTACGGGTGTTGCAGTCGTGGCAGGCTTAGATGAATCTGCTTTCCGTAGTAAGCCCCGAGCAACGCGTAACGTACCTTTCGACTGCTCAACATTAATCGGTTTCGTCAGAACAAGATTTGCGCCGATGCGAAATGCTTTGGCAACTCCTGATTGTCCTTCGACGACGGCTACAGCAAGCGCGCTTTGGTTCGAACCCGAATTGCGTGCGCTTTTGAACAACAAAGTCGCATTCTGCTCGTTATCGCAGTCCACCACAATTGCGTCGAAATGCTGCGCCATTAATTTCTTGACGGCGGCAAAAGGCTCGGAACATGCTTCGACGCTAAATTCCAGATCAGTCAGGACTTGCGTGACCACGCGGGCGGTCTTTTCATCAGGGCAGAAGAGTAGAGCTTGGTAACTCATAATCCCATCGTAGGTACACCGGTGGGCACCATCAAGTTACCGAGGTAATTGAAAAAA